>UQUM01000012.1 GCA_900544255.1 uncultured Sutterella sp.
GGACATGATGATGAGCCCCAGCCCCGCGACGCGCGAAGACATGATGGACGAGATGCATTTAAAGGGATCAAAACCGACCCAGCCCGTAGAAGCGACCTTCTTGGGGAGAATGCCGGCGGCATCAATGAACCCCAGTTGCTGCATCACGATGGCCGCAAAAAGAAGGAGAAGGCCGCCCGCAAACAGCACGAACTGCGGGCGGAAGTGTTTAAGGAGGTATCGCACCATAAAGATGGTGACAAGTAGCGAAAGGATGACGCCGGACATGTGAAATCCATTTTCTGTTGGTTACGGTCCGATAGAAATCGGGTCAATATGGTTATTCTCGGGACGGAGATCCCGAGAAAGAATCATATGAGGAAGCAATGGTTTCAGCCTCAGCAGGGCACCTTATAAAAATGATTAGCTGCTGCCTATGGTATTTGGGTACTGTACAGTACCTGGCGGCGACGGTGCTGCGGTACCGTTGTCAAAAACACTACCGAATTTGTCACAAACCGGAGAGAGGTTTAACCTAGCTCTCCAACAAGCTCAACCGTAAACCCACGCTAGACACAAAAATCTACACACATCCCTAATTTTCCTTCGATTTCTTTTTCAAGCTTCCTCGAAGTTTTCTTTTTCCTCGATTTTCCTTTCGACGTTCTTCTTGGATCCTTTTGTTTTCCTCAGATCGCTTCAAATGCTCCTCGAACTTAATTTTAGCTATTACGATATCTTTCGGAACTTCATCAATTTCGCCTTTCTGAATTCCGTGAAATATATTATCAAAGTCTACCAAGCGCGCATTAAATCCATATTGATCACCTCTAACCAGTTCACCCGTCCTTATTAATATTCCAATATTAGATAAACGTGATTTTAATTTTGCCAATTCGCGTTCATTTAAACGGTTTCCATTGTCTTTGTAACCAAAGCTCAATCTAAAATTTTTACCGAAATAAACACGATAACCAAAAATTTTAGGTAAGTAGCAAACCGGCAATTTGATCCATTCGAACTGATTTCCCTGACCTTGGACATTTTTCAGTCCAGTCACACATATTTTCCTCCACTCCGGTTCCGAAATATTGTATTTATTCGGAATATTTCGCCAATAATCCCTATCCAACTTGCGTTTCAACTCAGTCGCCAAACCATCTAAATCACCAAACGATCCCTCAAAGGCAATTTTCTGTTGAAGAGTAAGTTTATTCACTATAGGATATTGATCGACAAATCCTTCGCGAATTTGTTCTTCAATCTGTTGATCCTGGATACCCGGGATTTCTTTCCGAATATTAGCAAGCCAGTTTTGAAGATCTTCTTCATTATTCCAAATAGCCTGCAACTCCTTAACCAATTCGGGACAATTCCTCCGATAAAGCGCTCCGTCACCACAAAGAGTCAAAATATAAAAACCACCATCTGCACTTTCCGGTTCAACCATCAATCGGTCAATGATCGCTTGACGATACTCTTGCACCGAAAAATCTTCCGGACACTCAGGTAAAGCAACCTTCAAGCAAACGCATTTCGTTGTATCAGTGTCTTCGTCCATCTTTCCGTAAGCGAGCAAATCATAGAATTCAACTCCCTCTTGGATGGTCTTGTCATCAGTCCAAACAATTGCCCTCAAAAAGGCTTTTCTCAAAATTTCTTTGACTATATCGGCACTTTTGAACTTTGGTAAAAAATGAGGATTACGGAACACGTTACTAGCCCAACTCATCTCATACCGACCGATTTGCTGTGGCGTAGGTTCATTTACCGCTTGAAGGAGTCCTAATTGATATTCAGCAAGGACATAATAATGTTCATCAACATCAAGATGATGGGTATTGTTGAGGACTTCAACTAATAAAGAGATATCGTAATGCTCCACCCTCTCTTGCTGTGTATTTACTTCTACGGGTAAAACTTTGGAGATTCGATCCCGTGGCACCTTCAAGATCTTTTCAGCCTGGGTAGCCGTTACGTGTTTCAAATCCATCTCTGATTTTTCTTTCTTCAACTCAACCAACCCCATCTGAGCCAAACGACGAGCATTTCTCAGAAATACGCTTTCAAACGGCATTACTATCTCCTGTTATTACTAGCTCTAACATGATACTACATTAACATTAATTGCATTACCAGATATTGTCAAATTATTCCTTATGCGCTATATTTTGGAATAGATCATTTCTCTAAAAGGAGATTTCAATGGATACCAATTTCTTCGAACGCCTTGAAGCGCTCAACGCAAAAAAGGCCGAACTCCAGAAGGAATATGACGCCATCCGTAGCGATGCAAAAGAAATGGCCGTCAAGCTCGTCAAACAGTTTGGATTCGCTGCCGCAGAAATCGGCTGCGGTGAAGTTGCTCCTGCCAAGCCCGCTCGCGTAAAACGCCCCCCAAAGTACCAGAACCCCGCCGGCGACGAAACCTGGACCGGCCAGGGAAAAAAGCCGAAGTGGTTTGAAGCTGCACTCGTTGCCGGCATCACTGAAGAAGACATGCTGATTAAGCCGGCTGCCTAAACTGTTTTGCAAAAATTCGCCATTACATCATATGAAATTTGTTCAAATTCGTCGATCGTACTGGCGGATTTTTTACGCTGGGCAATGAGAAACCCCGCTCTCCAAAGTCGAAGTCAAAGAGTTTGCGAGGTTCTCTGTGGACAAAAATGTCCGAACTTGGATGTGTATCCAATTGGCTGACAAAACTTGTGACGTTTTAGCTGTGCGCTAACAATCCCGACCACCCATTCAATTCAGATGACCCGCAGTGTTAGACTTACTTAATCTGTGCCCGACGTCGGTTTGCCATGGTCTTTCGAATCGTTTTTGCTTCCGTTCTACTTCACGTCGCCTTTGCAAGTCTGCGGTTTGCAGCGAGTCTCGACGCGCTCGCCCACGGAGCGTCTTCCCTTGAAGTCGGTGTCATCGTGAGTCTCATGGCGTTGGGCCCCACGTTTACGGCGGTCGCTTTCGGTCGCTACATCGACCGAGTGGGGACTCGCCTCCCCATTGTCATCGGCGCCCTCATGCTCGGAACGGCGGCCATAACAGGCGTTCTTTTTCCCGTCGCCGACCACGCGCTTTGGCCGCTTTACGGGATGGCGCTCGTCGCCGGTCTGGGTTTCCTTTTCATTACGCTCGTAAGTCAAAAAACCGTCGGCTTCATTTCTACGGCCGCTACGCGTCAGACGTCTTTTGCATGGCTCGCGATGGGAATGTCGGCTTCGGGGCTCCTTTCCCCGATTCTCACCGGAACGCTCATCGATCACGCAGGGTTTTCAGCGGTTTTTCTCACGGCGTCAGGCTTCGCGGCAGCAGGACTCCTGATGTTCGCCGTATCGTTTACGAAACTCCCAGCCACGCTCGGGGCGACCCAACCGACGGCACAAAAAAACTCCTCTTGGGATCTCTTGCAGGTACCGGCACTTCGAAACGTTCTCATCGTTTCGGCGCTTGTCTCCATGGCTTGGGATCTGCAGCACTACATGTTCCCGGTCTACGGCCACGCCGTAGGGCTCTCCGCAACGGAAATCGGCTGGCTTACCGGCATTTTCTATTCGGCGACCTTTCTCGTGCGTTTTCTGATGCCCTGGATGTCGAAACACTTCACCGAGTGGCAGTTCTTGGTACTCACCCTTGCCGTGGGCGGCGCTGCTTACGCGGTCTTTCCGCTTTTTACGACGTTCGGGCCGCTCACCGTTGCAGCGTTTATCCTGGGCCTTGGTTTGGGATCGAGCCAACCGAACGTCATGAGTCTCCTGCACAGCGAAGCCCCTGCGGGGCGCGTCGGGGAAGCTTCGGGGGTAAGAACGATGTTCACGAACGGCTGCCACACTGTACTTCCCACCACCTTCGGCATTCTCACCGGCGTTTTCGGTGCAGCCTCGATTTTTATTGCGATGGCGACCATCCTTCTCACGGCTGCCTGGGCTAGCCATGCCTCTCATCGACACACGGCCTGACGGGCGGGAATCTGAAAAACTTTTCCTCGGGTTTTCTGCGCTTCATCGACCTCAAAATATGACCGGAAAAGCTCCCCTTTTCACCCGCCGTACGACCGGGAGTTTTTCCGGCTCCTGAGTCCTTTGAACGATCTGACGCCCACCGCCTCCGACCGTACGGCGCTTGACGCAATTCCAAATAGATTCGCCCGACTTATCACAATAAGTCCGTCAGCGTTTCCTTCACCTTCGCAGCATCAATGGGTTTGGCGATGTGCCCGTTCATACCGGCCTTGAATGCATTCTGACGATCTTTCTCAAAGGCATTGGCGGTCATTGCGACGATCGGAATCGCGGCCTTCACGACATCATCGAACTGTCGAATCGCCTGCGTCGCTTTGTAGCCGTCCATGTGCGGCATCTGAATATCCATCAGAATCAAGTCGTACGTTCCTGCGGGCATTGCTTTCATCCGGCTCACGCACTGCACGCCGTCTTCCACGAGATCTACCGTCATCCCCAACCTTTCAAGAAAATAGATCGCAATTTCGGCATTGAGTTCATTATCTTCCGCAAGAAGAATACGCTTTCCCGCAAGGACATTCGTGTGCGTCACTGCCGTACACGATACCGACGACTTCTCATAATAAATCTCATCGGCAATACGGTATTTGAGCGTTACGGCAAAGCGGCTGCCTTTTCCCGGTTCGCTTTCGACCCGAATCGTGCCGCCCAACATATCGACGAGTTTCTTCACAATCGTCAGGCCGAGGCCGGTACCCGGGACCTTTCCGATCGTTGTATTCCGTTCACGCGTAAACGGCTCGAACAACGTCGGAAGGAATTCACGGCCGATGCCGATGCCGGTATCGGAGACGATGGTTTCTACCATGACGTACCCCGGCTCCCGAAGCGGCAGCTCGCGGCTCGTGATCGTAACGGTGCCGCCCCTGGGCGTAAATTTCATCGCGTTGCTCACGAGGTTCGTGAGGATTTCCTTTACCTTCGTCACGTCGCACATCACATGCTGATGCTCAACCTGGTTGTCCCTTACGAGGGTCAGACCCTTGCTGCGGGCTTCCATCTCAAAGACTTCGGTAAGTTCTGCGGTTAGGTCGCTCACGCGGCAGTAATTCTCGTCAACTTCCATCTTGCCGCTTTCAATGCGGGCCATGTCAAGGACGTTGTTGAGGATAGACAGAAGCAGCTGCCCCGACTGTTCCATCTTTTTCTGATAACCGATGAGTTTAGGATCCCTCAAACCCTCACGGATCATTTTGGCATACCCCAACACGGCATTCATCGGTGTACGAATGTCGTGAGACATGTTGAAGAGAAATTCCGTCTTGGCTTCATTGGCCTTTTGTGCAACCTTCGCCGCTTCTGCCAATTTTCGATTGAGCACCTTCGTTTGAGCGACGGCCTGCCGGGCTTTCGCTTCAGATCGCCGCGCATTTCTCAAGAGACGCATCATCACATAGAGAATCAGCAGGAAGCCGGTCACAGAACCCCCGACCACCTCCCAAAGATTCGACTTTATGAAGTCCTTCACCGTCACCTTGCGCAGACTGTTGTCGTACGCAGACATGGCCCCGGTGAGCGTAGCAGGGGTCACGGAGCGCAAGGTCTTGTTGAGAATCGAAAGAAGCGTCGGCTCATTACGATTCACGGCAAAAACCGATGTTCCCGACGTCATCAGAAAGACGCTGTGAAGGCCATTGTCTTCGATGTATTTCGTGAGTTGTCCGGTGCGCGCAAGAAAACAGTCGGCTTTTCCCTCCCGCACTGCTTCTTCGACGGCTTCAAAGGACGAGAACTCGAGAACCTTCCACTTCGGATAGTTGTACGACACATACCACTTATAAAGGAGATTATCCCTTTCCACGGCGACCGTATTTTCGTCATTCTCATTGAGCGTCTTCTTCGCCGTCACGGCCGCGAGCGGCAGGTTGAGAACGGCGTTGGAAAGCGTAAAACCATTCGTTTCCGCGGCATAGGGGTTCAGCGGCATGTGAAAGATCATGTCGATGCGTTTCTCTTTCAGCGCTGCAAGAAGATCCCGGAAAGACGGAGTCTGCACCAATTCAAACCGCAGGCCGTTCTTTCCCAGTGCCTCTTCGGCCAACCGCACGTAATCGTTGACGACCCCCGTCATCTTGCCCGTGCCGGGATCCACGTTGCTGAAGCCGGGATCATGATCCGTCCAACCGATGCGCACGGGACCGTGTTCGGCAAGCCACGTTTTTTCCCCGTCAGACAGCACGGCGAGCCGACCCGCCGACATATAACGCCGGTAGAGTTCGTCAGCGTAAAAGGGCTTGTCATACTCCATTTTGCGCATGGCGTCGTCAAGGACTACCTTCAGATCCGGCCGCCTTTTGTTGATCACAAAATAGACGTTTGACGCCCCGGTTGTCGCAATCGCCGACAATCCTGCTGCACCCCACGCCGGCGTTTCCGTCGAAACCACGCAGTCCAACTCACGTTTGGCCACGCGTGCTTTCGCTTCTTCAAAACTCATGAGGGGGATGTATTGAAATTTGAGGTCGCGATCCTTTGCCCATTGAAAGAAGAGCGTCCCTCCAACACTTCCCTTGCGGAACCCGACGCGCTTGCCGTTGAGGGTCGTCAAATCTGCGGCAGAAATGTCGGTGTGCGCGAGATCCGCGTAGAGATAGTACTTTTCGCTACCCATCGGGAGTTCCGAAAAGAGCATCTCACGCGAGCGCTCCTCGGTGTAGGAGACGGCCCCCATCAGGTCGATTTTCCCCGCACGCATCATTTCGAGGAGTTCTGGCCAGTCCGCCCGCACATAGTCGTAATTCCAGCTTGTGTAGCCCGCCACCGCCTGCTGAAACTCGTAGCCGTAGCCTCTTCGCTCGCCGTGCTCGTCCGTGATGTTGTAGGCGTCCTCATACCAACCGACGCGAACCAGGGCGCTCCTCACCGCTTGATCTGCGGCTGATACGACAGTTATCGGAAACAGACACATCAAGCATCCGAAGGTGCATCCCATACGGCGAAAATGGCTTATGAACGAGAGCATGACGATAATCTTTGCTTATTTATCAATGGATAACAGGCGAAAACCCAAATTTTATGCTTTGATAACAGTTCGAATTCTACCGCCCCCAAGTTACCGCGCGGCGTCTCCGTCGACTCAAGCCGAAGGGCTACCTCGTCGGGAATCGGAGGCTGCCTCGGTTCAATGCGGTCTGCCCTCAGATGATCGGCGTCCTTTCGAACCCAACTCCGCAAGAAGCCTCATGAGCGAACTCAATCTCGGTGTAACGCCGTCGTGGAAAACCGTTCAGAATTGAAACAGAGCTTCGAGAAGCGATGACGACTTGGTCGCGACGACACTGATCGGAACGCCGCCCTAAGATAAGCTTCGCTCGTCCTCGCGGAATAAACGTTCGCGGTATCGAAAAAGTTAATGCCGAGCTCCAAAGCATGGGGGCCCCTGCTCGCCGTCGCCTTTTCGTCCAACGTCCGGGCACGCGCCATGCCCGCTGCGCCGAAACTCATGCAGCCGAGGCTGCGCTTTGGTTTGAGGCCCGGTTTTTCCGAAGGTCGTGTACGGCATCGCGGACTCCTTACGCCGTAGGGCTTCTCCCAAACAAACCAGGAATGACTCGCGATCGTTCTTTACCGTGTGCCGGATTCTCTCAAGTCTTCGACCGATCCGACCGACGTCCTTCCTGAGATTTCTCTCAAGTCAAAAGATAGGCGCTTTGCCGCAGGCACGCAACGCCGGCACCGCTATACTTACTGCGTCAGGTGTTTTAGAAGGAGGAAAAAATGACAACGCCCTCCGCCGGATCCCGTTCGCCGGATCCTTTACCCCGGCTCACGGCAGCCAAGGGGAACAGCACTTGCGCCGTTGGGCGACGACCGCTCGGACACGCGTCAATGACGTCCGTCCTGCAGATCCGCGTTACTCCCGACGTGATGTCGGCCGTCAAAACCTTGGGCGGAAGTACCTGGGCGCGCGAAACGCTTCTCAAAGCCCTGCGGCGCGCCGTTCGCGACGGAATCGTGAGGCTCCCGCCCGACGTACTCAAAAGCTTCAAAATCGTCGCCTAATGTAAATCCGGCCCGACTTTTACGGTCGGGCCAAACGGCGACGTTTTAGGTTAGGTCTCTGCTTTTCTTTCTGCTACGCTCCCGCTTTCCTTTGAAGGCGTTTCGTTTGCCATGACTGCCGACTTTGAAATTTACCGCGCGGCGCTCGCGCGCGAATTGGTGCCCGCCATGGGCTGCACCGAACCGATTGCTCTCGCGTATGCTGCCGCCGTCGCGGGCGACCGCCTGGGCGGGTACCCAGAGGTAATTGACGTCGAAGTTTCGCGCAACATCGTGAAAAACGTCAAGAGCGTCGTCGTTCCCAACACGGGCGGCCTGAACGGGATCGAAGCAGCGGTCGCCGCGGGTTTCGTCGTGCGGGCGCCCCAAAAGTCCCTTGAAATTTTGTCGGGCGTCACGGATTCTGAACGAAGCGAAATTCGCCGCCGGGCAACGGAACCCATGCACGTTCACCAATCCGACGAACCCGACGTGTTCTTCATCCGCATCACGGCATCCCGTGCGGACAAAACGGTATCCGTGACGCTTCGCACCTGCCACACGAACATCACATCCATTGTGGAAGACGGCGTCGAAGTCTTTGCCAAGACCTATGAGAAGGAGAAAGACATCGACGAAACTTGGGCGATGGCCGACGTCATCACCGCCGCACACACGATGCCGCTCACGGACGTCGCACCGCTCCTTGAGAGGCAGCTTGCCTGCAACCTCGCCATCAGCGAAGAAGGACTCAAAGGCGGCTGGGGCGCGTCGATCGGAAAAATTCTCCTTATGCGTGCTGAAAAAGATCCCGCCGTCAAAGCCCGGGCCTTGGCGGCCGCAGGATCAGACGCCCGCATGAACGGCTGCGAGATGCCGGTCGTCATCGTTTCCGGAAGCGGCAACCAAGGCATCACCGCAAGCGTCCCGATCGCGGTTTACGGTGAGGCACTCAAGGCGCCGCATGACGCCATTCTGCGTGCACTGCTTTTGTCCGACCTCGTCACCATTGCTCTCAAACAAGGCATCGGCAAACTCTCCGCCTACTGCGGGTCGGTAAGCGCCGGCTGCGGGAGCGCCGCCGGCATCGCCCTCTTGGAAGGCATGACGGACACGGAAATTGAAGACGTCATCACGAACGCCCTCGCCATCACGTCCGGCATGATCTGCGACGGCGCCAAATCGTCCTGCGCCGCCAAAATCGCCATGTCCGTCGAAGGCGGGCTCCTCGCACTCGACATGGTCAAGAATCATCAGACCTTCCGCTCGGGCGACGGCATCGTGCAGGAAACGACCGACGCCACGGCCGCTGCCGTGGGCCGAATTGCGAGCCGCGGCATGGTCGACACCGACCGCGAAATCATCCGCGTTATGCTCAAAGAAGATTGAAGCGCAGACCGTAACGAAGTTCGCGACGGCGGGTTTTAAATCGCATTTAAACTTATCTCGGGGGCGGTCGTCGAACGACTCATTGTCGTCCCCTTGATTGCCTGGGGCATGAGGTACGCATTCGGACTCGCCCCCACCGAAGCGGGCGTTCTTCTTCTCTTTGCCGCACTCCCCACGGCACAGTCCTGCTACGTCATGACGGCTTCGATGCGCGGCGGCGCCGCGTCGGTTGCCAACGTGACGACGGCGCAGACCTTAGTGTCGATGGCGCCGCTCCCCGTGTGGACGACCGTCATCGTCCGAATTCTCGCCGCCTCCTGACAAAGCGCCGCCGGTGCGGCACTCCCGAAGGAAGCGCACCGGCGGCGTTCTGATGTTCCGAAGCGAAACTACATCGCCTTGTGGCAGGTTCGCGCAATCACATCCAACTGCTGCTCGCGCGTGAGGTCAATGAACTTCACGGCGTAACCCGAAACACGAATCGTGAAATTCGCGTATTCCGGCTTTTCCGGATGTTCCATCGCGTCAATCAACTTCTCCGTCCCGAACACGTTGACGTTGAGGTGATGGGCGCCCGCAGCAAAGTAGCCGTCCATGACGCTCACAAGATTCGCTTTACGTTCAGCTTCGGAGTGACCCAACGCTTCCGGACTGATCGTCTGCGTGTTGGAAATGCCGTCCAACGCATATTCGTACGGGAGTTTCGCCACGGAATTCAAAGACGCCAAGAGCCCGCTCTTTTCCGCGCCGTAACTCGGATTCGCGCCGGGCGACAACGGCTCCCCGCCCTTACGGCCGTCGGGCATCGTCCCGGTGGCTTTTCCGTAAACCACGTTGGACGTAATCGTCAGAATCGACGTCGTGGGTTCGGAATGCCGGTACGTCGGGTACTTGCGGATCTTCTTGAGGAACGTCTTCAAGACCCACACCGCCAACTCGTCCGCGCGATCGTCATCGTTGCCGTAGCCTGGGAAGTCACCTTCGATCTCAAAGTCAACCGCGATGCCGGCGTCGTTGCGAACGGGCTTCACCTTGGCGTACTTAATCGCGGACAAAGAGTCCACCACGTGCGAGAAGCCTGCGATACCGGTTGCAAACGTACGGCGCACGTCGGTGTCGATCAACGCCATTTCCGCCGCTTCGTAGAAATACTTGTCGTGCATGTAGTGAATGAGGTTCAACGTGTTCACGTACACGCCCGCAAGCCAATCCATCATGCGCTCGTATGACGCCATGACGTCCTTAAAGTCGAGCACGTCCCCCGTCAAGGCTCGATAGGCCGGGCCCACCTGCGCCCCCGTCTTTTCGTCCACGCCGCCGTTGATGGCGTAAAGAAGACACTTCGCCAAGTTGGCGCGGGCTCCGAAGAACTGCATTTCCTTACCGGTTTCGGTCGCCGAAACGCAGCAGCAGATCGAATAATCATCGCCCCACACCGGACGCATCACGTCGTCGTTTTCGTACTGCACGGAGGACGTCGCGACCGAAATCTTCGCCGCGTATTCGCGGAAGGCCAAGGGAAGCGCCTTCGTATAAAGCACGGTGAGATTGGGTTCGGGCGCGGGTCCCATGTTTTCCAGCGTATGCAGGAAGCGGAAATCCGACTTCGTCACCATGGAGCGCCCGTCCATGCCGATGCCGCCCATCTCGAGCGTGGCCCACACGGGGTCGCCCGAAAAGAGTTGGTTATAGGACGGAATGCGCGCGAACTTCACCATGCGGAATTTGAGAACCAAGTGGTCGATCAATTCCTGCGCTTCGCTTTCGGAGAGCGTCCCTTCGCGCAGATCGCGTTCGATGTAAATGTCGAGGAACGTCGAAATGCGTCCCACGCTCATCGCGGCGCCGTTCTGCGTCTTCACCGCGGCCAGGTACCCGAAATAGAGCCACTGCACGGCTTCGCGTGCGTTTTTCGCCGGTGCGGAAATATCAAATCCGTAGGCCGCCGCCATCGTCTTCATCGCCATGAGCGCGCGGATCTGATCGGCGATTTCTTCCCTCTGACGAATGACGTCCTCGGTCATGATGCCGCAACCGCAGTTGAGATGATCGGCCTTTTTCTGCGCGATGAGGAAGTCAATCCCGTACAACGCTACACGGCGGTAGTCGCCGACGATGCGGCCGCGGCCGTACGTATCGGGCAACCCCGTGATGATCTTATTTTTGCGCACGGCCCGCATCTCGGGGGTATACGCGTCGTACACCGCCTGATTGTGGGTCTTACGGTATTCGTTGAAGATCTGATCCCATTTCGGATTCGGCGTGTAGCCGTAAGTCGTGCAGGCTTCTTCGGCCATGCGAATGCCGCCGTAGGGCATGAAGGCGCGCTTTAAGGGCTTATCCGTCTGCAGGCCAACGACCTTTTCCAAGTCCTTTAACGCCGGGTCAATGTAAGCGGGCGGATAGGCCGTGATCGAGGACACGACTTCCGTTTCCATGTCAAGAACCCCGCCCTTGGCGCGTTCTTCCTTTTGGTATTCCTGCACCCGCGCCCAGAGTTTGTCCGTTGCTTCAGTGGGGCCGGCCAGAAAAGCTTCGTCCCCGTCGTACGGCGTGTAGTTCTTCTGAATGAAGTCGCGCACGTTGACGTCTTCCGTCCAGTGCGTACCCTTGAAACCGCGCCATGCTTCGTTCGTCGTCATGGATTGCTCCTAAAAGGTTGAAATTCAGTCGCCCGCCGCCAACAGGATACGGCGGGCATTTTTAATGCGTTCTTCCGTCGGGCGCTCGGCGTCTTTCAAACGGTACGGGATACCGAGTTCGACCCATTTGTACTGTGCGAGATTATGAAACGGCAGTACTTCCGTTTTCTTAACATTGGTGAGCGTTGCGATGAAATCGTGCAACGCCCTCAGATCGTCGTCATCGTCCGTCCAGCCCGGCACCAGCACGTGTCGAATCCAAACAGGTTTATCCTTGGCTTCCAGATACTTCGCAAATGCCAAAATGTTAGCCAACGGTTTCCCGGTGAGCCGCCGGTGTTTCCCGGGGTCAATTTCCTTGATGTCAAGGAGCACCAAATCCGTCACGGCCATCAGGCGGTCAAAGGCGGCGAGCGTCGTTTCGTCTTCCCGAAACGGTTCCCCCGCGGTATCGAGCGTCGTGTGAATGCCTTCTTTTTTAGCAAGTGCAAAAAGTTCCGTCACAAAGTCGAGCTGCAGGAGGGGCTCGCCCCCCGCCACCGTGATGCCGCCATTGTCCCCCCAATAGTGCCGATAGCGCAGTGCTTTGGCGAGCACCGCTTCCGGCGTCATGAGTTCGCCGCGGTCTTCCTTCCACGTATCCGGGTTGTGGCAATAGGCGCAGCGCATCCGGCACCCCTGCACGAATACGACAAAGCGCACCCCGGGGCCGTCCACCGAGCCGAAACTTTCAAAAGAATGAATGTGTCCCTGCGTCATAATGTGTAGGTGAAAACGCGCATGAAATTGATGACGGTTTCACTTTAGCAGATTCCGTCGGCCGTCGTCATTCGTCAGTAGTCGTAATTCGTTCGGAATTGTTTCCTTCTATCGGCTTCATTGAGTTTTAACGAAAAGCCGAACATACGTCTGAGAATTCCGTCGAAAAGTGGATTTTCGCAGAATTTCGCCGAAGAACCGAAAAACCGTGCGTGATAAACTCGGTCTTCAATATGGTTTTGTGCGTTCCTCTGACGGCGTCGACTTTCCTATGACTTTCCAGTCACTCAAAAAGAATCCTCTCGGCTTGGCGGATTTCCGCGATCTGCTCCGCGACGACTACGCCTATGCGGACAAGACGCGTTTCATTGAAGCGATTGATAAGATCAACTTTCCTTTCATCGTCCGTCCCCGCCGCTTCGGTAAATCGATGTTCACAACGATGCTGCAGGCCTACTACGATAAAGCGGCAACTGACGAATTCGACAGTAATTTTGCCGGCACCTACATTGCGCAGCACAAAACGACTTCTGCCAATCAGTTTTACGTACTGCGTCTGGTGTTTTCCGGCTTGGGATCGGCAGATCATCTTGAGGAAGTCTTCCAGCAGTCGCTTGTGAGTCAGCTTTCCGACTTCTTTGAAACTTACCCCCACCCCCGACAAGCCGAGATTCTTTACGGACAATTTGCAAGCCCGGCAGTTCTCATCGAACGCTTTTTCGCCGTTCTCGGAACCGCTTATCGTAAAAAAATCTATCTCATCATCGACGAGTACGATCAATTTGCAAACGCCGTTCTTTCTCAAAATGTCGAACAATTTCGCCGCATGACGTCCGCCAAAGGTTTCTTAAAGGACTTCTACGCCAAGATCAAGGAAGCCACCTCGGGACCCGTGGCTCGTATTTTCATCACCGGCGTCACCTCCATTTCGCTCGACTCGATGACGTCGGGCTTCTCCATTGCCAAAAACGTCACGACCCGCTCTGGGTTTGCGTCGCTCTTTGGGTTTACGGAAGCGGAACTGCGCGACCTGATTCCGCAATTAATCGATCTGAAACGATACGGACACCCCTTGGAGGAAGTTTTCGCACGAATGAAGGAATGGTACAACGGCTATCGATTCAGCCGCGAAAGCCTTGAGACGGTATTCAACGCTTCAATGTGTCTTTATTACCTCGACTACATTGGCGACGAAAACCGGGAACCCGCGGAAATGCTGGATCCGGCTTTTTCTCAGGATCTCACCAAAATTACCGGCATTCTGTCGCTGGGGGACGGTGCTTTGGTACGGCGCATTGTCGAAAAAGCTCTGAAACGGGAACCCATCGTTTTCGGGAACGGCACGCTGAAACTTTTAAATCTCAACGACCACGCCGAATTCTCCGAAGAAGAACTCCTTTCCGCCATGTTCTATCTCGGGTACCTCACCTACGCCGACACCCAGGAACCTGCACTCATTGTGCCCAACCGCGCGGTGAGCATTCAATTCTTTGAGTATTACCTCAAATCTGTGCTCAAAGCCGACCGATATAACTTTGACGCCGCCCGCTTCCGCGAGGCCTTTTCAGCACTGGCGCTCGGTGACCCGCGACCGTTTTTCGAGGTGGTCTGCCATCGTTTTTCGGAGGAAAGCGGCCTGCATACGCACCTGCACTTGAGCGAAAGTGATTTTCAGACGCTCGTTCAAGCCGCATTTCTCTTCACCAGCCGTTATCGCGTGCAGCGCGAAGTCGAAGTCGCCGGCAGTCATCCCGGCTACATCGACCTTCTTGTGACACCGACCGACGCCTGCAGTCGCGATGTCGCCTACCTCATGGAATTGAAGTTCCTTCGCAAAAAGGACGCTTCTGACGCCCGCATCGAAGAAACACTTCGGAAGGCTCGTACGCAGGCGGCTCGCTACGCAGAGAGTGCCGCCGTCAGCGACATTGCCAACCTCAAGCGAGTGTCGGTCGTTTTTGTCGGAACGCGACTTCAAGCCTTGTCCGTCGACGACTGAAAGCGCCTTGCGCCAAAGCTCGAGCAGGATGCCGTTATTCGGCTTTGAGCGCTGCGCGCCCGGCGCTCGCTTCGGAAATCGCCCGTCCCAGACGCTCAACGGCCGCATCCGGCACCTCAAGCGTGAAAGTCACGTCCCCCATGAAGTCCTTCGAAAGCACCGCGGCTCCGGCGTCTTCCATCAATCGCTGAAATTTTCCGAGAAACCGCGGTTCAAACGTCAGGGTGCAGCGCGTTGCGGGAACTTTGTCTTTGACGGGAAGGTTTTCAAGCCCGAGCTTCACCAAATCTTGGTAAGCCCGCACCAGGCCTCCGGTACCGAGCAGCGTACCGCCGAAATAACGCGTCACGACGACCGCGATTTCCCCGATGCCGCAGTGCAGCAACACATTCAACATCGGACGTCCCGCCGTCCCCTTGGGTTCTCCGTCGTCGCTCGCGCCGATCCGGGCCGTCGTCCCCGGGGCTCCGGCGTTAAAGGCCCAACAATTGTGATTCGCATCCGGATGTCGTGCCTTCAGGCGTTCGACGAAGGCCTTGGCCTCATCGGGTGTCGTCACACGGGAAACCGTCGCAATAAAACGCGACCGCTTGATGATCATTTCGGCGCTGTGTTCCTCGCCCGGCGCGAGATTCGGAATCGGATAGGCATCTGCCATGTCAAATTCACTCAAAGTTTATGTTATTCAAATGATATATTTGAAGAAGTTCAATTTCAATTCGCCTTAAGTTTATCACATAGAAAATTCTCCTGTCGATAATAAATTCGCTTCTCGTGAAAAATTCCGCTTTTTCTACAATTCTCTTTCCTTTCGTCACCCTGTCCTTTGCCTCCGATTTCTGCTAGAGTTCCGCCTCCCTTCAACCCTCTAAGAAAGATAGCTTAAGCAGAAATGTCTACCTCCGTTGCCTCCGTTGAAAAGCCCAAGATGACCTGTCTGCAGCTCACGATGGCCGTGATGCTCAACATGCTCGGGTCTTCCATCATTCTGATGCCCACGAAACTCGCGGAAATCGGCACCATGTCGATCCTCTCGTGGGTGGTAACCATCACCGGGGCGACGGCGATCAGCTACGTCTTCGCCAAATGCGGCATGTTCAGCCGCAAACGCGGGGGTCTCGGCGGGTACGCCGCCTATGCCTTCGGTAAGTCCGGCAGTTTCCTTGCGAACTTCAGTTACGGATTGTCGCTCGTCATCGCGAACCTCACCATCGCCATTTCGATCGTGGGCTACCTCATTGTTCTTTTCGAGTGGGAATTGACGCCCCTCGAAATGGGTTTGGCAAGCATTGCCGTCATCTGGATCTGCAGTCTTCCAAACATCGGAGGGGCGCGCTTCATCGGTCAGCTTTCGCACTTCTCAAGCTACGGCATTCTTATTCCGATTCTGATCCTCGTTGCCGTCGGCTGGTTCTGGTTCTCGCCCGAACGTTACGTAGGCGCCTGGAACCCGCAGAACTTATCGCTTTTTGACGGCATCAGCGCCGGGATTTCCATGACGCTCTGGGGGTTCCTCGGCATTGAAACGGCCTGCGCCAATTCCGAAGCCGTCGAAAACCCCGAGAAGTCCGTTCCGAAGGCGATGGTGCTCGCGGCCTTGGGGTCGGGCACGGTTTACGTGCTCGCCAACAACATTTCTTTCGGCATCGTCGACAACGCCGTTCTCTCGCACTCCACCGCGCCCTTCGGTCTCGTCTTTGCAACGATGTTCAGTCCCGCCGTAGGTAAATTCGTCATGGCGCTGATGGCGCTCGCGTGCGCCGGGTGCCTCACCAGCTGGCAGTTCACGATTTCCGAAGTCTTTCGAGTGTCGGCCCACGAAGGGTATTTCCCGAAAATTTTCGGTCGCGTGACGCGTCTTAACGTTCCGGTGTGGGGCATCCTCATCATTCTGGGGCTACAGTCCCTCTCGGCCCTTCTCACGATCGACCCGCGGCTCGAACAGCAGTTCTACGTTTTAAAAGACATCGCGGTCGTTACGAATCTCGTGCCTTACCTACTTGTCTTTGCAGCCGTAAACGTCATTTTGCACCGCGAACCCGTGGACAGCGACACCGTGCGCCGTACGACGCTTCTTGCGGGCTTCTCATCCCTCTATTCGCTTTATGCCCTCTATGCCTGCGGCCCCGACGCCATGATGTGGGGAGCCCTTGCCACCTTCGGCGCCATCTGGCTTTACGGATACGCCGCGAAGTCGCTTGAATTGAACGGACGTTTGGCCGGCGAAGAATAACACTCGTTTTTTTACCAACAGCGGCGTAAAGCCCCGTCGTTCAGGGCGGGGATATAAGCCGCGCAAACCAGGCGCAGTGTTGAGAACGTCGTCCTTGACAGGCGCGTCTTCTGGCTCGGGCTGAGGCCCGGGAGGAAGAGGAAAGTCTCGGCGGTAGGTTTCTTCATCAACCAGCTGCTTGTCGGCACCGTAATAGAGCGAGTAGCCGGCGTACTGCGGGAAGCTTTCAAGGAAAGCTTTGCTCGGAATCACGCGTCCGTCTTCAAACAAACGGCCGACATATCGCTTTGCGCTGCGACGCGGAGTCTTGCGCACAGGATCCCATTTGGTCTGGTACGCGTGCACATACGTGAAGCCTTTCGCATTGGTATCAGTTGTGAAATACCACTTCTTATTTTGGTTCATGATGATCCCTCGCATAATGATAGGGATCAACATAAAGATTTTTTAAACCGCCTGCTTATTGCGAGGCAATAAACACAGGCGGTTCGAAGACAGTGTGAAGACCTTTTGACTTCCCTCAAGCCAAATGTGGATCAGCTATCCGGGAATTCAGGTTGATAAAGTCCGTCGGACTTTTGCCGCAATGCCAAACGGTTTGTTACAATTAAAAATTCGTTTTTAGAGAACACGGGCCTGTTCCCTGCTCCGTCCGTCGTATTTTCGGTTGATCTGTCCATTGCTCGTGCAGGAGCTCGAATTTCGGCCGTTGACGAAAAAAACTGATCAAATGAAAAGACTGAGAAGGAAAATCCTACATGAATTGGCTCAATGACATAGTCAGTGTGATCAACAATTATTTGTGGTCATACGTTCTCATCGTGATGCTCATCGGCATCGGCCTGTGGTTCACGATCCGCACGCGCTTCGTTCAGATCCGCTGTCTTCCCGAGATGTTCCACCTGATGACCGAAGCCGCCGACGCCAAGCCGCGCGAGGGCCATATTTCAACCTTCCAGGCCTTCTGCGTTTCGACCGCCTCCCGCGTAGGCGTCGGCAACATCGCCGGCATTGCCATTGCGGTTGCCACGGGCGGCCCGGGCGCCGTCTTCTGGATGTGGGTCATCGCCACGATCGGCGCCGCCTCGGGCTTCGTCGAATCCACGCTCGCCCAGATCTACAAGGCTCCGCGCAAGGGCGGCGGCTTTGTGGGCGGCCCGGCCTACTACATCGACAACGTTCTCGGCTCCTCGTTCTTCGCGACCGTCTTCGCCGTTCTGCTCGCCGTCACCTACGGCCTGATCTTCAATTCCGTTCAGGCCAATACGATCAGCCTCTCCATGCAGGCTTCGTTCGGCTTTGACACGCAGGCGACCGGCTTCGCCATCGCCGTCGTCACGGCTCTCGTGATCTTCGGCGGCCTCAACCGCATCGCCAAGGTGGTCGGCGTGATGGTCCCGATCATGGCTGGCGCCTACATCCTCGTGGCGCTGTCCGTCACGGTGATGAACATCTCGCTTCTTCCCAAAGTGCTCTCCACCGTCTTTCGCTGCGCCTTCGACTTCGACGCCGTTCTGGGCGCCGGCTTCGGCATGGCTCTCATGACCGGCATCAAGCGCGGCCTCTTCTCCAACGAAGCCGGCATGGGTGCTGTTCCGAACGCCGCCGCCACTGCCGACGCAACCCATCCTGCCAAGCAGGGCCTCGTGCAGGCGCTCGGCGTCTACTTCGACACGCTGATCGTTTGCACGGCCTCCGCCATGCTCGTGCTGCTCACCCCCGGCTGGGCCGACTCCGGCAAGACCGGCATTGCGCTCATCCAGCAGACGCTCTCCGGCCAGCTCGGCGAATGGACGAATGCCTTCATGAGCGTTACGGTTCTCTTCTTCGCCTTCAGCTCCATCATCGGCAACTACTTCTACGGCGAAATCAACATGGACTTCATCAGCCGTCATTCGGCCGCGCTGTGGATCTACCGCGCCTTCGTCGTGATGATGGTTTATCTCGGCTCCGTCGCCTCGCTCGGCCTCGTCTGGAACCTCGCTGACCTCTTCATGGCGCTCATGGCCATCGTCAACCTTGTCGCCATTTTGCTTCTGGGCAAGTTCGCCTTCATTGCGCTCGACGACTACATCGGCCAGAAGAAGCGCGGCATCGCCAATCCGGAATTCGATCCGAAGGTGATGCCGAGCACCAAGGGCATCCTTTGCTGGCCGCGCCACAAGGATGAGGAAATCGAACAGTGCTGATTGCCTGCTGATCGCTCGACTCCTTGATTGAAGCCCGCTTGTGCTCGTTTGCCCGAAACTCCCGGATAACTGATCCATATCTGTTATTTGAGGACTTTCGGAGGCAACGCTAATCCAAGCAGCGCGAATAATTCGCGCTGCTTTTTTGCAAGCTGGCGAACTACCCATGCATTGGCGTCTTTGCGTTTTTCGGCCTTGATCAATCGAAGCTTGCCGAACAGCACATCCATCGAATTGTTCGGTACCCTCATGTTCAAGGTCTTCTCGTTGACGTGCGCCTGATGCATCATCATGAGACGCAGAGACGTTGCCAACGTGCAGACAAAGAGCTTTCCAAGATAGTTTTTTCTGTGCAGCGCAGACGATCTCCGTCAAGCTAGTTTTTAAACTGCTCGAAATCGTTCTCCACTGTTCCACGCATGCGATAAGTCTTAAGCGCTGCAATGGGGGCAGACTCCACATTGCTTCTCAGCACAAACATGCCGGAGTACTTCAACGTATTTCTGATGGCCTGGTCGTTTCTAATCCATGCCTTGGTTTTGTCCTGTTTGGTAACCTGAACAACGAATCCCTTGTAGGGGAGTGTCTCGATTTTTGTGTCCAGGGTGGTTTTCAAGGGGGCAGCCAATACGCGAGGCTCTCATCCCATACAAAAAAATGAATTTCAGTCCAAAATCTTATTTATTTCATTTAAAATTTGTCGGTTGATTTGTTTTTTAGTGTCTCGTGCTGCCGAGGTCGGCTTTGTGCCGATCTTTCACAGTCTGAACCTCAATGCGTATGTCCCGTCTGCGAACCTGCCTTACCGGCTTTCTGCTCACCGTCATTGCACTGACGACCTTTGCTGCTTCACCGTCCGCGGCCAAAGTTGTGCGCATCGGTTGGTACCCAGATCTTTACAATTGCATCAGCACGAACGGCATCAAGACGGGCTACGTCTACGACTACGCTCAGACCGTCGCATCCTATACCGGTTGGACGTACGAATACGTCGAAGCGGATTGGGCGACGCTTTTGGAAATGCTCAAAAAGGGTGACCTCGACCTCGTGGGCGGAGTCTCGTATTCACAAGAACGCGCTCGAACAATAGCGTTTTCCGCCCTACCCATGGGACAAGAAAAGCACTTCCTTTACGCCGATCTCAACGGTACCGGCATTTCTGCAGCCGATTTAACGTCGGTAAACGGAAAACGCATCGGTATTCTCCAAGGCAGTCTGCAGGTTCCGCTTTTTTTTCAGTGGCAAAAACGTCACCACGTAACCCTCGACACGCTTTACACCGCGAACTTAGCCGAGATCCGCACGGGCCTTGCCGAACACCGTTTCGACGGATTCGTGTCCACGATGACGTCTTTTTGGGAATCGGTCAACATGAAACCCATTGCCACCATCGGCAGTACCGGGATGTATTTCGGCATCAACAAAAACAGACCGGATCTCAAAGCGGAACTCGATGCTGCGATGCAGCAGATGGAGTCCGACCTTCCCTTCTTCGCGAACGATCTTGCCAAACGCTATCAATATACGTCAGCCACGTTTGAAGCCACTTCCGGTGAAATCGCCTGGCTCAACGCACACGGTCCCGTCCGCATCGGTCATCTCAATTTTGACCCGGGAATCTCCAGTCACAGCCCCCAATTCAACACGAAGATCGGCGTCCTCTATGACTACATTCAATCGGCCCGAACGAGTCTCGACAACTATGCCCTCAGTTTCGAGACGATGGGCTTTGACACGGAAGCCGAACTATTGAAGGCCCTCAAAGAACATCGGGTGGACGTCATTTTTCATTTCGGCCGAGATCCGTATCTCGCGGAACAAAACGGCTTGATTCTCTCACAGCCGGTGCTCTCTCATCCGCTCACGGTCGTCACGGCGCAAGATTTATTTGACGAATCGCGTTCCAACACCGTGGCGATTACCCGTGATCACCTTCTCACCCGAGCTCATATCTCGCAAAACTACCCGTCGTGGCAGATCCTCGAAGTCGCTTCGGACGCCGACGCACAAGAAGCCGTCCTCGACGGCCGTGCTTCGTGCTTTCTCCCGTACGATCGGCACACCACGAACTACTCGGGGAAGGACGGACTGCACCGCGTTACCTTGATGCAGCCCGACACCGTGGCTTTTGCCGTCACCCGTGACAACACGCAGCTGCTTGCCGTTCTCAACAAAACGCTGAAAAAGGTCCCTGCGGAGATGCTGACGGCCCGTTGGTCGATGTACCACAACATTCCCAAAACACCCTCGACGCTTGATTTCGTCCGCGAGAATCCCGGCACCGTGGCCCTCGGTCTTGTGCTTTCTCTGCTCATCCTTGAACTCCTGCGGCGCTCCAAAGCGACGGAACGAAAGACTCGGGCTTTGAATGAACAGTTAAAAGTTGCCGTACAAAAAGCCACCGCAGCCGATGAGGCCAAAACGCAGTTTCTTTTCTACATGTCCCACGACATCCGCACCCCGATGAACGCCCTCTTAGGCTGCTCGCGGATGATCAAAGCCGAACTCACTGATCCGAAACTGCTCAACTACCAAAAGAAGCTTGAACAAGCCGGCAGTCTCCTTCTCTCCATCATCAACAACGTGCTCGATATGGCACGCATCGAAAGCGGCAAAGTCAACGTCGAGACAAGTCCCTGCAACCTGCCTCGCTTATTTAACGATCTCTGCGAAGTCTTCGAGCTGCCCGCCGAGGAAAAGAACCTCAAACACGTGCTCGACGTCCGCCTTGAGCACCCGAACGTCCTCTGCGACTCGACGAAAGTGAAGGAAATTTTCACAAACCTTCTCAGCAACGCCGTCAAATACACCCCCAAAGGCGGAAGCATCACATTCTCGATCACGGAAGAAGCGTCACCACGGACGGGATTCATGACCCTCAAAGCCCAAATGTCGGACACCGGCATCGGAATGAGTGAAGCCTATCAGAAGACAATCTTTGAGCCCTTCACGCGGGAGCACAACACGACGACCTCCAAAATTGCCGGCACGGGACTCGGCATGCCGATCGTGAAAAGGCTCGTCGACATGATGTCGGGAACGATTACCGTTAAAAGCGAGCCGGGCCGCGGCAGTATTTTCACTGTGTACCTCCCTCTTGAAATTCTCGCTTTCTCCGAACCTTCGGCCGACAAAAAAAACGACGCGCGTAACGAAGCCCTCCGTATCCGCGGCCGGCACGTGCTTATCGCGGAAGACAACGACCTCAATGCCGAAATCGCGCTTTTTATTTTGGAAGAAATGGGCGTCAGCGCCGACCGCGTCTCCGACGGCCGACAATGCGTGAATCGCCTCGCGTCGGCACCTGCCGGGACGTACGATGCGATTTTGATGGACATTCAGATGCCGGTTATGGACGGGTACGAAGCAACGCGCGCCATCCGGGCACTCAGCGATCGCGAAAAAGCCCGCATTCCGATCCTCGCGATGACCGCGAACACCTTCCAAGAAGACAAAATGAACGCCGTTACGGCCGGCATGAACGGGCACGTCGCCAAACCCATCGATCCTGCGGTGCTCACATCAGCTCTCGCCACCGTCATCGGCTGACGTTCCGCGTCTTGGACAAAAAATATCCGCCGGCCTCGCGTTTTGAGAGTACCGGCGGATTATTTTGAGTTCAACGAAACGTTAGGCGGCTTATTTCTGCGTACCTGCAATGAGGTCGACCAAGGTCAACGTCGTCTCAAGACTCTTTTCCCACGCCTTCATCGGAATGAATTCGCAGTTGGAGTGGAAATTATGAGCGCCCGTGAAGTAGTTGGGCGTCAAAATCCCGGTCGTTGAGATGAAGGAGCCGTCCGTACCGCCGCGCATCGCCTTGGTAAGGGGCTTTACGTTGAGGATCTCAAGCGCCCGATAGAGGTGATCAATGCAGACGCGGTTCTTCTCGGTCACGGCGTCGGCAATATTGGCGTAGACGTCCGTCTGCTTATACTCGATCTGAGCCTTCGGGTGACGAACCTTCAGGAATTCCACCGCAGACGCAAGAAGCTTTTTCTTCGCTTCGTAACCCGTCTTACTGTGGTCACGGATGTTGAACTTAATCACCGCAGACGACGGACCGCCTTCAATGTACTTCGGGAGAATGAAGCCCTCGCGGTTTTCCGTGAATTCCGGCATTTCGCCGCGGTCAAGCATGTTGAGAAAATCGTGCGCCACCATGACGGGGTTCACGAGCACTCCCTTCGAACTCATCGGGTGGGCGGACACACCCTTGATGCGAAGTTCAGCACTCCCGGCATTGAAGGTTTCGTAAACCACTTCCCCGAGTTCGCAGCAGTCGATCGTGTAGGCAAAATCCACCGGGAACTTCGAGAAGTCCAGCTTTTTGGCGCCGCAGAGCCCGATTTCTTCATCCGGCACAAAGGAGACGTAGATGTCGCCGTGCGGGCGGTTTTCCTTCGTGATAATGCTCATTGCGGTCATGACGTTCGCCACAGCGCTCTTGTCGTCCGCGCCCAGCACCGACGTGCCGTCCGTGACGACGAGATCGTCGCCGACGCAGCGATTCAATTCCGGGTGTTCGGCCGTACGGATCCAGATGTCTTTTTCCGTATTAAGGCAAACGTCCCCGCCCTGGTAATTCTTAATCACCTGCGGATGAATCACGGGCGACAAACCGCAGTCGACCGTATCCATGTGGGCGCACCAACCGACGACGGGCGCGGTCTTCCCCGCAGGAAGGTTGGAAGGAAGATATGCCGTCACGACGGCGTATTCGGAGACTTCCACCTTCTCGAAACCCATCGCTTTGAGTTCCTCGGCAAGGAGGTTCGCAAGATCAAATTCCTTGGGGTTGCTCGGCACGACCCCCGCCTTCGGGTCGCTCTGCGTAGGAACGGCGACGTAACGGAGGAACCGTTCCAGAAGTTCAGCTTTCTTATCCATTTCTCTTTACCCAAAAAATATTCGATATAAAAAAGCCGAAGGTGAGAATTTCCCGCCTCCGGCTCCTTTGAGGTCAGACTAGACCGTGAAGAAATACAAGACTGCGAGCATTACGACTGCGCAGGGTGCCGTACGCTTCACGATTTCCATCGGGCTCACCATGGCGATGCCGGACAGAACGATGATGCCGCCCGCCAACGGGGACGCCATACGACCGATACCGGCCGCCATCATGGCGAGGTAACCGAGGCCGTCGATCGTGAAACCGAAGGCCGGCGCATGCGGGGTCACGGCTTCATTGAAGGCAAATGCCGCCGCGTCGCCCGAACCCGTCAACACACCCAAAATGAAGGGGCCGACGCTGCCGCCGATCTTCGCAATTTCGTTGGAGTTCTTGAGGAATTCCACGAAGAGGTCGATGACGCCGCAGGCGCGCAAGCCCGCTGCGAACACACCGGCCGCAATGATGATGCCCATGATGTTGGCGTAGCCTTTGCCCATGCCGTCAAAGAACTTCTTCGTCACGGTCTGGGGATCCGAGCGCGTCACGACGAGCGCGTAGATCATACCGATCAACATGGCGGTTGCGACCGAAATCTTCACGCCGGGAACCCACAAAGAGAAGACGACGAGGAGAACCACGGGAACGAGCGGAGCCAGCGCAAAAAGAATGTTCGGGTTTTCGGGAAGCTGGCTCTCGCCTTCGGTCTTAAATTCGCCGAAGCCTTCCTTCTTGAAGTCGCCGTAGACGAGACACATCACCGTCATCAGAACGATGGAAGCGATGGAGAGCGTCAACGTCATCATGCCGTGAGCACCGATGAAGTCGATCACTTCCATGCCGGCCAACTTCGCGATGAAGGGGTTGTGAGAAACGCCCGGGTTAAAGTAAGCGGGCATCAGGCAGGCGCCTACGGCCGCCGCCGCCAAAGACGGACGGAACCCGGCGCGCACCAAAATCGGAATCATCGTCGGAGCGACGGACGCGCACAGACCTGCCATCGAAGGAATGGCGGTCGCAATGACGCTCGTCACCGCCATGCAGGCGGGCAACAAGAAAAGACCCAACTTCTTTAAGGGCTTTGTGAGAAGGCGCACGAGGTGCACGTCGCACTTCGTAATCGAAATCACGGCCGCAAAACCCATGGCCGAGCAGATGGCGATGATGAGCGCACCGTTCGTCATCGACTTGTCAAACTGCTTGAAGGCCATCATCGGCTGCAGAGAAATCAAGGCCATCACCAAGCCCGAAACCAAGAGCACGAGACGCGTCTCGTAGCGCTTGATGAGGCCGTAGACGGCCGCAATGACTACCACGACGGCAGCCCAGATTGTCCAACTCATTTCTTTGTCTCCTTTGGTTTGAATTGAAGCCGCCCGTTGCCCCGTGGAAATCGGGCTCCTAGGCGGGCGGTTTTTATGAACCCATTACTTTTCGCGTACGGGCAAAATCGCCTTGCGGCCTTCAACGCCCACCAACGCCGCCGCCGTGAGGAAAACGAGCTGCGGCCCCAAATGGGTAGAGGTCATTTCGAAATATTCCTTCAAGGTGTGGGCACCGACGCCCTTACCGCCCGAGCAGAGGCACGTCGCCGGAATATTCTTGCTCATCGGGGCATTCGCATCCGTCGACGAGAGACCGTAATTCGTGATTTCGATCCCCAACACCTTCTGCGCGGCGCGGGCGCACTGCAGCACCGGGCAGCTGTCCGGGCGCACGCCCGCGGGGCGGTTGCCGATCTGAATCTTCGTGAGCTTCACTTTCTTTTCGTCGTCCGTGATGCCCCAAATCGCGTTTTCTTCTTCGACGGCGTCTTCAAAGGCCTTCACGATCTGCGCTTCGAGTTTGAGAAGTTCGTCATTGTTGCAGCTGCGCATGTCGATTTCAGTTTCGCAGTGGCCGGCGATGGTGTTCACCGTCGTACCGCCCGAAATCTTGCCGATCGTGAACGTCGTCTTGGGGTCGGCCGGGACCTTGATGTGCGCAATCTTGGCGCCTGCGATACAGGTCGCGTGAATGGCGCTCGGAGCCTTGCCGAAGTCGGCGTAAGAGTGACCGGCAGGGCCGTTCACCACCATGCGCCAACGGTGAGAACCTACGGCACCGCGCAGTACGCGGCCCACGTCCGTGCTGTCGATCGCGATGAAGCCGTCAATGGGGTAATTCGCCGTCACGAACTTCGAACCGCGGATGTCGCCGTTGCCTTCTTCGCCCACGGTGCCCACAAACCAGATGTCGCCTTCGGTTTCAATCTTCTGATCGTTGAAGCAGCGCAGGACCTGCAGCAGGGCACGCAGCCCCGACACATTGTCCCCGATCCCGGGCGCGCGGTAAATGTTGCCTTCTTTCTTAACGGTGACGTCGGTTCCGGCGGGGAAAACGCTGTCCATATGGGCGCCCAGGGCGAGAATGGGGCCGTGGCCCTTCCCGGGACGCTTACCGATGACATTGCCGATTTCGTCGATCGTGACGTCGGTGAGGCCGTAGGCCTTCATGCGTTCGGCGACCGACTTCGCGCGTTCCGTTTCCGCAAACGTGGGGGCCGGGATTTCGCAGAGTTCGACCTGTTCGGTCATCGCGCGATCCACTTCCTTTTCAGCCTGTTCTAACGCTGCCGACACTTTGGGGAGCGCTTTGAGGGTTTCAAGCGCCGTCATCACGGACGCTTCAATCGCAGGAACGGTCAATGCCATTTCAATTCCTTTCAAATACGAGCCCCAATCGATCGGATCGGAGGTTCGGTTAGCTGATTCAAAGTCGGGTTTACATTGTAAGACTAACTAAGGTGTTTGGATTAGTCGGGCACGCTTTTTTGCGCAGGCGTAAGATGCCGCCTTCTTCGTTACGCATTCGTCGAGCCCATCGTGAACGAACCCGTCCGTAAGCCCCTTGACACCGTCGCCGTTGTTTCCGGCCTCGCCCTCTGCCTCATTTGGGGGCTGCAGCAGACCGCCATCAAGGCTGCGGCAGGCGACATCAGCCCCATACTTCAGGTTGCCGTCCGCAGCGGCGTCTCCGGCCTCTTGATTCTCGTTGCCGCCCGTTTCATCCTGCACGAAAAGTGGAACCCCGAAGTGAAGTTCTTCGACATGGTGCTTTTCGGGTTGGGGTTCGTCGCAGAATTCTTCTTCGTCTCCCAAGGCTTGCGCTTTACGTCGGCGGCGCACATGTCGGTGCTTCTTTACACTGCACCCCTTTTTGCCGCCGTGGGTCTTTCCATCAAATTTCCGGAAGAGCGCCTTGCCCTCATTCAGTGGCTGGGGGTGCTCGTCGCTTTCTTAGGAATTGCCACGGCGTTTCTGCTCCCCGCCCTTATGGCGGGCGACAACGCGGGAGACAACGGCTGGATCGGTGACCTGCTCGGGCTTTGCTCGGGGCTTTCCTGGGGCATGTCGACCGTTTTCCTGCGCAGTTCCTCGATCAACAAAGCCACTTCCACCCAGATGCTCTTCTGCCAATTGGCAGCGGGGTTCGTCGTTCTTTTCCCCGTCGCGCTTCTGACCGGGCAGAACCATTTTGAAAGCACCCTCATCGGTTGGGCGAGCCTTCTCTACCAAACCTTCATCGTTTCCTTCGCAAGTTACCTCGGTTGGTGTTTTCTCTTGCGCCGTTACCTCATCGCGCGGCTCAACGTTCTTATTTTCCTCACGCCGATTTTCGGGGTGCTTTTCGGCATCCTGCTTTTGGGAGAAGACGCGGGCTGGCCCTTTGCCGCCGGCAGCCTCATGGTTCTCGCCGGTTTGATCCTCGCGCAGCGCTCCCCGCGGCGGCATTAACGTGCTTTCGTATAATCGGTCTTTTTCAATTATTCAACGGGATTTTCATTCATGCGTGTCATCCGGGGTCTGCCCTCTGCCCTCGAACGCCGCGACTGCGCGGTCGCCATCGGTAATTTCGACGGGGTGCACCGCGGCCACCAAGCGCTTTTGGCCGAAGTGTGCCAGGCGGCGCGCGTCCGCTCCCTCACACCCGCCGTCATCACGTTTGAACCGCACCCGAAGGAATTTTTCGGGGCGACGCACCTCACCCGAATTTCGACGCTCCGGGACAAAGTCACGCGTATTCTCGCCTGCGGAATTGAGCGAGTCTACGTGCTCCCCTTTGACGATGCCACCGCGCGTCTTACCCCTGCAGAATTTGCGCGCTCGATTCTCGCCGAGGGGCTCAACTGTCGCTGGGTCACCGTCGGCGAAAACTTCCGCTTCGGCTTCGACAACTGCGGCGACGTCGCAACGCTCACCGAACTCGGCCGCCACTACGGCTTTGAAACCTTCATTACCCCGATGCTTTTTCACGGCACGGAACGCATTTCGAGTTCCCGAATCCGTGCCGCGCTCGCCTTGGGCGATATAGATGAAGCAAGCCGCATGTTGGGGCGCCCGCTGTCAATGACGGGGCGCGTCGTGCACGGCGCGGCGCTCGGGCGCAACTTGGGATTCCCTACCCTCAACCTCTTTACGCTTCCCCCCGGTTCTCACGCCGAGCCTGCCGTGAAGGGCGTCTTTGCGGTACGCGTAAAGGGCCTTGATCCCCTGGGGGGGCGTTACCCCGGCGTCGCGAGCCTCGGCTGCAAACCCACCGTCTCCACGGAAAAGCGTTGGTTGCTTGAAACCAACGTCTTTAATTGGACGGGGGATGCCTACGGGCGGCTCATCGAAGTCGAATTCGTCGAAAAGCTCCGCGACGAAAAGAAGTTCTCGGGACTTGGCGAACTCAAAGCACAGATTGCCCGCGATTCAGAACGTGCAAAGGGAATTTTCGGTTTTCGGAATTAATTAACACTGCAGCCGGACAACTGAGGCGGCACGGGCGACCGTTCACCGCAACGGAGCCCGCCGCTTCTCTACAATGCAGTCCTAGGCCTAACAACGAAAAGGTTCTCACCATGTGGTACAGCATCGTCGGTATCGTTCTCTCCTTTATCGGAACCGCCTTCAGTCTGTGGAAAATATTAATGCGTGACGAACGTATCGCCGGGACCTGGCGCGACATTCCGAACCTGCACCGCAACGCCGTACAGGAGCGTCGCTACGTCATGGCGGGGATTGCGCTCATCTTCGTCGGCTACTCTCTGCAGATTCTCGGTTATTTTCTGCCTTAGCGTGCACCTGCAAGGCGGGCTCGGTGCCTACAGTACCGCTCAGTACCGGCCCGCTGCCGAACTTCCCGACGAGGACTACCCCTTCATGCTGACGACGGGTCGCATCCTCTGGCACTACAACGCCTGTGCCATGACCGATAAGACGGACGACATCAACACGATTGCCGGCCACTTTTCTATCGAAGTCAGCGCGCAGGACGCGGCTTGGCTCGGGATTAAGGACGGCGATCACGTACGGGTGACGTCCCGACGCGGCGAAATCTTTCCGACCGCCCGCGTATCGGAGAAAACGAATCCGGGCGAAACCTGGATGCCGTTTCACTTCCAGGACGGGAACGCAAATTGGCTCACCAACGCGGCGCTGGACAATCTCTGCAGCACGCCCGAATACAAGGTGTGCGCCGTGCAGATTGAAAAGGCCTGACAAACGGGCGGCTGTTTTCACGAAGCCGCCCGCCTGGATGACGCCCCGAAAAAAAATCGGCTGACCTGCAAGGGGGCAGCCGATTTTCCTTAATAGGAGTGGATCGAAACCGATCAGAGTTTCGCCGTCAGAGCCTTTACGACTTCGCCCGCGTCCGCCACGAGCCCGTAGTCGCACATTTCAAAAATGGGTGCTTCCGGATCATTGTTGACGGCCACGATCACTTTGGAGTCCTTCATCCCGGCTACGTGCTGGATCGCCCCGGAAATGCCGAACGCGATATAAAGCTCGGGCGCGACGATCTTCCCCGTTTGTCCCACCTGCGTTTCGTTCGGCGCAATCTGCATGTCGACGATCGCGCGGGTGGAACCGACGGCAGCGCCCATCTTATCGGCCAACGCCGTCATCGCGGCAAATCCCGCCTCATCAATAATGCCGCGGCCGGCGGCAAAGACGCGCTTTGCGGTCACCAAATCCGGACGATCGCTCTTTGTCTGCGTGACCTTCACAAAGTCAAACGTTCGAAGGGACGCAAAATCCACGGAGGCCGCTTCGACGGATGCCGCACCGCCTTCGGCCGCGACCGGTTCAAACACGGTCGTACGCACCGTCATCGCCACGGGCGCGACCGAGGTCTTCACCGTCGCCAAAATACCGCCCGCATAAATAAAACGCTTAAACGTATCCGGCGAAACGATGTCCGTCACTTCGGAAACGGCCGCCGCCTTCAGTTCCGCCGCCGCGCGCGGCATGGCGCTTTTCCCCGCGGAACTCGCCGCAAACAAAAGGTGCGTATAACCGCCCGCCGCAGCCACCGTTGCCGCAGCGTGACCCAGCGCTTCCGGAAGATTTCCGGCGAGTTTCGCGTCCGTCACGGTCACGACTTTGGCAACGCCCGCCATCTTCGCGGCTTCGTCCGCCCCCGCCGCATCCGTTCCGGCAACGAGCATGTCCACCGTATCCGCAAGTTTCAACCCGGCTGCCACCACCGAACGCGTCGCCTGACGCAGTTTGCCGAGAGCGAATTCCGCTACTACCAAAACTTTCATTTTCATCGCCTCCGACCTTAAAGAACCTTCGCCTTGTTTTTGAGTACGTCAATCAACGCGTCTACATCGGGGAGCATTTCGCCTGCGGCACGCGCCGGCGGATCGTAAGCTTCAAGAACGGCGACGCGCGGCGCAAGCGCCACGCCCAGAGACGCCGCTGCGACGGTATCCACGGGCTTACGTTTGGCCTTCATCATGTTGGGAAGCGTCACGTAACGGGGTTCGGCCAAACGAAGATCCGCCGACACCACGGCCGGCAGATCGCACGCAACTTCAAGCAATCCGTCGTCCGTTTCGCGCCGCACCGAGAGTCGGCGCCCGTTCAATTCCACGGCATCCGCGCAGGTTGCCAACGGCCAATTCAAAAGAGCGGACAACATCGCGGGAGTCTGAGCCGCATCGTCGTCAATCGCCTGCTTACCCATCAGCACCAAGTCCGGATTCTCGTTTTTAACGACGGCCGCAAAAAGTTCCGCCGCGGCCGCGGGATCCACGGCGTCCTCCGTCGTAATGTGAATCGCGCGGTCAGCACCCATCGCCATCGCAACGCGGAGCGTATCCACGGTCTTTGCGCCCCCCACGGAAACCGCCACGACTTCGTCGGCCTTTCCTTCTTCCTTCAAACGCACGGCCTTTTCCACCGCAATTTCGTCAAAGGGGTTCATGGACATTTTCGCCGCGGCCGTATCGGGGCCGGTGTGATCAGCCAGAGCGTGCACTTTGACGTTGTAGTCAACGACGCGCTTGACGGTAACAAGAATCTTCATACCCATCTATTCCATACAGTCCGTTCAACGCTATTGAACGGGTACTAAAAAAAACGGTACAGCACCGTTACAAGCCGCACGGCGCTGCAAAATGCGGTGGATTATAAAGGGACGACTGCCGTTTTCCGCCCTCTTTTATCCTTGAAAACCCCCAGGAAAAAATCCCCCGGCTGTGGCATAGTTCCGCCCAAACATATTCAGCAAACCCAACCTTACCGCCCGCGTGTGTCCGTCCGCGGCGGACTGCCTCGAATTTCGTTTTTCAGTCATTTACCCTTTATGAGGAGTTCTCATGCTCTCTGATATCGAAATTGCTCAGGCTGCAAAGCTTAAGCGCATCGACGACCTCGCCCACGAATGGGGGCTCACGGACGCCGAATTCGAGCCCTACGGCCGCGACAAAGCCAAGGTGAAGCTCGCTTCCGGCAAGAAACCCCACGGTAAACTCATCCTCGTCACGGCTACGTCCGGCATGCCCGCCGGTTCCGGCAAAACGACGACCTCGATTGCCCTTGCTCAGGGGATGAACCGCCTCGGGAAAAAAGCCGTTCTCGCTCTGCGCGAACCCTCCTTGGGCCCCGTCTTCGGCATGAAGGGCGGCGCTGCCGGCGGCGGGTATTCCCAGGTACTTCCGATGGAATCCATCAACCTGCATTTCACCGGAGACTTCCACGCGATTACCGCGGCGAACAACTTGTTGGCCGCCCTCATTGACAACGCCCGCCATCAGGGGCAGATCGACTTAAAGGAAGTCACCTGGCGCCGAGTGTTGGACGTGAACGACCGAATGCTCAGAAACATCGTGGACGGCTTGGGCGGCTCCGCCAACGGCATCCCCACGGAAACGGGCTTTGACATTACGGCCGCAAGCGAACTGATGGCCGTCATCTGCCTTGCGGACGGCGAAGACGATCTGCGCGCCCGGCTGGATCGCCTCGTCGTCGGCATCAAGCGCGACGGCACCGCCTTTACCTGCGGTGAACTCGGGGCGACGGGGGCCCTCATGGCGCTTCTTTTGGAAGCCGTCAAACCCAACATGGTGCAGACCCTCGAAGGTACGCCCGCCTTCGTGCACGGCGGCCCCTTTGCAAACATCGCTCACGGCTGCAATTCGGTCGCAGCGACCAAAGCCGCATTGACGCTCGGGGACTACGCCATCACCGAAGCCGGCTTCGGCAGCGACTTAGGGGCAGAAAAATTCTACGACATCAAGTGCCGTGCGGCCGGCTTGACGCCCTCGGCGGCGGTGCTCGTCACGAGCCTGCGGGCGCTGCATTGGCACGGCGGCGTCGCGCTTGCCGACATCGGCGCTCCCAATGCGGAGGCGCTTAAGAAGGGGCTCTGCAACCTCGAGGCCCACATTGACAACCTCAAAGCCTTCGGCCCCAACGTCGTCGTGTCGGTAAACCACTTTGCCGGGGACGACGAAGCGGAACTCAAGGTGCTCTTTGACTGTGCGAAAGCCAAGGGCGTGCGGATCGCGCTTTGCGACGGCTTCGCCAAGGGCGGTGCCGGTGCCGAAGACCTCGCCCGCGAAGTACTCGCGGCGTGCGAAGGCGACGCGAAACCCTTGAATTTCGTTTACCCCGAAGGCACCGAAATCACCGAAGCCGTGCGTTTTATTGCCGAACGCGTGTACGGTGCGGCCAAAGTAACGCTTTCTGCGGCGGCCGCCAAGGATCTCAAGAACATTCAGGCCTTGGGCTTTGATCACCTCCCCATCTGCATCGCGAAGACCCCGTTCTCGCTCACGGCAGACGCCAAGGCGCTCGGAGCTCCGAAGGGCTTTACGCTGCCCGTGCAGCGCTTCATTTTGAATGCCGGGGCTGGCTTCATCGTCGTGACGACGGGTTCCATCATGCGTATGCCGGGGCTTCCCAAGAAGCCTGCGGCCTACGGTATTGACGTCAAAGACGGGCGGATCACGGGCCTTGCCTAAGCCAAACGTCTAAAGTCCGAAAAGCGAGACAGTGTTAAATTGCTGTCTCGCTTTTCTTTTCCCGAAGAAAATCTCAAATAAATTCGCAGGGGATCCTAACCGTGGAATTCGCCACCTTCATTTACGACATTATTTGGAGTCCCGTTCTGGTGGGACTCCTTCTTGCGACCGGCGCCTATTTTTCGTTTCGCAGCCGCTTCGTACAATTAAGAATGATCCCGGAAATGATTCGGCTCATGTTCCAGCAGAGCCAGGACAAATCCGGGGTTTCGTCCTTTCAGGCGCTCTGCATGACGCTCGCGAGCCGCGTCGGCACCGGAAACATCGCGGGGGTGGCCACCGCCATCTGTTTCGGGGGCCCCGGCGCCCTTTTCTGGATGTGGGTCGTCGCATTCCTCGGGGCTTCGAGCGCGTTCGTGGAATCCACTTTGGGGCAGATTTACAAAGAAAAGATCAACGGCGAATTCACCGGGGGCCCGGCGTTTTACATTGAGCACGGCGCCAAAAACAAGTTCTTTGCCTGGGTCTTCGCGCTCGTGACCCTCACCGCCGCCGGCATTCTCTGCCCCGGCGTGCAATCGAACGCCATCGCCGCCGCCATGGATCACGCCTTCGGCATTAATCACGCGATTTCCGCCGCCGTCATCTGCTCACTCCTCTGCTTCATTGTTTTCGGCGGTTTAAAGCGCATTGCAACGTTCACGACGCTCGTCGTCCCCTTCATGGCGATTTCGTACCTCGTCGTCGCACTCGTCACCTGTTTTTATAACCTTGACCGCATCCCCGGCGTGTTCCATCTCGTCTTCACCAGCGCTTTCGGTGCCGAAGGTCTTTTGGGCGGTATGGCGGGTTCGGCCGTGAGCTGGGGCGTCAAACGCGGCCTTTATTCCAACGAAGCCGGGCAAGGCTCGGGCCCGCACGCGTCTTCTGCAGCCTCCGTCTCACACCCCGCCAAACAGGGGCTCGTACAGGCATTTTCCGTCTACATTGACACGTGGTTCGTCTGCACGGCGACGGGCATCATGATCCTCACGACGGGCTGCTACAACGTCATCAATCCCGACGGCGTCACGCTCATCGGCCACCTCGCGGGCATTGAAGCGGGTCCGGTTTATGCCCAGAAAGCCATTGACTCCGTCATGCCCAATTTCGGGTCGCCCTTTGTGGCCTGCGCGCTCTTTTTCTTTGCGTTCACGACGATCTTGGGATACGCCTACATGGCAGAAGTCAACGTGAAGTACATCAACCGAACGCTCAAAAAGCCGTGGCTCCTTTACGTGCTGCGCTTTATTCTTGTCTTTTCGGTGGGGGTGTGCGCCATCAAACCCTCGGACTTAGTGTGGCTCTCCGCGGATATCGGGATCGGCCTCATGGCTTGGGTCAATATCCTCGCGATCCTGAGGCTGCACAACACCGCCTTTAAAGCCCTCAAGGACTACGAAGCGCAGAAGAAGGCCGGTAAGGAACCCGTTTTCCATCCGGAAGAACTCGGTATAGAAAACGCCGGCTACTGGACGGCGACGCGAGCCGAGCAGAACCTCGCAATCGAAACGAAGGAAGGCGTGGAAAACCAGCCCTATACCCGCGGCATCCGTCGAATTCTGAAGAAGTTCTACAACCGGGATTGACGGAGATTTCCCCTTAAAGAAACGGCCGGGATGCCCGTCATCGCCGGCCGATTTCTTTGTAGTACGCTCAGAGCGTTCACAATTTCTCGCGCAAGGAAGCCCCAGACTTTTAGTCATGAGGAGAAATCGCGCGAGAAATTGTGACTTAGCGATGTTCCGTCGCCGACCGTGACCATACGAACACCACCAAAGCTGCAATCACGGTGAGATAGATGACGTACGCACCGTACGTTGCCGTCATTGCCGACGTAGGGACGCCCCGCAGTGCAAAGTCACGCCAAAAACGGTATTGCCATACCAAGGGAAACGCGTAACTCAGATCATAGGCCCAAGGCGGCAGATACCCCGCCGCCATCGTGGCACCCCCCATGATGAAGCCCGGAGGCACCAAAAACGTCATACGGCTTGCGCCGGCGCCGGGGTTGGGCGTCCGCCAAGCCAGGAGAAGTCCCAACCACGCAAACGCGAGCCCTGTCATAAAAAGGCTCGGTACATACGTGAGGTAGTTCCCCGCAAACCGCAACTGTCCGAAGGTGACGAGAAGCGCCGTCATCACCGTAATACCGGTCGTGTAGAAAAATGCGTACGGCACCCCGCGCGCCAAGAGCGCCCAAGGACTGCGCCCCAATACAGAACGTTCCCAGAGATTCATGACGCGCAGTCGTCCCGGCACCATCAGCACGGTAAGCCCGTAAAAGAGCGTCGAAAAGAAATACACAAACGAAATCGTCGTACCGTTCGTCGCAGAGCTCGCCGGATTAAATAGGTGCCGCGCCTTGAGTTTCATGGGGCTCAACGCCGCTTCCGTACCTTCGTCCCCGAGCCCCAGGGCCGCCACCCGCACGCCCCCCGTTTCCGCCCCGACTTCCGGAATGTATTCATTCAAATTCGAAAGAACTTCCGCGTTCTGAGCTTCGTTCGAATAATCCGCAAGATATCCCAGCGTCACGGAACGACGCCCTGTCTTCACGTCTTTTTCAAGTCCCTGCGGTAGGTAGAGCACGCCGTAGTTGAGATCGTGTTCCGTGAGACGTTCCGCGGAATAAGGCGTGTGGTACACCGCCGTCACGCGGATGTAGGGACTCGTATTGATGCGTTCAATGAGTTCCGTCGAATAGCGGGAGGCATCCAAATCGATAACGGCGATCGGCGCATCAAACACGGCCGTCTGGCGAAAAATCAGCGAAAAAAGAAACGCCACCACCGCCGCAACCGCCATGGCCGTCTTGTGGTACGGCACAAAGCGGCCGCCTCCCATCGCGAGAAGTTCTTCCAAAATGCTCGCGCGGCATTCCCGTATCATTTCGTCACCTCAAGCGTCATGCCGGTGAGAAGTTCTTCGTCCGCCGCAACGTAAATGCGCACCTGAAAACTCGTGAGATCGGCCTGTCCTCGCTCGCGGGTATTGCGGAGATCCGCAAAACTCGGCGCCGCTTCCGTAAACCGCACCGTGCCCGTCACGGATTTTCCCAGCGCCGGTACATCCGCCTTCACCGGCGTTCCCAGTCGATAAGCTCCGGCCTGCGTTTCGTCCACGTAAATGTCGAAATACCGACGGTCGGTTTCAAGCAGCACCACGGGAGCCCCCGCCGTCACCATTTCCCCGGCTTCGCAGAGCACCTTTTTCACGGTTCCGTCTTCCGGCGCCCGCAGCGTGAGACGTGTTTCCTGCACCTTGAGCGTTTCTACCTGCACCTTCGCCGCATCACGCTGCGCTGCCAACTGCGCTACCGTAAACCGACGATTTGCAATCGTTTCCCGCGCATTTTTAACGGCAGCGAGCGTCATCCCTTCAGCAGATCCCGTGCGCTTTAACCGCTTTAAATCCTCGGGCGTCGCGCCGATCGTGGCTGAAGCGAGCTGCCGTTCCCCCTGCCGCAGGGCCTCACGGGTATTCGTAAGTGCCGACTGCGCCGAATCAAACGCCGACTTCGACATGCTTCCCGTCTTGAGGAGCTTCTCCGCCCGGCGGTAATCCTTGAGGGCCAGGGCGTAGGAAGCTTCCGCGGCCTTGACGCGCGCCGCCTTTTCTTCAATTGAGCGCCACTCAGTTTGTTCCGTGCGGTCCGTTTCTCGGGACGCCGTTTCGATCGACGCCTTTTCAAGCGCAAGCGTCGCTTCCAAGCCCGCGAGCGCCGCTTCGGCCGAAGCCATCGCAAGCCGCGTATCCGTATCGTCCAATTTCGCCAGTACCTCCCCCTTTTTCACGTGTTGCGACTCAATGATCGGTCGTTCGACGAGGCGTCCTCCGACGTTTTGAAACGCCGTATTGACTTCGTCGGCCGTAAGAACCCCGGCTTTGATGGAACGAGCCACCGTCACCGCATCGTTGCGGGTACCGAAGTAAATCAGAAGGGATCCCGCGGCCAAAAGTCCGGCAAAAATCCCGGTCGTACGGAGCATGTTTTTCACGATGCCCGGTTGAGACATAGTTGTCATTTTAATTAGTCGGCTAAGTATTTAACCAAAAGACGACGAAGCCCATGCTCCGTCTTGAAAAATCATGCCTTCTGAAGGCACTGCAGGAGACGAATCAAGTTCTCCCGCTCATCCGCTTGAAATTGCGACGAAAACCGCCTCAGTTCCGCAAGGTGTCCGGGGAGTGCCGCTTCCACACGACGCCGTCCGGCCGACGTGAGTGCAATGACGCGTTCCCTGCGGTCGGCTTCGCCGGCAGCCACGGCAACCAAGGGTTCGGCATCCGCCGTCATGCGCTTTACCATGACCGATACGGTGGAGGGCTTCACGCCGATGCGCTCGGAGAGTTTCAGCGTTCCCATGGGGCCCTCGCCGAACAATGCCATCAGAAGCGAAAACTTCCCTTCCGAGAGGTCAAACGCCGCAAGCTGCGCCGATACACGGCTTCGAACACCGTCCGCGGCCGTCAAGAGGTTCAGCATCAGCTCTATCCCTTCCACGTCGGTTTCATCCGACAACTTGTGCGGCATACGACGAAGCATGTCGCGCGTGGGCAGAATTCTGGCTTGGTAGTCCATAGGTTAAGTCTGTCTCCGATGTAGTTAGACGGCTAAGTATATCGAAAAACGGCGGCCAACGTAAGTGGTCACACCTCGTCTAAACACGGATTCACATAAGCATCGAGCACCTTGAGTTTCACCCGTACGGCAATCGCCCGCGGCGTCGGCACGTCTTCAAACTGCACGAGATACGCCGTTTCATCCTTGTTCATCCCCAACACCGTCCCCCGCCCGAAGACCTTGTGTTCGACGCGGGTGCCTTTTTCAAGCAGCGTCGTCAAATCCGCCGCGCGCACGAGCCGCCGGTCGCGCTGATGAATGTCGCGCCGTGCTTCTTCAACGAGCATCTCGGGCAAGGGTTTCACAAACGTCAGCAGCGCCGGGGCAATGTCAAGCACAAAGCGCGACGGGTAGCGGAAGATGCCGTCGTAGCCGTAGCCTTCGCTCTCGGTGAGCGTCAGCGTTTCTTCGGCGCGCGTCATAGCGACAAAGGCGAGCCGCCGCTCTTCTTCCATGCCTTCCAATGTCCGGGTTTTCTTCGAGGGGAGTACCCCTTCACTCATCGACACCACAAAGACGTTTTTAAATTCGAGGCCCTTCGCAGCATGGATCGTCATAAAGCGCACCTTGTCGGAGGCGCCTGCGGCATCGTCGTTCGTCAAAAGCGCGGCACGCGCCAAAAAGTGTTCGGGCCCAGCCTCCTCGCCGCAGGTTCGCTCCCACTCGGAAACCGCCTGCTTCAACTGTGCGAGATTATCGAGCCGCTCCTGACTTCCCTGAGTTCGCAGCCACACTTCGTAGCCCGAAGCTTCGAGCATCTCGGTTAAGAGTTCGGTTACGGTCATTTGCGCCTGCCGCACCGCAAATTCTTCGATGAGATCGACAAAGGCCTTCGCCTTCGTGCCCTTAAAGATCGGGTTGTCGAGCGTCGCCTTCAACGTGCGGTAAAGCGTCGCACCGGTTTTTGCGGCTTCGTCCTTCAAAAACGTCATCCGGCGCTCACCCAGGTTGCGCTTCGGAACATTCACGATGCGTTCAAACGACAGATCGTCCCCCGCTACCGCCATTCGCACGTAAGACAAGGCGTCCTTGACTTCTTTGCGGGCAAAAAACGGCGCGCCGCTCGTCATCACGTAAGGGATCTCGGCTTTTATGAACGCGGCTTCCAAGGGCTGCGTCACGTAATGCGCCCGATAAAGCACCGCGTAGTCGCCAAAGTGCTTGCCGGCTTTGACGCCCGCCAAAACCGTATCCGCCGCAAACTGCGCTTCTTCAACGGCGGTCTGCGCGTGAAAAACCGTCACCTTTGGGCCCTGGGGCAACTGCGACACCAAGTCCTTTCTAATGCGCTCCCGGTTTTTCGCGATGAGCGAATTCACCGCCCCGACGATTTCGGGCGTCGAGCGATAGTTCTTCGTCATCAGGATGGTTTTCGTTCCCGGAAATTCCCGATCAAAATTAAGGAGGAACTCCACCCGAGCCCCGCGCCAGGTATAAATCGTCTGATCCGGATCCCCGACGACGAAGAGATTCTTGTGGTATCCCGTCAAAACCGTCATCAGTTCGTACTGCAGGGCATCGATGTCTTGGAACTCGTCCACCATCACGTAGGCGATCCGCTCCTGCCACTTCTGCCGCACCGCTTCGTTTTCTTTGAAAATCAAAAGCGAGAACTTGATGAGGTCGTTGTAGTCAAGCCCGAAGCACTGCTTTTCCTTGTAGAGATACCCGTAGAAAATGATGTCCTTCGGCGTCGTCGCTTCGCGGTAGCGCGCTTCCAAGTCCTTCACCGACATCGCAATGAGGTCGCGGCAGTAGTCGGGACGGTTGAGAAGCTTTTCGACTTCGATCATGTCCCGGGCCTTGGAAAAGGTCATGTCCTTTAATGTCAAACCGCGCTCTTCGTAGACAGCCGCGAGCATCGTGTCGATGTCGGCGTTGTCAAGCACCAGGAACTCTTTGGGATACTGCACGACGTGAATGTCTTCCTGCAGCACCGAAACGCAGAAACCGTGGAATGTGCTGATGTAGCCCGTATCGTTGTCGCCCGTCAACGCGCGGATGCGCGTGCGCATTTCCGCGGCCGCCTTGTTCGTGAAGGTGACGCAGAGAATGTTCGCGGGGAGAATACCGAGGTCGTTCACCAGGTAGGCAAAGCGGTGCGTGAGTGCCCGCGTTTTTCCGCTCCCTGCGCCCGCGATGACGCGTACGAAGCCCTCCGTCGTCGTGACGGCTTCGGTTTGTTCGGCGTTGAGCCCTTCCAAAACGTCGTCGGTCATCTGGCAGGATATTTTGTATCCCTCACGGGGAACAGTCTTCGCCAATCATTACCCCTCTTCAATGCGCTGCGGCGGGAAGGCATCCCACGTTTCGCAGCCCGGGCACTGCCACATGAAGGTGTGGGAGAGGAATCCGCATTTGCGGCACTGATAGCGACCGGAACGCTTCGATTGCTTGGCCGTAAGGTCCGCAAGAAGCGCCGCCTCGTCGTTCTCGGGTTCCTGCTGCTTTTTGACGCCGCAGAGCACGGCAAACGCCGACATACTCGGGCGCTGCTTTAAGGCCGCAACGGCAAAGTCCCCTGCCGCGGCGGCGTTTTCCCAAGTATTGAGCCTCGTCACCGTCGCCGACAGCACGTCCGCGCTCCCCGTACGGGCGAAAACATCCTTCAAATACGCCAAAGCCGCCTTCGGATCCGTTGCCGCCAATACGTCGGCCTTCTTCGCCGCAATAAGGGGCGTGTATTTCGGGGCTTCGGTTTCAATCCGCGACCACTTGTCTTGAGCGGCCGCCGTGTCGCCCGAAGCCAAAGCGGTATCGGCCGCCATAATGAGCGCCCGCACGTTCTTCGGGTTCACGTGAAGCGCTTTGTCAATGAGTTCGGCCGTGCGGGCCGCGTCCCCTGCGCGACGCGAAGCCGCCGCCATTTCACAGTAAAAATGCGACACTTCGTGCGAGAGGTCGGTCTTAAATTCGCGGCGGCGGATTTCCGCCGTTTCAATGGCCTTGGCCCAATCTTTTTCCGTCATGAAGATGCGCATCAACGCGGCAAGTGCCTCTTCGCGGCGTTCCGGACTGCTGTCTCGGAGCATTTCATACGCGGACTGCGCCCGGTCAAAGGTGCCGGCCTTCACAAAGTCCTGAGCCAATTCCGACAAAGCAAGCATTCGTTCCGAATCCGGCAGTTCCGCCCGATTCACGAGGTTCGTATGAATGCGTATTGCTTGATCAAACTGACCGCGTTCGCGGAAAAGGTTTCCGAGCGAATGATGCAGCTCGATCGTCTCAGAATCGAGCCGCATCACTTCCATGAAGTGATCGATCGCTTTTTCGGGTTTGTCCGAAATAAGCAGCGACAGCCCCTTAAAATAATTCTCGTCGAGCCCGTGCGTCTCCATGCGCCGCTGCCGGGCATCAAGACCGCGGAACCACCAGCCGGCCGCAAAGAGAAGCGGAACAAAAACCAAGTACCAAAGTTCAAAATCCATAACACACCAACGCCCGAGCGGCGCCAATAAAAATTCGACTGATTCAGGCAGCGGCGACGAGTTTTTTCACCGCCAAAAGGTCATGCCAACTTAATTCTTTGCCGACGGGATTGCGCAAGAGGTAGGACGGATGGTACGACACCATCGTTTTTACCGGACGCCCCGCAACCGTTACCTCAAAAACGCGTCCGCGCAACCGGGAGATGGACTCGCCGGAAACGTCCGAAGGCAACAAAGCCGTCACCGCCGCGCGTCCCAAGAGAAGCATCACCTTCGGAGCCAACAATTCCAACTGCCGCTCCAAAAACGGACGGCATGCTGCCGCTTCTTCGGGAAGCGGATCGCGGTTGTTGGGCGGACGGCATTTCAAAACGTTCACTACCGCCGCATCGCGACCGCGCTTGATGTCGACCGCAGTCAGAATGTTGGTGAGCAGTTGCCCGCTTTTTCCCACGAACGGGATGCCTTCCAAATCTTCGTCGCGTCCCGGCGCTTCCCCCACGAGCACCAAGGGACACCCCGGCGCGCCGTCCGAAGGCACGGTCTGCGTGCGGTGCGCACTCATCGTGCAGGCGCGGCACGACGCAATGAGGGTCTTTAATTCGTCCCACGACGCGGTCTTTACTTTTTCAGCGAGGGCCTCGTCGCGGATGGCGATCACCTTGGGGGCCGCGGGGGCGGGCTTAGAGACCGGTGCCGTCGGTTTAAACGCGGGTTTTAAGCTCCTCACGCCCGGTTCGTTGACGGCAGCAATGCCGGGCAGCGTTCTCGCGGGGGCGGCAGAACGCACGGAGGCCGAACGGGCGGGCGCAGCGGGATGCGCGGCGGGTGCCGCCTGCCGCTTCACGGGTTCTGCCGCCAAAAGCGGGTCTTCTGAGGATCTCAGAATCCACTGCGGGCCGATCGCCATCGCCTGCCAAATTCGACTTTGTTCCTGCGAGAGGGGCATCCCCTGATCCTTTTCTTCGTTATCGGACGGTCAGATCCGCATCCATCAAGACGGCGTCTTCCCGACCCGCCGCCGTCGGGTAATAGCCGCGGCGTAAACCCACGCGCTTAAACCCGGCCTTCTCATACATTTTAAGGGCTCTTTCGTTGCCGATGCGAACCTCAAGCCGCATCAGACGCACGGCTCGGGCTCGGGCGGCCGCGAGCACTTGCGCCAAAAGCGCCTTGCCGAAGCCTTTGCCCTGATGAACGGGATCCACCGCAATTTCCAAAAGTTCCGCTTCGTCAATGACCTGCATCACGACGGCGCAGCCGACGATCGTGCCCTCGACTTCCGCCGCCGTCACCGTCCAACCGGAAGCGAGAGCCGACTGCAGGTTCTGCATCGTCCACCCGAAGGGATCGGCGCGATGAATGAGGGGCGCCACCGTTTCCAAATCCTGCGTCGTGACCGCGCGAAACGTGAGCATCATCCCGACCTCAGAGCTTTTCACCGCGGCGGCGTTCTTCAATCGTGAGCGCCACGCGGTTACGGACATAAATCGGAGAAGCCAACGCCGCCGTCGTCACGTCGCCCGCCAAAAACTGCCGGCGCGCGGCTTCGGCAACCGCCCCTGCCGTCACGTTAAGATCCCCGACGATTTCGACACCCGCGGATTCGGCGCCGTCCCGAGCTTCCGGGTACGCCGTGAGGCCCGAGCCCCCCACGACCTCGACGCCGTTATCCATTGCCCACGAAGCGACGTCCGCGGGCTTCACGGCCGCCGCTTCCGTCACGGCGCGCGGCATCACATCGTCGTTCTCCGGCCGCTCAAAGACGGCGACGTAGCATTCCTTCATGCGGGCGTCCAACACAGGCATCACCCGACGTGCTTCCGGTGAGGCATCAAATAGAAGAAGCGCCGCCGCTGCCAGCGTCGGCACGGCAATCACCGGTTTATCGATGACCCAGGAAAGCCCCTGAGCCGCTGCGCACCCCGTCCTCACCCCGGTAAAAGCACCGGGCCCCGCGGAAAACGCCACGGCGGAGAGCGCTTCCTGCGGCACGTTCATCGTTTCCAACACGTCCTTCACGAGCGGCAGAAGACATTCCGTGTGTTTATTCGTCTCCCGGGCCGTTTTTTCAATAACGGCGTCACCGGCCGCGTCGGTCACCGCCGCCGACACCGACTCCGCGGCGGTATCCATGGCCAAAATCCAACCTGCTTTTGTCTTTACCGTGTCCGTCACAGCCCTTTGTCCTTTGCCTCAGTCGAGGCACAAGCCCCGCAGGATTAAATAGTCCCGTCATTGTACGCCGAGAGCCGTCTCGCCTAAAATACGCCCGCCCATTTCTTTCGGGATTTTTACCGTGAAAAAAACTGCCGCCTTTATCGTTCTTGCCCTCGGACTCACCGCGGGGGCTGAGGCAAGTACCTACTCCGACAACCTTGCGAAGTGCATCCTTGAAAACACCTCTTCGGCCGACCAAGAAACCATGACGCAGTGGGCGTTTGTAACGCTCGGGAAGACGGCTGCCGCAAAAAAAGTCCAGACCATCCCCGCAGCGAAAACCAAAGAAGTCGAAACCAAAGCCAAAAATCTCGTCACGAAACTCGCACTCGGCGCCTGCAGCAAGCAATTTGCCCTCGTGATGACGAAGGAACCTAAGACCGGACTGCAGGCAACGGCAAGCTACATCGCCGCCGACCTTCTGAAAGACCAGTTCGTGTCCTCAGGCCTCAACCTCTTCCCCTCGCTTAAGAACTCTCAGCTTACGAATCTTTTGAATTCCGAGACGATGGACGTGATGGGGAGCCTTCTCAAAAATGTTCTGAAAAAGTAATCGGCCGAAACCAAAAAATCTCTGCCGTTCGCTTCTGATGACGGCGTGTCAAAACGCCTCCGTCCTCAGGCCTGCGGCGGGTTTTCCGGCGTCCTGCCACGCCCGACGCGTGAAGGCCACAAACCCCGACGGGCCGCATACGGCAAGCGCCGCGGCGTCTTTAACCCCCAAATCCTCGGCTCTCGGGCGGCGGTTTTCTTTTTCGGTGACGAAAACCGTCAACGCAACACCGGCGTCCCCTGCAAGTTTCGTGACGCGGGCAAGCGTCGCTTCGTCTTTGACGGAATGAATGCACCAGAAAAGTTTTGCCTCCGGCACCGTTTCTCCCGCCTTCAACTGCTCCGCCCGTGCTTCAAGCCACGACAAGAAAGGCGCAATGCCGCTCCCGGCAGCGGCCCAAAGTTGGTTCGGCGCAGCGGTCGGACGAAAGTCCCCCCAAGGGCCTTCCGCAATGACGGGACTGTCGGGTTGCCACGACGAGACGGACTGCGTCCAAGCGCCTGCCGGCCGAATCCAAAACCCGAGCGTTCCTTCGGCGGGATTGACCGAGGCAACGCTAAAAGGATGCGGCATTTCGACATCATCCGGCCGGGACAAATAGACAAATTCCCCGGGACGCACGAGGTAAGCCAAATCCGTCTTCACCGTAAGCCAAGTGTGTGACGGAAACACCTTGACGGCAAGAACCTTCCCGTCCCGTCGCTTTTCGGCTCCGATCCGATTCCGAATAATTCGGACGGCCGCCCAGCAGCCGACGATCGTGAGCGCGAGGTTGATCCATCCCAAAGGCATGACCATTTCGTTTTCTTTCAACAAACGCAGACAGTGCGGCGCCATCAAGAGGTACCCCCAGGCCCACGCCCGGTGTTTCGCTTCCCAGGAGGGCCATGTGAGTTTTCCCGCGGCCCGTCGGATATCTTTCCCGATGAGCGACAGAATCCAGAACGTCACCAACACGCCGGAAAACGCGCACACGGGGTGCGAAATGATCCACACCTTTTTCCAGAAGGTGCTCATGTCGTGCTGCCCCATCAAAGGAACAGGGGTCGCGGGAATGAGAAGCCCCGCTGCCGGCGCCAGGATGTGGAGCCCCAAAAAGAGCGCGACGCCCCATCCCAGGACCTTGTGCTCAGCCATCACCCGATTCATTCCGCATCCGGCGACTTTTTCGATCCACCGCGGGCGCGCCGCCGAAACGATGCAAAGCGTCATCAGCGACCACAACAACAGACCCGAAACGGCATAGAGCTGATGCAGAACATCGCGCGTCGTAAAGTCGTAGGGAAAAACCCACGCCCCGAGGGCGAAGGCCGCAACAATCGCGGAAAAGAGTATGGCGACAAGACGGATCATGGGGCATTCCCGGTTTCAAGAAAACGTCGTTACGCTAACGGCAAAAACTGAAATGATTCTTATTAACCAATATGCAACCAAAAAAGCGCCGAACCTCGAATTGAGGCCGGCGCTTTTCCCAGAGGCATTAAGGCGCTATTCCTGGTTCGGCAGCTTGTCGTCCGCCGTCGGCAGATAGTTCTTATTAAGGATCTTAGCCTCGTGCTTTTCACGCAGCGCACCGTAGTAAGCGGCTTCATCCGCGCGGGACGTCATGGAAGCGAGTTCCTGCGCCAAGGCCTTCAACTGCGCTTCGGGCACTTCCGGCTTTTCCGTCTTCACGATCTTCGTCACGACGTAGGTGTCGCCGTCGACGATGCCCGCGTAAGCCGGGAGTTTCTCCGCGTTCGCACGCATGACGTCGTTCACAAACCCGGCGCCGTGCCCGTCAAGATTCGTGCGGGAAACGGTGGCTTCGTCCCCGAACGTCACGCGGATCTTTGCACCGCCCGCAAGCGCCGACACAAGGTTCTGCCCTTCGGCTTCCGCCGCCTTAAGGGCTTTCTCGTCGATCAGCTTCGCCTTGATGCGTTGGGCGGCGTCCTTAAAACTTTCGACGTGCGCCGGGCGGAAATTGACCACTCGGACGGCGATGAGTTCGTTACTGCCGACTTCAATCGCCTGGGAATTACGCTTTTCACGCAGGACTTCGTCGCTGAAAAGAGCCTCCAACACGTGATCCGTGAAGAGCTTCTTCAGGTCGGCACCGGCGCCGTCGGGCGTCACGTTCTTCACCGTCTTCAATTCGATGCCGAAGCGATCCGCCGCGGGCTGCAGGGAGTCGCTCTGTTCGTAGACCATGTTCGTGAAGGTTTCCGCTTCCTTACCGAACATTTCCTGCGAATGCTGATCCTGATAAAGCTTGACGATCTCCGTCCGCACTTCGTTCAAGGGCTTCACGTGCTGACCCTTGATGCCCGTCACCTTGATGATGTGGTAGCCGAAATCGGTTTCCACGGGGCCGACGACCGTATTTTCTTCAGCGCCGAACACGGCGTCTTCAAAAGGTTTGACCATCATGCCCTTGCCGAACCAACCAAGGTCGCCCCCTTCACGCGCGGACAACGTATCGGCGGAATATTTCTTTGCCAATTCGGCAAACTTCGCGGGATCAGCCTTGACTTGGGCGAGCACCTTATCGGCTTCTTGCTTCGCCTTGTCCTTACCGTTCTTCAAGTCGATCAGGATGTGCGCCGCACGGCGTTCTTCGGGAGCGTTGAAGCGGTTGCGGTTCTGTTCATAGAACGTACGGATGTCCTCTTCGCTCGGTTCCACGTTCTTAAAGAGTTCCGGCGTGAAAAGCGCGTACTGCACGTCTGCTTCATCGGGGAGCGCAAATTCCGTCTGATGCGCCTTCCAATAAGCTTCGGCTTCTTCGTCCGTCACGCTGAGGCCTTCCTTATAGTCCGCCGCCTTGATGACCGACGTCTGAATCGTGCGCTTTTCCGTGAGAAGTTCCGCCGTGCGCTTCAAAACGCTCTGCGGCACCCCGGCCGTACGGGTGAGTCCGCCCGTCAGAAGCTGACGCGAGACGTCCTGACGCACGCGTTCCACAAAGTACTGGTCGCTGTAACCGGTGCTCGCGAGATAGTTCGAATAGAGTTCGGGCGAGAACTTGCCGTTATCCTGGAACGCCGGATAGGTCTTGATGACTTCGATCGCCGTCTGTTCGGGAACGATTACGTTTTCCTTTGTGATTTCGCCCGCAAGCGCCCGTTCGTTGATGAGGCTCATCAGCACCGCGTGGCGCGCTTGGGCGCTTTCCAACATCGAGCTCTTGAAATTGTCGCCGAGGCGTTGGCGAAGATTGTCGAGCTGACGACGCTTCACTTCGTCAAACTGCTGGGGCGTCACGGACGTATCGTCGACCTTGGCGATGGCGCCGTCGTCGCTCATCATGCGGTTGTAGGAATAGATACCGGTGACCACAAAGCTCGGGATGACGAGAATCATCGCGATGAACATCAACCAGCGTTTATGGTTGCGGAAAAGCTCAAGAAGCATTGCCGATCCTTTAGAACGGAATAAATGAAACTGAGATAATGAATGTTTGAACTTCGAAGAGAAATTCTATTTTTCTTCGAAATTTTTCCGAAAGTCGGGTTCTCAGAAAAAATCGTGAAAAAAAACACGGTTCCGAATGATACAGAGAAATCGGTGCCGCGGCAGGCACGCAAGCACGGGTGTAACATCGCGCTCCCATTGACTTTCCTCACGACCCGTTTTCACCATGTCAAGTCCGTTTCTCAAAGGTTTTCTCCTCGTCGTCTTTGCGAGCATTCTCTGGGGCGCCATGGGCACCGTCGTGCAGTACCTCTTTTCGGTTCCGAGCGGCTTTACGGCGCTGGGGCTCGTGACGCTGCGGCAGTTTGCGGCCGGGACGATTTTCGTTGCTGCGGCATCGCTTTTCATGCCGAAAGCCATGTGGGGAATTTTTAAGAACCCGCGCGACGTTCTCGACATCGTTGTTGCGGGCATTTTCGTTTTCGGCGGACATTACGGCTTCTTTCAGTCGATTTACTACTCGAACGCCGGCACGGGGGCCGTTTTTCTCACGCTCGTCCCCCTTCTCTCCGGCGTCTGGATCGCGCTGCGGCATCACCGCTTCGTCACGCCCGTTGAGGCGGTCTGCTTCGTTCTTGCGGCGGCAGGCGTCGCCCTCATCGTAACGGACGGCGACTTCAGCCGGCTGCAGTTTTCGCCGCTCGCTATTGTATGGGGCCTTGTGGCGGCCGTCTTTTCCGCGGCCTATCTCATTCAGCCTGCCGGCGTCATCCGCCGAGTGGGCGTCACTCCGGTCGCGGCGTGGAGCATCCTCGTCGGAGGCCTCATTGCCTCGTCCGTCTGCCACCCTTGGACGCTCGACATCCGTTGGACGGTCGAAGTAGCGGCGTCTTTCGGCTTCATCGTCATTTTCGGCACCGTCCTCGCCTTCTATTGCTACATGAGCGGGCTGAAATACCTGTCCCCCGTCGTCATGGGACTTCTGAACTGCGCGGAACCTCTGTCGGCATTTCTCTTTTCGATCATCTTTTTGGGCGACCGATTCGGCGCCTGGCAGTGCCTCGGCGTCGCGATGGTGCTCGCCAACGTCTGCCTTCTCACGTTGGCGCCGCGGCGATGATGGAGTCGGTTCCTTTTTCATGAGTGAACTTCACCATGGCCAAAGCGTCACCCCTTCGCACTTTGCCGGAAGCGGCACCATGAGGTCCTCGACAGCCGCCAACTGCATCGCCAGAAGCGTTTCTTCAGACGCCATCAGATCCTGCGCCATACGGCCGGTCACAAATGCCGTCACCCGATCTCCGGTCTTCGACCAAAAGCGGCCGGATGCCGCCGCAGCCGCAAGGCGAAAATGAGGGACGGCGCCTGCCGCACCTTTTAAAACCTTCAGACCGTCGTCGGTCGCTCTCCGCTCCCACCGATAACCGCCCCAATGCTGATGCGCGGCTTGCAAAGACCCCCACGCCGCTTCCAAAGGGGCGGTCGCCATGCGTAAACCCGCTGCAAGGGTTTCACCTTCTTCCGTCTGCCACCGCTCGAGCACCAAGGCCGACGCCTCTCCGAAGCGCACCGTCAACCAGGGGACGTTTTCCCGGGCGTGCGGCACCAATTCCGTTCGCCAGCGCTTTTTCCAAAGCCGCACCGGATCCGGAACCACAGCCCGCACGAAGGCAGTCACCAGAAAAATCGCCTGCCACGACAAGGGGGACTGCCGAAAGGTTTCCAGCGCCTCGCGCGACGCGGCATCTGCCTCAGTCCACTCTCGGGCTTTCCGGGCAAAAAGTGCGTCAGGCGACCAAAAGTCCGCGAGAAACGCATCAATCATGGCGGGCGTGAGGTCGGAGGACGCCGGCGCCGCCCGATGCGCTTGGGTTCGCTTTTCTTTGACGAGTACGAGTTTATCGAGGTTCGTAAGCGAAATTCCGACCCCTACTGCTCTTTCGATGACGGCGGTTTCCTTCTCACGCAGGGCACTCTTAACGGCTCCGGGCATGGCAATCAATGCCAGCGCCACCACGTCCGCCCCACGCGCCAAATGTTCCTTCTGGCGGCGCCTCACGTCGCGCGACTCCCCGACGTAAAACCGACCGTCGCGACGACACTGAATGTAAATCCCCTCGCGGGCTTCTTTGAGAACCTCGTCCATTGTCACGGCATCCCCCACGACCCACACGAGTTCCGCCCCCAATTCACGTTCAAAAAAGCGCATGCCTTCGTCCGGCGTCATAACTCCACCTCCGTATCAATCCCTTGAAATTTTCCTTTCCGTCTCAACTTTGTAACCGTCGCCCCGAAACCGGCCGATTCCGTCTACACTCTTTCTGAAGCACACCGAGACCGACCGTCCCGGGGATTTTGGGTTCGAGAGCAAAAAAAAAAGATGAAGCGACAGTTATTCCCCGCCGTCCGTGCGTTGATGCACGGTTTTCAACGATTTTTCACCGTTCAGGCGACGGCCTCCGTGAGCGACGCACCGGACGCACCGAACGAACTGAACGGTCAGCCCGACGATGCCGCGAATCCCCTGTCGCCCCTTCATTCCCTCACCGCGCCCCGAGCGGCTTTCACGAGTGCCGTCCAATCGGATGCGCCGACCTCCGACGTGTTTTTCGCTCCCACGGACGCCACGGCCGACCTCAGAACGGGGTCGGAAGCCGCCTTCGCCTTTAACGACGCTTGGAGCGACCCCGGATCTTGGTAGCCGATCCCCGCTAAAAAGGCATTACGAAGCGCGTAATTTTTGTCGGCGTTCTCCGTCCGATACGTTTCACGCGCGATCATCAGAAGGCCCCGTCGAAACGCGGTCTCATCCGCCCCGATCGTCCCCCGGCTTTCAACCGCCGCGGCCATTTTTTCCGCGGCATCTTCCGTGAGTGCGAACCCCGACGGCCTCTTTTCACTTCTTGCCTTTACTGCCTCAGCCTCTTGAGTCACTGTGTCCGTCATGTGCGCTCCAACCGCGGCCCGTCGGTACTGCGCCTTTCGCGCGGCGTCCGCATCCTCGCTGTGCGGTAAGGGAGACGCCATGGCGCCGGCGCCGAACGCGGCTGAGTCCATTCCCGCTTGCGCTGTCTCTTGAGCGCTCGTTGCCAACGCCGTACGGCCTTCGGCGCGATTCAATGCCCGCAGAGCGCCTTCGGCGGAACCAAAACGCGCGACGGACGCCGCCATGAGGCTCGCCGAATCATCCACCGTCGTTGCCGTGCGACCCGCTGCCGATTCACTGCGGCTGCCGGTCACGGAAACCGTGTCCGAGAGGCCAGTCGCCTTTTCCAGAGCTGCCTGCCGACGGCGGCTCAACGTCGTAAGGAAATTGGCGGCTTCGCTTCTCACCGCCGCGTCCGTGTGCGTCGCGGCAATGCGTTGGGCGGCGTCATGTACGGTTTGATACGCTTCGCGCGATTCCCGGCTTTGCAGGGCGGCGGTGCGTCCCGTCGCCTGATCAATGAGGCTCTCGGTATCGGCAGCCTGCACCGCACCGCGAACCCCGAGGCCCGGTACGGCCGCGACGGCAGCCGCAACGCCCCCGGCTCGCGCCGCTCCTGCGCCAAGGGCGGCCGCACTCACCCCCGCCTGCCAACTGCCCTGCGTCTGCACCGTCGTCCCCTCCGTAACCTGATTCATGCGGGCGGCTTCCGTCATGTCGGACGCCGTGCGCACGGAACCCGAAGCCGACTGCTGATTCCAAGTACTGCCGTGCCCTACGCTGTTTGCGACCGTGTCGTTTAAGGCAGACGCAAACGTGCGGCTCACGCCCGTCGTCACGTCCGACGTCGTCACCGAACCCGTCCGCACCGTTTGGGTTTCGCTCCCCGAAAAGCCGGCAGCATATTGCGAGGAGCGCTGCCGCTCGATGCTTTCTGCAGCGCCCGCCGTCACCCCGAGGTTCACCCCCGTGCGGCTCATCCCGGTCAATTCGCCGCCCGCCTCGCGCGTCACCGTCCCGTAAGCCGTTCCCGTCACTACGGTTGACGCCGCCGTCGCCCGCACCGAGGCGTCGGACTTGTTGGCGGACACGGAGTTCGCTGAGACGTTTCCTAGACTCACGTTCCCCTGCGCGACGTTTCCGGCCGCAAGACTCGCTCCTTGGCTCTGCGCCGCACTTTGGGCGGGTGCTACCAACGAAGCCGTCATCTGCCCGATCGCCATCGTCCCGCCGCAGACCGCGAGGTAACAAATGACGGGAACCGCCATCATGAGGGCACCCGCGACCGCCTGCGCGCTCGCCCCGGTTTCGCGGATCAAGGCTGCGGCCGCGAGGGAATCCGCCCCGTACGCATTGATGAGCGCCGTAAAGACGCCGACATCCCTTTGAACGACGAGAAAATTCACGAGGGACGCCGCCGCAGGCCAAAGTTCAAGCGCCGCCAACACCATGAGCCAACTCTTTAAAACGGCGCCCAAAGCGTGGCCTGACGCCAACGCTAAAAGTACCGTCACCGGAAAAAGCCCGATGACGACGATTTCCAGGCTGTTTCTCACTTTCGGCAAAAACTCCGCGCCGATTTTTGCCATGGTGCGGTAGTTGATTTCGCTCGCGAGATTCCCCTGGGCTTTCGCGAGATTCACTGCCAACGCCAACGTCGTATTGCCTTCCTGTGCCGAGCGGTCAAGCGCTTCCGTTACCGCCGTCATCGTGACGGCGTGTCTGAGACTTGCGTCCAACGAGCGCGACAGCCCGAATAAGAGCGACTCCGCCTGCGGCACGACTTCGGCGAGCACCGCCGCGGGATCGGCGGCCTCAGGGGCCAATTTCGCCCCCAAGACGCGCTTTAAGGCGGGCAGTTCCGTCTCGGTGAAGACTTTCGTCAGCGCGGCAACCGCCGCCGGACAATACGCGACCGTCCCATCAGGGAGCGCCGCCGCCCGCGCGGGATTCACCCAACCGTCGGCGGACACCGTCCCCCAAACGTCCCCGGACGCAAGAAGCGCTTCACCCTTAGCGGCGTTCCCCAATACCTCGGGCACCACGCACGCAGCCGCCACCGTGTCCAACAAACGTCTCGCTTCGGGCGTCACGGGCCCGGCGGCTTTCAAGGCTTCCGCCACGCGCTCCGGGAACACCGCCCCGAAGCGCGTAAAGCGGGCGGACGGTGCACGGCAACTGATGCCGTCGGAAGACGGTTTCAATCACGGCTTTGACGGTTCCGGTTCGGCGGGTGACTGCGTCGGAAGCGGCATTTTTCAAGCATTCTGTCATCGGTTCTTTTCCTCCTCCCCCAGAGTCTCGTCCGCCTTCCTTCAATGGTTGAAGCACGGTGCCTACATCATCAACTGATGTATCTCGACGCAAAATGACGCCTACAAAATCATTGAAAAACGTTAAGCGCCATGCCTCGCCATAATCTTTCCGGTTTTACCGACTTCACAGTCGACGCCGTCTTTGACCTCACCCGACACGGCCGACGTCTCAAGGGCACAACCTGCGATGTCGCCCAAGCAACGGAAAGGGCGTTGTCGCTCAATACCAGCTTCCCCCGCGTCATCGTTCGCCACCGACCGGCCCCTGCACGGCTGAGCGTCTTGGCGATGAACTCGTAAAGCCAGAGGCATCATGTTTCTCACCCGTATTTCCTCGGACGCCGCCCTTCACCAGCCCCGCTTTGGCCAAGACCCTTGGACCGGCATTCGTTTCCCGAACAACCTTTGGTTTCGCACGGCCGACGCCCTGCGGCAAGCTCGGCCCGACGATTGGCACCTGCGGTTTGGCACGTCGCTGCTTCTTTTTCGCTGGGAAGCTGCGAACACCGTCGCCGCCGCGGCACTCATCGCCGACGACGAAACCCTCCTCGCCCTGCCCGGCGTTCCCGAAAACGTCCGCGCCGCCGCCCGTCGGTTTTCCGACTGCGTTTCGCCCGCAGACGCCGCCCGCAACGGCGAAACCTGGACGCTCATTTACCGACTCGCCCAAATCACGACATTCGCCCGGGCGGCGTTCGAAACCTACGCCGACACGGGAACCATCCCCGCGGAACTCTCCTTGGGCGGCAACCACAGCCGCCGCATCAAAGACTGGCAGCGCTTTTTGGACGAGCTCCATGCCGCACACGAAGTAAGAAACGATGTCTGGTCACCGTTTGCCACGGCCTACGAAGCGGCTCGGGACGCCGTCGACCGCCTCGCGGACGTCGTGATGCCCGAAGCCGCAGCCCCCTCTTGGCGCGTTGCGATCTGTCCCGAAGACCGGGCGGACTTTTTAAGGTGTGCCGTCCGCCCGGCGGGCCTCACGTATGCCGAAGACGGCGACGCCATTGTCCTGCTTGCGCCTCGGCTCCCACGCGTCGTCGCCGTGCGGCTTATGGACGGGATCGCGGCGGCATTTCCGCAGTTGACCTTCACCCTCACAGACGCCGATCCCGCCCTGCGGTTCTTCGGGGGCCCCGCATCCGAAAAGGATGAGACAAACACACCCGTAAAGCTCGAACCGCTCTTTTACGCGGAGAACGTCAATCCGGTGCCTGCGCTTTTGGCGTCCCCTGAAGCGCACACGGAAACCGCCTTTCGCCTCACTGCCGATACCCCGACGGTTCTCGAAGCGTTTCTCAAAAACGTCGTCCCGCTTTTTCACCTCGAAACGGCGCGCGACGCAGCCGCCGATCATCCTGCTCTTTTCGTGCGGGCACGGCATCTGCCGCTTACGGCGGTGCGTTCGCTGATGCGGCACCTCCGGGCTCGCTTTCCGGTGCTGACGTTTGAAACCGTGCCGATCTCGGCCATTCCGCCGTTCTTCCAAGCGACACCGAAGGTCGAGGTCGAGTCCGACGTTGAGCCTCACCCGCTTGAAACCCCGCGGTCGCCCCTTTGGGAAGCGGAACTCACGGCACGCTTCAAGGCGCTTGACGACCCCGTCAAAAAGCGGCTTTACCTCACACCCGCCCGCGAAGCGACGGACGACGATTTCGAAGACATTTTCGCGTCCGACGGCCCTTACCTCGCCGTCACGTTTAACGCGACCGTCGAACGCCGCCCCGACGGGCGCCTCTTCTACAACGTCGACGCCCTGCCCGGTCGGCGAAAACTTCTTCACACCCTCCGGCGTCTCGCCCCCGAGGCCGCAATTCATCCTGAGGTGACGCTTACCGCCGCACTCCGTGCTTCGGATGAAGCGCTTCGTCACGGGGATGAAGGGGGCTTCTGCGTCGTTCTCGCTCCCGCTGATCTTCGTCGTCTCAAACGTCTTCTCACCGATGAGGCGGGCGACAGCCTTGATGAGCGATTCACCGTTGGGTTTTGCCCGGCGAAACCCAACGTCCGTCCAAGGTACACATCATCAATTGATGCACGGCCGCGTACGATTTCAACATCACCCGAGCGCCCTTAAGGCGCTGCTATTCCTACTTTTTTCGGAGGTACACCATGTTTCTCACCTGTATCAGCCCCGACGCCTTCATACAAACCGAAGGTCGTCCGTTCGGAACGAATACTCCCGGGAAACCACCCCGGACATTTTGGTTTCAAACGCTTTCTGCCATCGAACACAACATGCCCGACAATTGGTCAACGCGTCTTGCAGCCTCGGTACTACTCAGGCATTGGGGCGGCACGGACACCGCGGCAGCGGCCGCCCTCATTGCGGACGACGAGACCCTGATGTCGCTCCCGCAAATTCCGGAAAACGTCCGTGAAGCCGCGCGGTGCTTTTCAAAACTCGTCAATCCCGAAGACGCTACCCAAAACGCCGAAGAATGGACGATTCTGCATCGTCTCGCTCAAATCACCGCCCGCGCCCGAGAAGCTTCTGAATTCATCCGCGGTTCGTATCACTTATCCCCGACCGTCACGCCGGAGTCAATTAAAAATTGGCAAGGCATCCTCTCGGCGATTTTTTCGCACCACGACCTCCACCACCCCGTTCAAAACGCTTATGCCGCCTGCCGCGACGCCGTCGCGGCGCTCTCTGATCGAATGTTGCCCGCCGATTACACCTGGTGCGTCACCGGAAAGGCCAAATACGTGAAGGCGTTTCTCTCGCTGGGCGTCCCCCGTTGCGGTCTCGCCTACCTTTGCGAAAATGACGAAACCCTCTTTGTCCGCACGACAAAACTCCCTCGTTCCGTCGCCGTACGGCTCATGGACGGCGTAGCCGCCGCCTATCCGAAGCTCACTTTCACAGTGGCGCCGACGGATCCCAAAAAGGTCTTCCAAAGTTCTTTTCCGAGCGCCTATACGCGACAAGTCAAATTCGGCAATGAGACGGACGCCCGTCAAGTGACTTACACCTGCCGCGTGGATCCGGCTGAGGACTATCGAGCCCGCATGGAACCGCTCTTTTATGCCGAAAACGTCAACCCGGTACCTGCCGTTTTGGCATCCGACCAATGCCCAAAAAAATTATGCTGCCGCGTTGCAGGCGAAACCGCCGAAGCACTGGAATCCTTTCTCACCACGGCGGTTCCGCTTTTCCGACTGCAGGTCACACGGCCGTCGGCGGACGGAAAATCCGTCGTCATCCGCGGCCCGGAAGGCATGGAGGCATTTCCTACCACTGCCGAGACGGTGCTTCTGCGTTTACTCAAAACCCACTTTTCCGCCCTCACCTTTACCGATGCCGAACCAAATTCCTTCAGATTCCAGTCCGGCGCCGTTCCCGATACGCCTTATTTTCCCTGGTCTTCTCCCGAATGTTCTCTGTGGGAAGAAGTACTCACGCAACGCCTTGATGCCCTTACGGATCCCCGGAAGCGGTCGCTCTTTCTCACGCCGGTTTCCGACTCGGTACCGTGTTATTGTCATGAAACGGGCCAAACGATTGAGGATCTCCGGTATCCGGACGGAGACATTTACGACGACTATGAGGATGAGACCGACGAAGACGGGATCCCCCTCAATCCGTACTTGAAAGAGGACGATGAGGAGGACGAAGTCGACAGCGACCACTATGCCTTCCAGATTTATTTCCCGACGCTCCGCCGCACCGACGGAACGTGGTTTTACGACGCCGCAGCGATTCCGGGACGTACCGCGCTTCGGAAAAAGCTCGCCGAGCGATTCCCCAGTGCGGAATTCATCGGTTCCCTCTCCCTTCTTTCCGAAGAAGACGCCCCGATGAAACTCCGCGGCAACAACGGCCAGTTCCGGCTCGTCCTTGATGGATCCGATGCCGTGGCATTTGACCGCGATTTTATGGATGATGAAGGCCACAGCCTTAATCCGCTCTGGGAATGCCGCGGATTCCGCGGTGAGGACGGCGGCATCGACATCCCGGACGACTACGCGGATCTCAATTTGAATCCGTAACGCCGTTTTCTGCGGGCAGGAAGTTCGGTTTCTGCCCGCAGAGGTCGCACGGTTTTCCGTAAACCCATTAAACTTTCCTGCCTCAATTGATGCCGCAGGTTACCCTATGCCCCGCCAATCCACCGCTCTGTCGCAGGCGCTTCTCTACCTGGAAATTCTTCGTCTCATCCCGGAACGCAGCCGGATTTCGAGTACCGAACTGCAGCACGCCTTGGAACTCGCGGGAATTCACGTTGAAACCCTCACCCTGCAGCGCTACTTGAAGGCCCTCTCCGAGTCCGAGAGTCTCGGCGTGCGATGCGACAAATCAAGCAAACCCTATTCCTACTCGCTCGAACCCGGGAAAAGCCTCTCCTTTTTTGCCCCGACGGCGCAGGTCTGCCTTCTCGTGCGTCTCGTGGAAGAGAACCTCAAAGATCAGCTCCCCAAAACGCTTCTCACGGCGCTTGAGCCCCTTTTTACCAAAGCACACGAAACCCTGAGCGAAACCGCCAAAAGCACCAAAGAACGGGCGTGGCTCAAAAAGGTCGCGGTGATTCCAAACTCCCTGCGTCTTATTCCGCCCAAAGTGCTGCCCCGCATCTTCAACGAAGTGACGGACGCCTTGTACGACGAAACGTGGGTGACGCTCTCTTACCGCGACCGGCGGGGCAACGTGAAGGAAAATTTCAACTTCAATCCGCTTGCCGTCGTGCAGCAGGGCGAACGTCTCTATCTTGTCGGGCACTACGAAGCAAGTAACGAGTTTCGGCATCTCGCGCTGCACCGCATTCTCTCCGCCCGCAAAACCGATGTGCACGCGATGCGGCCCGCCGGGTTTTCGCTCGACGAGTACCTCGAAAGCAGTGCCTTCAACTACACGGCGGACTGCGCCACATGGATTCATATCACCTTTGAGACGACGAGCCCAGAGACGGTGCAGCAGCTCACCGAATCTCCGCTCGCGCTCAAACAGACCATTACGTCCGTCGCCCCCGGACGCTGGACGGTCGACGTGCCGCGCATCATCGATTCAATGCTGCTCGATCAGTGGTTCCGAACCTGGGAAAAGAAGGCGCATATTGAGCATATCCGCAAGACGGTGCTCGAAACGCGGTCGGCGCGGCGGTTCTGATCTCCGGCGCCGGCGTTTTCACATCGGATTTCGAGTTTGTTTTAGACAGAAGTGCGTTTCCTGCTTTACCATTAGCCGGATCAGGAGGCACCAGAATGCTATCTTCGACACAAAAAGCTTTCATCCGCGGCATGCTTGACGGCATGGCGGCTCCGATGACCGCTTTCGCTCCGGCGCCAGTTCACACAAAGATCGACAGTTGGGTCACAACGCCGACTTACCGCCCGTGGTCTGAAGACCGGAAAAATATTCAACGAGACTTTGAAAAGGTAATGGGTCGTGTCCGGCATGAAATCGACGCAGCAACAGACACCGACGGCTGCCGCCGTTAAAGCCGCTGTCGGCTACCCGCAGCAAATGCTGTAGGCTCATGTAGAGAAACGTGAGATATTTGAAGGCCCGTTGCCGCCCCCGGATCAACTGCGACAGTACGAGCAGTTATTGTCGGGCATTGCTGAGCGCGTTGTACGAATGGCTGAGGAAGAGCAACGTGTCCGACTTGCGGTTGCGCAGGCGGACTCCGAGCAAAAAGCCTCTCTTATCCGCGTTGCCGAACACGAAAGCCAAGCACTCACCCAGGCCACGGCTAAAGGTCAAAACATCGGTCTTTTAGTGACGGTTGCCTGTATCGCCTGCGCTATGGTTTGTGCTGTGATGGGGATGAGCCGTTGGATCGTGTTGGGGTTCCTTGCGGTTCCGACAGCATCATACATTGCATCCTACATACCAACGAAAACAAAGCGGCTCAAATAGTTATTCCTGAGTTCTACCCAGGTTTCGAAATAGGCATAGAAGCGAAGTCGTCGCAACGGCTCTGACTCGGGGACGTTGGATTGTTTTGTGGGACAATGCGCGGAACTAGGTATCTAAAATGACTGAACCCGCACTTTTCCCGTTGCCGATCGGTACGACCGACTGCAAGCTGCTGACGCAGTAGAGAATCTCCGTCGTTCACGGCGGAGAGAACGTCAATACCCACTGATGCTCGATGTCCTGCAGTCCTTTCTGGCTTTCCTCGAAAGCAGTTCACCGATCACGATCCGCGGTCTTCCCATCCTCAGGAAAACCGTCCTCATGGGGAGCCGCCCTGTGAGTCTCGGACATTTTTTCAGCGATTCCCACTATTTCGATGACAGCCCCCTCCAATTCTGAAAAAGTGTCGCGGAAAGTGGTTGTGAGAACGCGCTTTGAGACTTCAACGACGGACGCATAGGACACGAGTGTTGGAGGACGGGG
>UQUM01000013.1 GCA_900544255.1 uncultured Sutterella sp.
CACAAATTGAGTGTCTATTAACAACTCAATTTTAGCACAAAAAAATCCACCTTCATAGGACGGATCAACAAAAGAACAAAAAAAATCAGAGAGTTGCCAACTCACAAGATATAGGAGTATCGATGAGTGGCAAGCGATCCGGGAAGTTCAGGAATAGGTGTCTGCCAACCAGGGATGATTCTCCTTCCAGATGGGAAGTTGAGCTGACAGTGCCTTATAGGAAATTCTGAAGTTCGAATCGGCATTACGCTGTTCTTCATTCCACGCGATGCCTTTGTTGTAGACAAAGCGCGTACAACCGGCAAAGCGGCTCATCTTGCGAGCCTGGGCTCCGTCGGGTGTGAGTTTGAATGAGAAACCTTTGCGTATCCACATGAAGGCATTATATGAAGTCTGCGCCTGGCTTGCGCGGCTTATATCCCCGCCCTGAACGACGGGGCTTTACGCCGCTGTCGGTAAAAGAATTCTTGGGTAATATTGTCATTAATATAGAAATTTCAGGTAATTCGTCATGAGTGAGACTGTGTTGAAACAGAAATTGATGGTTCCTGTGGGGCGGTCTGTCTACACAGAACTCAGAAAAGATAATTGTGCCTATGCGGATAAGACGGTTCTTATCCCGACGCTGGAAGGACTGTACTCGCGCTATCCCTTCATCATTCGGCCGCGGCGGTTCGGTAAGTCGCTTTTTATGTCAATGTTGGAGACTTATTACGACCGCGCGCAGAAAGAGGATTTTGATAAAAATTTCAGTGGAACGTACATTTACGATCACAAGTCGCTGCTGCAGGGACAGTATTTCATCCTGCATTTGGATTGTTCCGGTATTGAGGCTGACCAAGCAGCCCCTCAGTTTCACAATTGCGTGAAAGGAGCGTTGGAGTACTTCCTCGATTATTACCGGGTTGAAGGCAGGAAAAAGTTTTTGGAAGAGAACTATCTGTCGGCGGCTGATTTGTTGGAAGGTTTTTGCCAACGGTTCCGAAGCGTGCTGGGCAATCGGGTCTTTTTGATGATTGATGAATATGACCAGTTCGCCAACGAAGTACTCTCGACAGATGCTGCAAAGTTTAAGGAAATCACATCGACGAAGGGATTTCTGAAGGCGTTCTATGCCAGAGTCAAAAAGTATGCCGGCAAAGTCTTTGACCGCATCTATATCACGGGGGTGACACCGATTTCGCTGGATTCCATGACGTCCGGATTCAGCATCGCCGTCAACTATTCGGCGGATGAGGTATTTGCAGAAACTTTCGGATTAACGGAAAACGAACTTCGTCGGGTCATTCGGGATACCGTTGACTTGGAAAAATTCGGCAGCACTGAGGAAGCACTTTTTGCGCGGATGAAGGAACTTTACAACGGTTATCGGTTTTCGCCGGATTCGGAAAAGTCGGTATTTCATGCGGCCATGTGCATGGAGTACCTGCGTGTCATCTGCGAAAAGAAACGGGAGCCGCGGGGGGCGGAGGTGTTTGATTCTTCGGTAGCGGTGGATCTCTCCAGAATTCACGGCATTTTGTCACTCGGTATTCATTCGCACGGTGGTAGATCGATGCCTGAGAGGACAAGTGATTCCGTTTGTTGATCTCAGTCGGACGATCAATCTCAATCAAAAAGATAAGTTTGACGATCAGGACGTATTGACGACGCTCTTCTGTATGGGGTACCTGACGTTAGCTCCTGGAAAAGCAAAAGCTTTGGTATGTCCCAACAAAACCATTCAGGAACAATTCTTTGGGTACTATTTCAAATACCTGTCGGATTTTGGTTCTGTAAGTTTTGATGAAGACATCATTGAGACTGCCGGGAAAGCTCTAAGAAAGGGCGATGCAGAGCCTTTTTTCCGCTATGTCGAGACATGTCTCAAGTCTGACGTAGGACTGCACGGACGTCTGCAACTTTCCGAAGCCCCGATTCAGTATTTCATCCTGGGAGCGGCACGGTCGTTGCGGGGGTTCAAGACGACGGCTGAAGATGAGGCAAGGGGCATCGGTTACACGGATATTCTGATCAAGCCGATCGAGGATTCGGCGATTAAGTACACCTACCTGACGGAGCTTAAGTATCTCACGAAGGAAGCAGGAACGCCGGCGGCCGTTGCGCAGAAAGCGGAGGAAGCGCGCGAGCAGCTCACCGCTTATGCTGCCACCGCGAACTTCAAGGATTTGCCGGGACTGAAGAAGGTCGCCGTCGTTTTTGTCGGCTCCGAAATTAAGTCGCTGCAGTACGTATGATGACGAAAGCGCCCGTCATCCCAAAAAGAGTGACGGGCTTTTACCGTGAAACGCCGCGGAATGACTATGCCGCGAGCATATTCTTCACCGTACGGATGTAGATTTCAAGCGCCTGAGACACCTGTTCCGGAATCCCGTACTCGTTGTCACCGTGCATGTTGCCGCCCGAAGGGCCGAACGTGACGACAGGAATGCCGAGCTGCACGGCGAGAATGTTGGAGTCGCAAACCGACGGGTCGTAAGACACCGGGAGGAAGTGCCCTGTGACGGCTTCAAAGTTCTTACGGAGTGCCTCTACGAGTTCGTGGCTTTCTTCAACGGCAAAGGACTGCATGTAGGGGCTCTTGCGGGGCTTCAAGCGGATGTCTACTTTGTCGGCAAGACCCAACTTGGCCGCCGCTTCCTTCATCTGCGAAATGCAGGTTTCATCCGTTTCGCCGGGCACCACGTAGCGATCCACGAACATGTAGCAGGTGTCGGGGACGACGAGCGTACCCATGTTGCCGCCTGAGAGGTAGCGCACGCACCAAGTGCCGTGTTTTAAGTTGGGATGCGTGAGTGTGGGGAGCGCTTCGATGGCGGCGGCGAGTTTCCCCGCGCTGATCAAGGCGTTTTCTCCGACGTCCGGGTAGCGGCTTGCGTGACCGGCACGGCCCTTCACGGTGATTTCAAAGCTGTAGCGACCGCGGAAGCCCACGGCGACGTCGTCAAAACGGCACTCGGCCATAATGGCGTAGTCAGCGGCGATCTTGTTTTCCGCTACGAGCTGATAAGTGCCCTGACTCAGGCCTTCTTCGTCCGCGACAAAGCACGCGAGAATCTTCCCGGTGAATTCGTCTTTGTGGGTGGCGAAATATTCGAGCGTGGAAAGGATGGCGGCAAGGCCCCCCTTCATGTCCATGGCGCCGCGCCCGTAGACTTTGCCGTCGATCAGCGTCGCCTTAAAAGGATCGGTCGCCCAGTTTTCGGTGACGTCCACCGTATCGAGGTGTCCGATTAGGAGAAGCGTCTTTCCGGGGCGGCCGCTGTCGAGCGTTGCCGTAAGCGACGGTCTCTGGTGTTCCGTATCTTCGGGGAAGTAACTCCAGTCGGCCGTCATGCCGAAGGTTTTCAACACCTCGTCGACGTAGCGCGCGGCGTGAATTTCCCGGCCGTTGACGGAATTGATGTTGATGAGATCAAACCAGCGTTCGTGGACTTTTTCCAGGGACATTTATTCGTTTTCCTTATTTGGTGGTTTCGTCAGCGGGTTCTTCGTCTTCGGCCTTGGCCGTGCAGAGCCCCGTGAGCGCATAAACCGCCGAGAAGATGATGGAAAGCCAGAGCATCGGCGCAAAGGGAAGGAAAGCCATGTTGGCAATGCCCAAGGTGGAAGCCGTGTAGGAACCTGTCGTCGACCAGGGAACCAACGGCGCAAGGCCAGTCCCTGTGTCGAGCATCATGCGCATCAGGTTCTTGCGGGCGAGTTTGTATTCGGGGAACATATCCTTCGTCATCGCACCGATCACGGGGTAACTTACGTAGTAGGCGCCGGTGATTACGAAGAAGACGCTGTGCAGGCACATCACGAGGAAGCTCATGATGCGGCCGTTCTTTGCGGCCTTCTTCACCAAATCCAGAAGAACGTGCGCGACGCCTGCGGTGCGCAGCGGGGCGCCGAACATGGCGGCAGCCATCAGAAGGCCGATCGTACTCATCATGCTCGTAAAGCCGCCGCGGTTGAGCATCTTATTCACAAACGCCGAATCCGTATGGATTACGAAGCCGCTGTACATCGTGTTCATAAGAGTCTTGAGATCCATGCCCTGTAAGAGCATCGCGAGCACGCCCGCGACGGCGATCCCCGCGACGAACGTAGGCACCGTGGGCTTTTTCCAGCAGATGAGTGCAATGACGACGGGCACCGGGAGGAGCGTCAAGGGATTGAGGTCGAAACTCTTTTCGATCGTCGTCAGGATTTCAAGGTAGGCGGCGCCGTTCATCGCGCCCGTTTCATACGTGAAGCCGTAGACAAAGAAAAAGACGAGGGTGATGAGGTAGGCGGGGCCCGTCGAAACGAGGGCATGCAGAATCCCTTCCATCAGTTTGGTGTCGGTGACGGACGCTGTGATGACGGTGGAGTCGCTCAAGGGCGAAATCTTGTCTCCGAAGAAGGCCCCGACGACGACGGCACCGGCGGCGGCTTCAAGGGGTACCCCCAGACCTTCGGCTACGCCCATGCAGGCAACGCCCACCGTCGCAAGCGTTCCCCAAGAGGTACCCGCCAAGGAACTCATGAGCGTACAAAGGATGCAGGCCACCGGCAGAAAGAGCGCCGGCGTGATCATCTGCATGCCGTAATAAATCATAACGGGAATAGTGCCTGCCGCCATCCAGGTGCTGATCAAGACGCCTACCGCGAGAAGAATCAGCATCGCGACCAGCATCGAAGCGATCGTGTCTTTGATTCCCTGCTGCAGACGGTTGTAGGAAACGCCGAAGCAGACGGCCATGACGCACATTACGACGCCGTCTACGGCGAGCACAATGCGGGCATTTACGGAAAGGGCCATCAGCCCGTAGAAAATGATGAAGATGCCGACGGCAAGCATTGAGAGAGCTTGCCAGGGGCGAACGATTTTGTTGTCTGTATCCATCGCGGGTTCTTCTTTCTTTAAACGGTTCTCGGGGAGAACCGGTTAATAAAAAAGGCCGTGAGGCCGACCGGCACCCATGACCTAAATTAACTGACGGCGTGAGTGCCGAGAAGAAAGCGGGACAAAAGTATCCGGCAGCGCTCCGCACAACCTTGTGCGACAGTCTGAAGGATGTTGTCCCACAGCCCAGATACCGTGCCTTCTGAAGAAACGCCCGGTTCTTCGGCGGATAGCCCTTTCGCGGTTTCTGTCTTCAGCTGTGCTGAAACCGTTACTGATGCGCTCCGCGCCTCTGCCTAATCGGGAGCATCTTAGGCCTTTTCCCCATAAAAGGAAGGAGGGTACTGAAACATTTATGGGGAAAGTAAGGGGTATTACTGAGGAAAAGATTCAACAAACGTCGTCCTGAGCGTCTTTGGTGACGGCGGTGAAGAAATCGTAGCGTTCGAGGGAAATGGCGCCTGCTTCAACGGCGGCGCGTACCGAGCACCCCGGTTCATGCAGATGGGTACAGTTATAAAAGCGGCACCCTTGGGCATGGTGAAGAATATCCGGCATGGCTCTCAGAATGTCGTTGCGGGTGACGTGCGCAAGGCCGAATTCCTGAAACCCCGGTGAATCGATGACGGCACTGTCTGTCCCGTTGATTTCGGTGCGGTAAAGGCGCGTGGCGGTCGTCGTCTGCTTACCAAGATCAAGCGCTTCTGAAAATTCGCGGGTCTTTGCCTGCGCGTCCGGGACGAGCGCGTTGAGGATCGTGCTTTTTCCCATGCCGGACTGTCCGATGAGTAGGACGGTTTTTCCGGCAAAAAGGGGCGCGAGACGGGCGACGGTAGCTTCGGTGTCGTGCGCGGAAAGCATGATCGTGGGACAGCCGTCGCGTTGGGAGAGCTCTTCGGCAAAACGGTCGGCGGCATCTTTGCCGTCGGCGAGATCGGCCTTGTTGCGGATCGCCATCACGTCGATCCCCGCGGTTTTTGCGGCAACGACGGCTCGCCAGACAAACCAAGGGTTATAGGTGGGGCGGGGAGCAAAAACGACTGCGACGAGATCCACGTTGGACGCGAGTTCCTTAATACGCCACTCGTCACTGCGAAACAGGAGGTTGCGTCGCGGGGTGATGCTTTCCACCGCAAGCGTCTTTTCGTCTGCGGGAGAGCAATTCACCACATCCCCGACGACGACATCGCCTTTTTTGCCGCGGCGGCGTGCTTCAAAGAGCGAGCCGTCTTCCGTTTGGGCATAGTAGTGGCGGCCGTGACCGGCAACAATACGGGCGGTGATCATCAGCGGTTTCCTTTCACTGCGGCCCCGGGGAGGGGATTAAAACTCTGGGTACGGTGTAAGAGGGCACGGCGTTCGGTGAGTTCGAGACTCCTTAAGCGCCAAAGCCGGGCATTGCGTTCGTCGCGCCTACGGCTGCGGTCTGCCATGACGGCTGCAAATCGGCCGGCCATGTAGCCTTCGGCGGTGCTGCGCGAGGTCTGCTGCGCCCGTTTGATTTTCTGTTCGTCGATGAAGGCTTCGGTGATTCGCTGCGTGACGTGCGGTCGGATGTGGTTCGCGAGCGAAAAAAAGCGGCTCGGCGTAAGCGTATTGCGGTAATCCCGATGCAGTTTCACGAGCGCTCGGATAAAGGGTTTGGAACCGACGGTCTGCACGGCATACTCATCTTCATCGTAGTCAAGAAGCCGCGTGAAGGCATGCACGAAGAGCACCAATGGGTAAAGCGCAATGGGAACCACCGTGAGCGTGATAAGGAGCAGCAGCCCCGGATTTACCGAACCGTGAACGACGGCAAGCGACGGTTCGATGTTCATCATCGCATAAAAATCGGGCCACACTGCGAGAAGCGAAAATCCCCACCAGAATAGAAGAGAAAACGCCGTAAAAAAGAGAAAACGCACGGGTTTGTGCCAGCGGTTGATGCGGCCGGCGGCACAGGCGACGACTGCCAGGAGTTCGTCGCCTTTGAGTTGCCTCACGGCGTCTTCAAAGATAACGAGGCGTCGGGGATAAAGCGGCCGGCGGCAGAAATAGGCGTTCCCCAGGCGCCAACCGGCGGGTTTCGGACTCACGCAGATTTCCGCGGTCGGAAGACCGAGTTTTGCCACAAAACGCATGAGGCGCGTTTTGTCGGGGCCGTCTGCCATCGGGGTGACGTCGGGAGCGTACCCGGCGATCCAATCCGTGCGGATGAAGAGGCGCCAAGCGAGCCAGACGACGGAAACAAAGAAGGCGAACATCCACCAGGCGTAGCTTGCGATGTCGAGAATGTAGAGCGCGCCCAAAAGGATCGGCGCTTCGACGAGAAGTCCCGCGGCGGAGTCGATGAGTTTGCGGCGGATCCATGTGCCCGAGCGCATTTTTTCGTAGCCGTAGCGTTCGTTGATCCGAAATTCCTTCCACCAGGCGAGCGGAAAATCAATGACGGCAAGAACGATGAGCACCGTGAGGCACATCGTAAACTGCGAGAAGAGTCCCGCTCCGAAAACGGCCATGGTGCCTGCGGCGAGAAGGTTAAAGCCGTTGCCGAGCGTAAGCACGAGGCAGATGAGGGCCCCTAAATAGGCGTTTACGAGATCGGCCTGCGCCGTTTCCCCGGTGTAGTCCGCGGCTTTGCGGTGCAGCGCGAGCGGGACGCTCGCTCGAAACGCAGCGGGAAGTTTGTCCGCCGCGTGTTCGGCGGAACGCACCTGCGCAATGGTGAGCGCCGTCTGCAGGCAGACGTAGAGAGCGATGAGTCCCAGAAACGAGGCGTTGAGAAGATGGGCGATGTCGGACATGTCCGAGGTCAGAGTAAAATGAAGAATCAACCGATAAGAATAGCGGCTTTGTGCGCATTTGTGAACGCGCCGGGCGCATTTTAGAAGTGAGAAATTTTTATTATGGCCAATACCATTGAACGAGATCCGCGTTTTTCCGATACCAACCTCATCTGGATCGATATGGAAATGACGGGGCTGCAGCCCGAAGTGAACCGCGTTCTTGAAATTGCGGCGATCATTACGGACGCCCAGCTCAATATTCTCCATGAAGGCCCGGTGATTGCCATCCGCCAGCCGGCGGAAATCCTGGAGAGCATGGATGCGTGGAATACGGAAACGCATACGCGCTCGGGACTCGTGAAGCGCTGCTTGGAAAGCACGATCGACGAAGAAAAGGCGACCGATATGTGTTTGGAAGTCTTTAAGAAATTCGTACCTGCCGGCAAGTCGCCGATGTGCGGCAACACGATCGGGCAGGATCGGCGCTTTATGGCGCGGTGGATGCCGCGGCTTGAGAACTTCTTTCATTACCGCAGCATCGACGTTTCGACCCTGAAGGAACTCGCCAAGCGCTGGAAACCCGAAGCCGTCACGAGCTTTAAGAAGTCCACGCAGCATCAGGCTTTGAGCGACATTCAGGAAAGTATCGACGAGCTCATTCACTACCGCAAGACGATCATGACGATTTGATTTTTCGGCTTGTTCGGAGGCGGGCGGAGCGGTGGCTTTCGTCCGCTTTTCTTTGCCGGGCGCCGACGGCTCGGTAGAATCCCCCCGTTTCTCATTTCCTTTCTTTCGTCCTCACCATGGCTGTCCGTAAGCGCAATTCAGACTATCAGGAATCTTCCATTCGTGTCTTAAAGGGGTTGGAACCCGTGCGGCAGCGTCCGGGGATGTACACCCTCACGGACAATCCCCTGCACATTATCCAGGAAGTGATTGATAACGCGAGCGATGAAATTCTCGCGGGGTTCGGTACGAAAATTACGCTTACTCGGCACGCAGACGCCTCGATTACCGTGGAAGACGACGGTCGCGGCATCCCGACGGGGATTCACCCCACGGAGGGGGTTCCCACGGTTGAACTCGTCTTCACGCAGCTTCACGCGGGTGGGAAATTTGATAAGACTTCGGGGGGCGCCTATACGTTTTCCGGGGGGCTGCACGGCGTAGGTGTGTCGGTGACGAATGCCCTGAGTCTTTCGATGGACGTTACGGTTTGGCGCGAGGGGCAGGAATTTGACATCGGATTTGAAGGGGGCGAAGTCGTCCGACCGCTTTCCGCCAAAAAGAGCCCGAAAGCAAAGAGTGCCACGGGAACGCGCGTCACCTGTCGCCCCGATCCCAAATATTTTGATTCGGCGGAAATTCCGGAAGCGTCCCTCGTGCGGCTTTTGAAAAGTAAAGCCGTTCTGTTGCCGGGCGCGTCCGTCACGTACGTCAACGAAGTAAACGGCACCGATCAGCACTGGAAGTACGACGGCGGCTTGAAGGAATATCTTTTGGCCGAAGTCGTCGATCCGGCGGTGGTGCCCGCGTTTGAAGCCGAAGGCTGGGCCGATGAGACGACGGAAGGGTTTGCGGCGGGCGAAGGCGCCGCCTGGGTCGTACTTTGGACGACGGAAGGGGGACTGACCCGTGAGAGTTTTGTGAACCTCATTCCGACGCCCGCAGGCGGCACGCACGAGGCGGGGCTGCGGGACGGACTTTTCGGGGCCATGAAGGCTTTTATGGAAGCGCACGGTCTCATGACGAAGGGCGTGAAGCTTCTTGCCGAAGACGTTTTTGCCCGCGCGAGTTTCGTCCTGTCCTGTAAGGCCTTGGATCCCCAGTTCCAGGGGCAGACGAAAGAGAAACTGACGAGCCGCGATGCGCTGCGGTTGGTTTCGGGGTTTGTGCGTCCGCAGTTTGAATATTGGTTGAATGATCACGTCGAAGATGGGAAGAAACTTGCCGAACTCGTGATTGATCAGGCCAAAAAGCGACAACGCCAGGCGCAGAAAGTGGAAAAGAAGAAGGGAACGACGGTCGCCGTGCTCCCCGGTAAGCTCACCGACTGCGAAAGTACGGATCTTTCCCGCAATGAACTCTTTCTCGTCGAAGGCGACAGCGCGGGCGGTACCGCCAAACAGGGGCGAGACAAGGAGTGCCAGGCGATTCTTCCGCTGCGAGGCAAAATTCTGAATACGTGGGAAGTCGAAAACGATCGGATTTTTGCGTCGCAGGTGATTCACGACATTGCGGTCGCGGTGGGGGTGGATCCGCACAAACCCGGGGAGGACGCGGATTTAAAGGGACTGCGCTACGGCAAAATCTGCATCCTCGCCGATGCCGACGTGGACGGGAGCCACATTCAGGTACTTCTTCTGACGCTCTTTTATCGGCATTTTCCGAGTTTGATCGAGCAGGGCCACGTTTACATCGTGCAGCCCCCGCTTTTCCGTGTGGACGTGCCGAAGGTGCGCAATAAACCGGCGAAGAATATCTATTGTCTCGATGACAAAGAACTCGCACGGACGCTTGCCAAACTCAAAAAGGACGGCCTTTCCGAAGAAAAACTCGTCATCTCCCGCTTCAAAGGTTTGGGCGAAATGATGGAAGAGCAGTTGAGTGAAACGGCTTTCCGGCCGGATACGCGGCGTCTGTTGCCCGTTACCCTGGGGGATGTGGCGCGGGCGTCGACGGACGCCGTAATGTCGCTCCTGATGGCTAAGGGTGAAGCTGCCGGGCGCCGTGAGTGGATGGAACTGCACGGCGACGATGTGGAAGTCGACGTCTAGCTGAGAGCCATGACCACCGTGCTTTTTTCGACGAATCCGCTCTTGACGGCGGCAGCGGTACTTTTGGGCTTAGTCGTTATTTTGCTGTTGGCGCTGCTTGTTCGTTCTTTTTCGCAGAGTACTCGCCAGGCGGCATTCGGCCGGGAACTTGCCGAAGCACTCGCCGCTGCTTTGGAAAAGAACCGTAATGAAGACCGTACGGCGCTTACGGTGCAGGTTAACGCCGTACGAAGCGATCTTCTCGCCGTGAGTGACGCCATTCAAAATGAGCAGCATGCGGCGGCGATGACGCTGACGGAGCGCCTGACGCATGCGCAGGAATGTCAGGGCGTTCGTGATCGGGAGATGCTGCAGGCCGTGACGCAGCAATTAGCGCTTTTTCAGAGAGAACAGACGGCGGGCAGTGCCGAGTTGACACGGGCCGTTTCCGAACTCAAGGCGCACGTTGCCGAACAGTTGGCCGTTGTCCGTCAGACGAACCGTGAGGCGGCGGACGCTGTACGGGCGACGGTGGAAGAAAAACTGCAGGATACGTTGAGCGAACGGCTTTCCGCGAGCTTTAAGACGGTGGAAGCACAGTTGGCAGCCGTGCATCGGGGGTTGGGCGAAATGCGTGAAATGGCACAGAACGTGGACGGACTGCGGCGCGTTCTGACCAACGTCAAAACGCGCGGGACGTTCGGCGAAGTGCAGCTTGCGATGATTCTCGCGGACATCCTGACGCCCGAGCAATACGACACCAACGTCGCTACGCGTCCCAACGCGTCGGAACGCGTGGAATTTGCGGTGAAGCTGCCGGGTCGGAAAACGGGGGAAACGGTGTATCTCCCGATTGACTCGAAATTTCCCTTGGAAGACTACGAACGACTTCTCGCGGCGAGCGACGCCGCAGACGCCGACGCCGTAAAGGCGAGTATCAAAGGGCTGGAAAACCGGATGCTTTCGGAAGCGAAGAAGATTCGAGAAAAATACGTGGAAGTCCCGTACACCACGGAATTTGCCGTGCTCTATCTGCCGGTGGAAAGCCTCTGGGCGGAAGTCTTAAAGATTCCGGGACTCGTGGATCGGCTGCAGCGCGAATGTCACGTGACGGTGGCGGGGCCTACGGTCTTGGCCGCCTTATTAAACAGCCTGCAGATGGGCTTCAGGACGCTTGCGATTGAAGAAAAAAGTGCTGAAGTCTGGCGTTTGCTCGCGCAGGTAAAAACCGAATTCGAAAGGTTCACGGACGCCGTGAGCGCCGTAGATAAGCGCGTTGAAAACGTCACCAAAGACTTAGCGCAGTTAAAGACCCGAACCAATGTGATGAACCGGCGCCTGAGGGACATTAATCCCGACGCCGTTTTAGGAAAAGTTGCGGAAAGTGTGGCGGTTCCTGCCGAATGATTTTGAGAAATGTGCCTTGTGGGAGTAACAACACTATGACGAAACCCGTGTCCGATACGTCGGAACTCTTTGCGACGGAAACGCTTCCGGAAGCGAAAACGCCGGCGGCCGAAGCCGTAGTTTTGGACGTTGAACCGGCGGAAGAAGAGAAAGCGGTCGGTGCGGTCCTGCCTGCGGTCGCCAAAAGCCGGCTTCCCGAGGCGCTTGCGGGCGACCTCCCCCCGAAGGACGGGGACGGCGAGTCGTTGACGCTTGCGCATTACGCGGCGCGCGCCTACTTGGAATATGCCTTGTCGGTCGTAAAGAGCCGCGCGCTGCCGGACGTCGTAGACGGGATGAAGCCCGTGCAGCGCCGCATTTTGTATGCCATGCAGCGCATGCACTTATCGGCTGCGGATCGCTACACGAAGTCCGCGCGCGTCGTGGGTGAAGTGTTGGGTAAATACCATCCGCATGGGGATCAGTCCGCGTACGACGCCATGGTACGCATGGCGCAGCCGTTTTCGATGCGTTACCCCTTGGTGGACGGTAAAGGTAATTTCGGCAGCCGCGACGGGGACGGGCCCGCGGCGATGCGCTACACCGAGGCGCGTCTGATGAAATTGGCGGGGCTTCTTTTGGACGAATTGGACAGCAACGACGTCGAATTCATTGCCAACTACGACGGTACCCTGAAAGAACCGACGGTACTGCCCGCGAAACTCCCGTTGATTTTGTTGAACGGCGCAAGCGGCATCGCCGTGGGGATGGCCACTGAAATTCCGCCGCATAACTTGAAGGAAGTCGCGCAGGCCGTACTCCTTTTGCTTGAAAAGCCCGATGCGACGCTCGATGAAGTACTCTCGTTGTTACCTGCTCCCGACTTCCCAGGGGGCGCTCAGATTATTTCGTCGGCCTCTGAAATTCGGGCGGCGTACGACATCGGTCGCGGCAGTTTCCGCATGCGGGCGCGTTACCACTTCGAAGACCTGCAGCGCGGCCAGTGGCAGTTGGTGGTGGATGAGTTGCCGCCTGCGGCATCGGCAACGACCGTGTTGGCCGAACTTGAAGAAATCACCAACCCGAAGCCCAAAGCCGGCAAGAAGACGCTCTCGGCGGAGCAGCAGCAGGCCAAAGCCGCAATGCTCGCGATTCTTGACCGTATGCGTGACGAGAGTAATAAAGATCAGCCCGTGCGGCTTGTGTTTGAACCGAAGACGTCCAAAATCGATCGGGATGTCTTTGTGAATACGCTCCTTGCCAACACGTCTTTGGAAAGTAATGCGCCGATTAATCTCGTGATGATCGGTACCGACGGGCGTCCCGCGCAAAAGGGGCTTCTTACGATCCTGCGCGAATGGACGGCGGCTCGTATGGGGATCGTGCGCGCCCGTACCGAAGCGCGACTTGCGAAGGTAAACGCCCGTCTGCACATTTTGGAAGGCCGCACTATTTGCTGCGACAACATTGAGCGTGTGATTGAAATCATCCGCTTTGAAGAAAAGCCGGCGGAGGTGCTCAAAAAGGAATTCGGTCTCACCGACGAACAGGTCGAAGACATTCTCGAACTGCGTCTTCGGCAGATCGCCAACCTCGAATACGAGCGGATTCAGAAGGAAATGGCTGATCTGCGCGACGAGAAGGCGACGCTTGAGAAGATCCTCGGGGACGAGCGGGTTCTGAAACGCGTCATTGCCAAGGAAACGAAGGAAGCTGTGAAGGCTTACGGGGACGAACGCCGCACGCTCGTGGAAGCGGCCCAAAAGGCGGTCGTCACCCAAAACGTCGTGAACGAACCGGTGACGGTCGTGATTTCCGAAAAGGGCTACGTGCGGGCCCGCACGGGACACGGGCACGATGCGACGCTCATGAATTACAAAGTGGGTGACGCCTTTATGACGGCCTTGGAATGCATGTCGGCGGATACCCTGGTGGCGGTGGGAAGCAACGGCCGCGCCTACTCGATTTCGGTTTCGCAGCTTCCGAGCGCCCGCGGGGACGGACTCCCGGTCGCGAGTTTCATTGAACTTGAAGCCGGCACCGACATCGTGGGGTACCTCGCGGGCAGCGGGGAGGAAACGGTGGTGCTCGTGACGGACAACGGGTTCGGACTCAAATGCCGCCTGAAGGATTTGTTCTCCCGCATGAAGGCGGGGCGTACCTTCATGAAGACGGACGACGGGGCGCGGGTCATGCCGCCCCTGACGACGACCGCGGCGACGCCGAAGTTGGCGTGTCTTTCTGAAGAAGGACGGCTTCTCGTCTTTGACTTGGAGGAACTCCGGGAATTGAACGGCGGCGGCAAGGGCGTGATCCTCATGGGGTTGAACGACGGCGAGAAGCTGACGGCCGTGCTTCCGGTTTCGGACGCAGGGTGCATCGTGACGGGACAGGGGCGAAGCACCGTGCGGCAGAAGACCTTGGTCAAAAATGAATGGCTCGAATTCTTCGGGCGCCGGGCCCGTAAGGGGAAGGTACTCGCCATCCGCTTTACGGCGACGGGGTTGGCGCCCTTACCTAAAAAGGACGACGGGTCGGTTGCCGAAGAGGAAGAACTCGAACCGAAACTTTTCTGACGTGAAGTGACGAACTGAAAAATATGGCTGCGACGGAAACTTTTTCCCTGAGGGAGCGCTTTGTCGAGATGGCGGGGTCGCTCTCCAATCGCCTCTTGACGTTGACGGCGTTGTGGGTGACGTTTATCGGGCTTCTCTTAGCGTATACCGTAGTATTGGGGTGGCAGTTGGAGGCGGGGTCTACCGCCATCAACCGGTTGGAGAATATGAAAACCCTCGTCTATAGGCTCAACGTGTCGGTGGACAGAGCAAGCGCCCCCACCAATTACGACATCGAACTGCGGCAGTTTGTGGATGAACTGCGGCATTTGGAGAGTGGGGATGATTGGCAGGGGTTTGACCTCATCATTCCTAAACCGGATCCGTCTCAGATTCAAGACATCAACAACGCTTGGTTGGGGCATATCCTCCCGCTTTTTACCCAAGCTAAGGAAAGCGGACGGGCGGTCTCAAGCGTGAAGTTCGGCTACTTCATTGACAAGATGGAAGCTCTGCAGAAAACCATCCAAAAGAGCCGGCAGTCCCTTTATTGGCAGCAGCGCTGGATTCAGTTGGCGGTGATTGTGCTTGCAATCGGAAGCCTTTTCGTCATCATGGCGCTGTTGCTGCGGTGGGTGATCCGCCCGATTGAACGCTTGGGAGAAGGCATTGCCGCCGTGACGCGCGGCAATCTCCGGGCTCGCGTAGATTTGTCCGGGGTCGGGTGCGAATTCCAACAGATCGGCAGCGGCTTTAATGCCATGGCCGAGCGCCTGGAAGGTTTGGTGGACAATTTGGAAGAAAAGGTTGCGGAAAAAACGGCGGCTGTGGAAGAAAAGAACCGCAACCTCGCACAGCTTTACGAATTTTCGTCCTACCTGTCGCGGCAGCATTCGGTGGACGAAATGTGCGAAGGATTTACGTCTCGCCTGATGCGCTTTACGTCGGCAGGCGCCTGTGCGGTGTTCCTCGTCAACGCGAAAACGCAGTGTTTGGAACTCGCGGCCGCAAACGACTTGCCGGAAACGCTCTTTGCCCGCTGGACGGCGGAAAAACTCCCGATTGAGGCGTTTCACGATGTCATCACGGGTGAATTGCCGGTGAAGGTGACGCCGGAAACGCCGCGGGATGTCCTTGCCCTCCTGAGGGAAAGAACGGAGGTGAGGCGCTTTAAGTCGCTTTATCTTTTCCACGTCAGAAACGGCTCAAAAGACATCGGGATTTTTGCGCTTTACTATTGCGATCCGACGGCGCTTTCCGGGCAGCAGATGCGGCTTTACGAGAGTTTTGGGGCGCACCTTGGGGTGGCCGTGGACAACGTGCGCCTCATTGAGCGCGACCAGCAGTATGCCGTAGTACAGGAACGCACGCTTATGGCGCAGGGGTTGCACGACTCCATTGCGCAGTCGTTGTCGTTCCTGAACCTGCAGGTGCAGCTTTTGGTCTCGGGCTTAAAGAGTCATGACGAGGGGCTCGTGAACGATACGGTGTCTCAGATTAAGACCGGGGTGCAGGAATGCTATGAAGACGTTCGGGAACTCCTCTTGAATTTCCGTGAGCGACTGCATAAGGAAGATTTCAGTACGGCGCTGCACACGGCGATCGAACGCTTTGAGCTGCAGACCAAATTGAAGGCGGAGATCGTGAGCCGAGGCCGTGATCCGGGCTTGTCCGACAAGGCGCAGCTGCAGGTAATTTTCATCGTTCAGGAAGCGTTGGCGAACATTCGCAAGCACTCTCAGGCGACGGCTGTGCGGATTGAAATTGATTTCGGCCGCGACTTCAACGTGACGGTGATGGATAACGGCGTCGGAATCAATACAGCGATTTTGGCGGAAAAAAGTAAGCGCCATGTCGGTATGAACATCATGCGCGAGCGTGCGGAAAAGATCGGCGCAACAGTGGAGATCGGGCCGGTGGACGCCGCCGTGTTCCCGCACGGGACGGCGGTGCGGCTTTCGATTCCCGAAGCCAGGCTCCGAGAAGCGCACTGAGACGAACGATGCGTTACGTGATGTGGGCGGCGCTTCCTCTCTTGGCGCTTCTGGTTTATGTGCGGACGGTGCGCCCCGCGGTGGCGGGACGCAGGGGACGTGCGCTCTGCGGCGTCGTGATTTTGGCGGGCCTTTTTTCGCCTTTGGCCGCGAAGGTGTGGGGCGGGTCGACGGTGGCCCCCCTGATGCCGCCCGCCGCACTGCTCACGGCAGAATTTTTCCTTTTTCTCCTCCTTTTTATGGGGATGATGACGCTTGTGCGCGAAGTCGTCGCGTGGGGACTGCGGCGCTGGTTGGGCTGGCCTGCCGGGAAGCTTGCCCGGTGCCGGCGGCTGACGATATTCATTTTGTTCCTGGGCCTGGGGGCAAACGGCTACGGTATGCATCAGGCGCTCGCTTTGCCCGAAGTCAAAAGGGTGGAAGTGCTGCTGCCGGAACTTCCGCCGACGTTGGATGGCTTGACGATCGCTCAGTTGTCGGACTTGCACGTGAGTCTTTTGTTCCGTGCGGAGCGCGTCAAAGCAATTGTCGATGCGGTGAACGCCCTATCGCCGGATCTCGTAGCTCTCACCGGGGATTTTGTGGACGGCGACGTGGCGGACCGGGCGGCGGATTTGGCGCCGTTGGCGAATCTCTCGGCCCCCTACGGCGTGTGGGGCTGCGAAGGTAACCACGAGCACTACGTCGATTATCCGGGGTGGCGGGCGTTTTTACCGACCTTGAATATCAAGATGCTCTACAACGCTCACGGCGTCGTGACGGTAAAAGGAACGCCCCTGGTGGTTGCGGGGCTGACGGATCTGATTGCGGATAAGTTTGACGACGAGGTGCCGCAGCTCACGAAAGCGCTGGCCGGAGCTCCCGAGGCGTTTACGCTTCTTCTCGCGCATCAGCCGAAGCTCGCGGATCGGGTGGCGGGCAGAGGCCCCGCACTGCAGTTGTCCGGTCACACACACGGCGGGCAACTCCCCGGCGTGAACCTTTTGACGAAGGTTTTGAACGCCGGCTACCTCGCCGGACTCTACCGAGTGACGGGGGAGGAGGGAACGATGGCGCTTTACGTGAATTCCGGTACCGACCTTTGGAACGGCTTTGCGATTCGGATCGGGACGACGGGTGAAATCACGCTTCTCACCTTGAAAAGTGGATGTCGTTGACGGTACGATATTGATTTTCGGTAAAAATAAATCGCCCTGCTTCGATTAGAATACAGGCTTTTCTTAATTTAGACGGAAAGGATAACGCCGCGAATTTCTCGCCGGCTTGACCGTTTTATGAATGATCTCAGAAACATTGCCGTGCTCGGTGCCACAGGTTCCATCGGAAAAAGCGCACTGGATGTGATTGCGGCCTATCAGGACCGCTTCCGTGTGTTTGCGCTGACGGCGGGCAGCAATGTGGAGAAACTCGCGCAGCTTGCGAGCGTTTGGCGTCCCTACATCATCGGGATTGCGGATGAATCCCGTTACAACGCTTTGGTCGGACGCCTCAAGGAGCTCGGCATCAACGACGTGAGCGTGGTGGCCGGAGAGGAAGCCTGTGCGGCGATTGCGGCTGAACCCCAGGTCGACACCGTCATTCAGTCCGTTGTGGGCGCCGCGGGCGTGCGGCCGAGCTTTGAAGCCGCGAAGGCGGGAAAGAAACTCTTGCTTGCCAACAAGGAAAGCGTCGTCTGCGGCGGTGAACTCCTGATGAAGACCGTGAGCGAGAACCGCTGCGAGCTTCTTCCCGTGGACAGCGAACACAATGCGGTTGCGCAATGCCTTGCTTCCGCGAGTGCCGAAGCCCGCGAAAATGCCGTGATTTGGCTCACGTGCTCGGGCGGCCCTTTCCGTGATAAGCCGGATTTGGATTTGTCGACCGTGACGCCTGAGATGGCCTTAAATCATCCTACCTGGTCGATGGGCGCCAAGATTACGATTGACTCTGCCACGCTCATGAATAAAGGCTTTGAAGTGATTGAAGCGCACCATCTCTTTCACTTCCCGGTGGAGCGCATTAAGGCGGTGATTCACCCGCAGTCCGTCATCCATTCTATGGTGCAGTACGCCGACGGCGCGGTGTTGGCGCAGCTCGCAAGCCCCGACATGCGGCTCCCGATCTCCTGGTGCCTGGGGTACCCCGAACGGTTGGACGGCGGAGTGAAACCTTTAAATTTCTGGGATTTGCAGGATCTTTCCTTTGCCAAACCCGATACGGATCGGTTCCCGCAGCTCGCGTACGCCTACGAGGCGGTGCAGACCGGGGGCATCGCTGCCATTGTTTTAAATGCCGCCAACGAAATCGGGGTGGAAGCATTCCTGGCAAAGCGCATCGGCTTTACCGACATTGCCTGCCTTTGCCGGACGATGCTCGATACGATGCAGGGAACGGCGCCTGAGACGTTGGAAGACATTCTCGCCGCGGACGCCGAAGCGCGCGTTAAAGCCCGCGAAGCGGTGAAGTCGCTTTAACGGCAGCCGGGGAAACGAATACATGCTGGGAGTCATCGGATTTCTTCTGACGATCGCCATCATCGTCGTGATTCACGAATGGGGCCACTACATCGTGGCACGGATGGCTGGCGTGAAAATTCTCGCGTTTTCCTTTGGGTTCGGTCGCGTTCTGTGGCGTCGGAAAGATAAGCGAGGTTGTGAGTGGCGTCTTTCGCTTTGGCCCTTGGGGGGCTACGTGAAGATGCTCGACGTTGCTGAAAAAACGTCGCTCGAAGCGGAGGGGCAGACTTTTTCGCCGGCGGATTGGGCGAATTCCTTTGACAAGAAATCCGTCTGGAAGCGTTTTGCCGTGGTGTTCGCCGGCCCCGCAATGAACCTGATTTTGGCGGTGGTGATCTATGCGTCGCTTGCAATGCTGGGGACGTATGAGCCGTCTGCGAAATTAGGGGAACCCGTGCCCGAGACGCAGGCCGCGGCCGCAGGCATTGAAGCCGGGGACACGGTCGATGCCGTTGCAGAGAAGCCCGTGGTGTCCCGCAATGACCTTCGATTTGAACTCGTGGGCTGGATGGGTGAAAAGTCGGTGCCCGTAACGCTCACGGACGATGCCGGCGACAAACGAACCGTTTATTTTGATCTGAGCGGTTTTCGCGGCGAAACCCAGCAGGATCCGTTGGATTACTTGGGGTTGACTCAAGCCGTGAAGGGAATCATCGTCGCGCAGGTATTGCCCGGCAGTGCCGCTGAAGTCGCAGGCCTCGCGCGCGGTGACACCGTACTTGCCGTCAATGGCGAAAAAGTGAAGACGGTGACGGGATTGATCGGCGTCATTCGCGCCCATACGGGGAAACGGGTGACGCTTGACGTTCGTCGGATGAACGGGGACGAGGACCGCGTAGCGGTGGAGGTGCGGCCTGAGACCGTGGACGGGAAGACCGTGGGGCGGATCGGTGCCTCGCTGGGGGCTCTCACCGACTTCGTGTTTACCCGTGAAGGGCCCGTGGGGGCTTTGGAGGTCGGCGTCGCGCGCGTTTGGGACACGATCCGCGTGACCGCGAAGTCGCTTGCGGGCATGATTCGGGGTGACGTGAGCGTGAAAAGCTTGTCGGGACCGGTAACCATCGGTGACCTTGCCGGACAGACGTTGTCGTACGGTTTTATCCCGTACCTTCTCTTTCTCGCGATGATTTCGATTTCGATCGGCGTGCTGAATCTTTTCCCGGTGCCGGTACTCGACGGCGGTCACCTGATGTTCTACCTCTATGAGATGGTGACCGGGCGCCGACCGAGCGACAGAGTGCTCGATTGGGGGCAGAAGGCAGGACTGGTGCTGCTACTTCTTTTGATGGGCGTAGCGCTTTCTAATGACATGATGCGGCTCTTCGGGCTAAACTGAGACAAATTTTTTTCCCGATGCAATGGAAATGATGGTTTTTCATGCGTTTCATCGGGAGTGAACCGATTATCAAAGACGACAGACGACATTTATGCGACAGACCTTTTTGATGCGCACGGCGGCGGCCGCGGTGCTCGCGGCGTTTTCCGCCACAGCGGCGGCTCAGGTCTTCACGATCCGGGACATCCGGGTGGAAGGCATTCAGCGTACGGAACCCGGTACGGTCTTTTCCCATCTGCCTTTTCGGGTAGGGGATGAGTACACGCCGGAAGCCGGTTCCGAAGCCATTCACATGCTTTATGCGTCCGGGCTTTTCCGTGACGTGAGCGTGGGCGTTGACGGCGACGTGCTGGTTCTGAACCTCACGGAACGTCCGGCCGTGGCGAGTATTGAAACGAACGGCATCAAGGCCTTTGATAAGGCGGGCGTCGAAAAGAGTCTCCGGGACGTGGGACTGGCCGAAGGCCGTATTTTCGATCAGTCGATTCTGGATCGCGCCGATCAGGAAATGCGTCGGCAGTACTTGTCGCGAGGGTTTTACGGCGTCAAGGTGACGACGAATACGACGCCCTTGGAACGCAACCGCGTGCGCGTCACGATGAATGTTGACGAAGGGAGCGCATCTTCCATTAAGCAGATCCGCTTCGTGGGTAACGAACTCTTTGACGCGGACGACCTTGCCGAGAAGATGCAGCTCACCGAACACCGTTGGTCGAGCTGGTACACGAAGCGCGATTTGTATTCCCGCGAAAAGCTTGCGGCGGACTTGGAAACGATCCGCAGTTTCTACCTCAATCAGGGGTATCTCGACTTTAAGATCGACAGCGTGCAGGTGTCGATTGCGCCCAATAAGGCGGACGTCTTCATTACGATCAACATGACGGAAGGCCGTCGCTATACGGTAAGCGGCGTGAAGCTTACGGGCGACATGCTGGGGCTTGAAAAGGAAATCGAGCCCCTCGTCACGGTGAAGGCGGGTGACGTTTACAACGCTGAAGCGGTGAACAACGTCAGTAAGGCGATTACGGAAAAATTCTCCACGCTGGGGTACGCCTTTGCCTCGGCAACGCCCACCCCCGTGTCGGACGCCGCGACCGACACCGTGCAGATCGTCTACACCGTGGATCCGGGACGTCGCGCCTATGTGCGTCACGTCAACATCAAGGGCAACACCAAGACCCGAGACGAAGTGATCCGCCGCGAAGTGCGTCAGTACGAATCCGCGTGGTTCGACAGCGACAAAGTGAAGGTGTCCCGCGACCGTATTGACCGTTTGGGGTACTTTGATTCGGTGACGGCCGATCCGAAGCCTGTCGCCGGTACCCGTGATCAGGTGGATTTGGAAATTGAAGTGAAGGAACGCCCGACGGGCTCCATTTCGTTGGGGGCCGGGTATTCGACGTCCGACGGCGTGATCCTTTCCGCGGGTTTTGCGCAGGACAACGTCTTCGGCTCCGGTAAATCGGTGAGTATCGACGTCAACACCTCAAAGTCACAGCGCACCTACGCCTTTAGTCTCACGGAACCCTACATCACCCCCGAAGGCATCAGCCGCAACTGGGACGTGTACGACCGCCGCGTGGATTTGGACGATCTTGATGTCGCGGACGTTGCTTACGAAACGATCGGCGGCGGCATCAGCTTCGGCGTGCCGGTGACGGAATCCGACCGCGTGTTCCTCGGTACCCGTTGGGAAATGACGAAGGTGGATTTGAGAAGTGCGTCGCCGCAGCGGTATAAGACGTTTGTGGGCGAATACGGTGAGAACCCGCAGTCGCTCCTCTTGACGTTGGGTTGGTCCCGCGACAGCCGCGACAATGTTCTCGCACCGACCCGCGGTCGTTACCAGCGCCTGTCGGGCGAAGTTTCCGTGCCGGGGTTGGATACCCAGTACTACCGGGCCACTTACCAGATTACGCAGTACCTGCCGATTACGAATTCCTGGACGCTTGGTCTCAACGCTCAGGTGGGTTACGGCGATACGTACGGCAACGACAAGATTTTCCCGTTCTTTAAGAACTTCTACGCGGGCGGCATCGGGTCGGTGCGCGGTTACGAAAGTTCATCCTTGGGTCCGAAGGATGTGAACGGCGACAACTTGGGCGGTACCGAACAGTTGGTGTTCTCCGCAGAACTTCTGACGCCGCTTCCCGGTGCCGACCGTACGCTGCGCGGGTTGCTCTTCTTGGACGGCGGTAATGTCTGGGGCTACAGCGCGCAGAGTGGTCAGTCCAACCACATGGACTTCAACGATCTGCGTTACTCCTGGGGTGTGGGCGTCGCCTGGATTTCGCCCTTGGGCCCCCTGAAGTTCTCGATCGCGTTCCCGCTCAATGATAAGGACGGTGACGACACGCAGCGGTTCCAGTTCCAGATCGGCACGGGTTTCTGACGAGAATCGTTACAAAACGACGGAACCCGATGAAACTTAAGTTCGGGTTCCGGACGTCTGAGGCGGTAGAATGCGCCAAATGGGCCTGAGGAACGGCGCTTCCTCGGACTTTGCTGAGTTTTAAGAGAAGCATTTAAAGGTTTTACATGTTTAAGAAGGCTTTGATTGCTGCGGCGGCCGTCGCAGCAATGACGGCGGCTACGGCTGCCGACTTTAAGGTGGGTGTCGTCAATCCTGGTCGTATCCTTTCGGAATCGGCTCCGGCGGTGGCGGCTCAAAATAAGCTCAAAAGCTACTTCAAGAGCCGTGAAGACGAACTCTCCCGCCGCATCCGTACCTTCAAGGACAAGGCGGCTAAGTTCGAGAAGGACAGCGCCGTGATGACGGAAACGCAGCGCCTTAACAAGCGCCGTGATCTCGCGGAAGAAGAACGCGAAATTTCCCGTATGCAGCGTGCGCTCCTCGAAGAACGCAACCAGCGTTCTCAGGAAGAAAGCCAAATTATTCTGTCGCGGGCGAACCGCATCATTCAGGATATCGCCAAATCCCAGAATTACGACCTGATTCTGCAGGAAGCCGTGTGGGCGAGCCCCAAGGCCGACCTCACCGAACAGGTGATCAAGCGTCTGAATGCGCCGACGAAGTAAGTCCGCGCAGTGGATAATGACGGGGACGGTTCAGACCGTCCCTTTTCATATAAATTTTTGATATAGCAGAGAGTCACCATGACCGTTCCCGTTCAGTACCTGATGGATGAAATTTTCCGCCGTTCCGACGGGAGGCTTACGAGTACGCCCTTAGCCCGCGCGGAAACGAAGTTGGTGACGCGGTTTGCAACTCTGGAGCACGCCGGCGAAAGTCACGTCGCGTTTTTGGCGCAGGCAAAGTACCAGGACGCCGCCAAGGCTTCAAAGGCGGGGGTCTTGGTTCTGACGCAAAAAGACGTGGAAGCGATGTGGCCCGAAGGGGTACCGGCGGATCGCTCGCTCATCGTGACCGCAAACCCCTACGCATGGTTTGCTTGGGCGCTGCAGGTTTTTACGGCCGGTGAGAAACCCGCCGGACGCATTGATCCGAAGGCAACCGTTGAAGAGGGCGCCGTTGTTGATCCGACGGCTGTTGTCGAAGCCGGCGCTTTCGTGGGGCGCGGTGCCGTCATCGGGGCGCGTACCCGGCTTTTCCCCGGTGCCTACGTCGGAGCCGGTACGACGGTGGGCGACGATACGATTTTGTACCCCAATGCCGTCGTTTACCACGGCTGTACGATCGGCAGCCGCGTGATTCTGCATTCGGGATGCGTGATCGGGGCGGACGGCTTCGGGTTCGCGCCTTTTGCAGGTGAGTGGGTGAAGGTTCCTAAGGTGGGAGGCGTCACGATCGCAGATGATGTGGAAATCGGCGCTAACACGACGGTCGACCGCGGTGCGATTGAAAATACGGTGGTGGGCAAGGGTACGAAGCTCGACAACCAGATTCAGCTGGGGCACAACGACAAGATTGGGGAACACACTGTGATGGCCGCCTGCACGGGTGTCGCGGGATCCACCGAAATCGGCAGTCACTGCATGGTGGGCGGAGCCGCCAACATCAACGGGCACATCCGTATTCCCGACATGAGCGAAGTGGGGCCAGCCACCACCATCATGCATTGGCAGGAAGGCTTGAAGCAGATGATCGGTATTTACCCTGCGCAGGATCGCCGCAATTTTGAACGGACGGCGGTGCTTCTGATGCGTTTGAGCGACATGCGCAGACGAGTTCAGGCGCTGGAAGCTGAAATTGAAAAGCTCAAAGCCTGAGTTTGGAAAGGCCGGACCGCGTTTGTCGGATCGGCTTTTCTGCTTTTCGGGTTATCCACAGAAGGTGTTTTTTGGGTGAGGGCAGAAGAAAGCGTTTTCCTGCGTTGATTTTTTGGAAAAAGCTCTGATTTTGAGGGACGAAGGGATGTCGATGCAAAAAACGGTGACAATCCGTTCAGGCCAATAATGACGGTAGTTCCGGCGGCAGTTGGACGAAAAGTTATTCGCCGCAAAGTTACTTTTCCACAAAATCTGTGCAGAAGTACTCAGTTTGTCGACAATACATCTGAAAACATTGAAAATTTTTATTGTGCCTATTTTTTGAGCACGGAAAGTTTACTTGGCAAGCGCTCAAGCAATCTTCCGGAAAATCCTCCCGCCGGCCTTCGTCCGTACGGCTTAGGCGCGAATGAATCCGCCTTCTGCGGGTTAAGATACGCTTCGTAAAGAATTTCAGGGCGGACGGCGCATTGCGTTTCGTTCCCCCTCCGTTTGGAAAATAAAATGCAACAGACCATCAACGAAATCATGCGGATGCTGCCGCACCGCTTCCCGTTTCTTCTGATTGACCGTGTTTTGGAAGTGAGCGAAGACAAGACGACGTGCCGCGTACTGAAAAACGTCACGGCAAACGAACCGCAGTTCACGGGACACTTTCCGGAATGCCCCGTTATGCCGGGCGTCCTTTTGATTGAAGCCATGGCGCAGGCCTGCGCGGTTCTGGCGATGGCCCGCCTTACCGAAGAAGAAAAGAAAGAGAAGGCGCTCTTTTATTTCGCCGGTATTGACGGTGCACGCTTTAAGCGCGTCGTGATTCCGGGCGACCAGGTGATTTTTGACTGCAAGTACGTCAAAGACCGCGCCGGGATCGGCTGGTATGAAGCGACGGCGACGGTGGACGGGCACCTGGCCTGCCAGGCGAAGCTGATGTGCGCCCGTCGACCGGTGCAGGACTGATATAGTCCGCTCTTTTCCCGGAGCGGGAAAAACAAAAGAACCAACGCCAACAGAGAGATTAATTATGCCCGTGATTCATCCTTCGAGTTTAGTGAACCCGAAAGCCGAATTGGCCGAAGACGTCGTCGTCGGCCCCTTCTGCATCGTGGACGGTAAGGTGAAGATCGGCGCCGGTACGGTGCTGATGAGTCATATTACGGTGCGCGGACGTACGGTAATCGGCAGCGGCAACCGCATCTTTCAGGGGGCGGCCGTGGGTTGTGAGCCCCAGGATAAGAAGTATGCCGGGGAAGACACCGAACTTGTGATCGGCGACAACAACGTGATCCGCGAAAACTGCACGCTCTCCATCGGAACGGTGCAGGACCGCGGCATTACCCGCATCGGTTCCGGAAACCTGCTGATGGCCAACGTGCACATTGCGCACGACTGCACGGTGGGCGACAACACCATCATCGCCAACAACTGTGCCATCGCCGGTCATTGCACGATCGAAGACAACGTCGTCATCGGCGGTCAGACCGGGATGCATCAGTTCACGCGGGTGGGGCGCAACGCCATGGTGGCGGGCGCTTCGGGCGTCCTGCGCGACGTGCCGCCTTACGTGATCTGCTCGGGGTATCCCGCAGCCCCCCACGGGTTGAACCTCGTGGGCCTTCGCAGGGCAGGATTCACGAACGATCTGCTGCGTCTTTTAAAGGACTGCTATCACGCCGTGTACCGCGAAGGTAATCTCGTCGCGGACGCCGTGACGGAAATCAACGCCCTCATTGACCGAGCGGGCGAAAACGACAAGCCCTACCTCGTACATTTCCGCGATTTTGTGGTCGAAAGCCCCCGCGGCATCATCCGTTGACCGATTATGGCGACGGATCTCACCGTGAAACCGCGCGTCGTTTCGCGGTCGCCCTCAAGCGGCGCGGCGTGGCTTGCCGGCGAGGCGAGCGGCGACTATCTCGCGAGCCTCGTGCTTCCCACGCTTGAGGAGCGAATGGGGGGCGCCTTGCAGTTTGGCATCGGCGGCGAGAAGATGCTCGCGGCAGGGCTCTTTCCGTGGTATTCGAGCGAACGCCTCGCCGTGCGGGGTTACGTGGAAGTTCTCAAGAAACTTCCCGGGCTCCTGTGGCTGCGGCACCGCATGGTGAGCCGGCTAAAAACCCTGCATCCGCGGGTTTTTATCGGGGTGGATGCACCGGACTTCAATTTGTCGATTGAAACGGCGCTCCGACGTGAAGGCATTCCCGTCGTGCATTTTGTGTCGCCTTCCATTTGGGCGTGGCGCCCCGAGCGGATTGAGACGATCCGTAAGGCGGTCGATCACATGCTTTTGGTTTTCCCCTTTGAAGAGGAAATCTACAAAAAGGCAGGGATCCCGGCGACCTATATCGGTCACCCCTTGGCGGGCATCATTCCGATGGAGCCTGATCCCCTCACGGCCCGGGCGGAACTCGGGATAGATCCTCATGGGGAACCCGTATTTGCGGTGCTCCCCGGGTCACGCGTGGACGAAGTAAAGGGTTGCGGCCCCATTTTCTTTAAGGCGTGCGTCTGTATCGTCAAACGCATCAAAGCCGGGTTCTTCGTGATTCCTGCGATGGACGACGCGCGGCGGGCTCAGATTGAGAAAGTGGCGGCGGGATACCCGGAATTGACGGGACGCGTCAAGGTCGTCACAGGGCAGAGCCACAAGGTTTTGGAAGCTTCCGACGGCGTGATGGTGGCTTCAGGCACGGCAGCTCTTGAGGCCGCGCTTTACAAAAAGCCGATGGTGGTGGGCTACGTCATGCCGGGATTGACGGCGCTTCTCATGAAAAAGAAGGGACTCATACCCTACGTGAGCCTCCCCAACATTCTGTCGGGGCGCATCGTGGTGCCGGAATTTCTGCAGTACTACTGCACGCCGGACGCGTTGGCGGCGCGCCTATTGGACGAAATAGCTCCCGAGCGGCGAGCCGAACTCACGACGCTCTTTACGGACATGCACCGGTCGCTTTTGCGGCCGACGGCCGATTTGGCAACGAACGCCATTCTTTCTGTGATGAAATAGTTTGGGATTTCCGGCAGGTTAAGAGAAACATCGGATAAGGCCGCTAGAATGAGGCCTTATTCTTAAAGAAGCGGTCCCCGTCATGCCTGAAACCGTCATTCCCATTGCACTGGCTGCGCCGAATTCCGATGAGCGTCGGACCGAAGTCCTGTCGCTGCCGGTTCCGGTAGCGGGGGCGATCCGTGAAGAGGGCGGCCGGATTCTTGATACTCGCGGGCGTCCTTTGCGCGATCTGCGCATATCTGTCACTGATCAATGCAATTTCCGCTGCCGATACTGCATGCCTAAGGAAAAGTTCGGCTCGCGGCATAAGTTTTTGGCGCATACTGAACTTCTCACCTTTGAAGAAATTCTCAAGGTGGCGAAGGCGTTTTCGGCGTTGGGGGTTGAAAAGATTCGCCTCACGGGCGGAGAGCCCCTTCTGCGGCGCCACATTGAAGAATTGGTGGCGAAATTAAAGGCGATTGAAACGCCGACGGGTAACCCCCTGGAAGTTGCGATGACGACGAACGCCGCCATTTTGGCACGTAAGGCGCAGGCGCTGAAGGCGGCCGGATTGGATCGCGTGACGGTGAGTCTCGATGCACTGACTGAAGACCTCTTTCAAGCCATCAACGACGTGGGGTTCCCGGCGTATGAGGTTCTGAAGGGGATCCACGCAGCCCGCGAAGCGGGACTTCCCGTCAAAGTGAATACGGTTGTGAAACGCGGCATGAACGAAGGGGAAATTCTTCCCTTGGCGAAAACGTTCCGCGGCACCGGGATAACGCTCCGTTTCATTGAATACATGGACGCGGGCACCGCCAACGGTTGGCGAATGGATGACGTGGTGCCTTCGTCTGAAATCGTGCGCCGGATTAATGAGGTGTGGCCCATTGCGCCGTCGGAGGCGTTGTACCGCGGGGAAGTGGCGGAGCGCTGGCATTATTTGGACGGCGCGGGTGAAGTCGGCTTCATCAGTTCCGTGACGCAGGCGTTTTGCCGCGACTGCACCCGTGCCCGACTCTCGGTGGAAGGGGGACTGTTTCTTTGCCTTTTTGCCGACCGGGGCTACGACATCCGTACGATGCTCCGCGGCGGGGCGACGACGGAAGAAATTCGGGATGCCGTGGCGCGCATCTGGACGAACCGCGACAATCATTATTCCGAAATTCGGTCCGAAGCGACCACGAAGCGCGACCGCATCGAAATGCAATACATCGGCGGATGAATTCCGAAGGCACATGACGAAAAAACGCCCGGAAAACTCAAGGTCTTCCGGGCGTCGGTGTCATTGCAGACGGGATTATTTCAGCAACGGCGCCACGAGTTCCGCTTCGTGCGCGAGTTCAGCAACGGTCTTATCAAGCCGTTCACGGGCCTCACCCGTAAATTCCACGCCCTTTACGATTTCGTAGGTGCCGTCGCCCTTGCAGATGCAGGGAACGCCGCAGACGAGACCTTCGGGAATACCGTAGTCGCCTGTGCTCGGCACGGCCATGGAAACCCATTCGCCGTTGGAACCGAGGAACCAGTTGCGCATATGGTCAATGGCGGCGGAGGCGGCAGAGGCGGCAGAGCTCGCGCCGCGCGCTTCGATGATGGCACCGCCGCGCTTACTCACGGTCGGAATGAAGTAATCGTGGTACCAGGCGTCGTCCACCAGTTCTTCGGCCTTTTCGCCGTCGATCGTGCAGGCGCGGATGTCCGGGTACATCGTATTGGAGTGATTGCCCCAGATCGCCATCTTGTGCATCGTAGCAACGGACTTGCCGGTCTTTTCCGCGAGCTGCGAAAGAGCGCGGTTGTGGTCAAGGCGCACGAGGGCGGAGAAGCACTTCGGATCCAAATCGGGCGCCGACTTCATCGCGATGTAGGCATTCGTGTTGCAGGGGTTGCCGACGACGAGCACCTTGACGTTGCGGGAAGCCGATTCGTTGAGAGCTTTCCCCTGCACGGTGAAGATTTGACCGTTGGCAGAGAGAAGTTCGCTGCGATCCATCCCTTTCGTGCGGGGACGTGCGCCGATGAGGAACACGGCTTCGGCGTCGCGAAACGCTTCGACAGGGTCATCGGTCGCCTTCATTTCCGCGAGCAGCGGGAAAGCGCAGTCCGAAAGTTCCATCATGACGCCCTTCAAGCGCTGGCGACTTTCCGGAGTCGCACGTTCCAGAAGCGACAACGCGACGGGCTGATCCGGTCCGAACAGGTCACCCGCAGCAATGCGGAAGAGAATCGAATAACCGATCTGGCCGGCAGGGCCAGTCACGGCAACGCGGATGGGTTTCTTCATTTGTAAAGTCCCTTTGTTTTGTCTGAAGCGTGCCTCAAGCAGCCGGAGGAAGAGGCCTTTTGTGAGGCGGTTGGTTATTTTGATTTCACGGCGTAAGACGAACGTCCCACTACGTGAAGCCGATCGTAGACGCCAGGCTATAACTTCTTACCTATAGCTGGGCACCAAACCCAAAAAACACCCGACGAAAACCGCGGGTGTCGTTAGGAAGATCAGTTGTTCCCGAGTTTCTCCAAATGTTGTTTGGCGATGATGGTGGCGGCAATTTCTTCAATGGATTTCGTCGTGGAGTTGAGCCATTCGATTCCGTTGCGGCGCATCAGCTCTTCGGCATCTTCGATTTCCTTGCGGCAGTTTTCAATGCTCGCGTAATGAGACCCCGGACGGCGTTCGTTGCGGATTTCGGAGAGGCGCTCGGGTTTAATGGAAAGCCCGAACAGTTTGTCTCGCAAGGGTTCAAGCGCGGGCGGCAGTTCGCCGCGGTCGAAGTCTTCGGGGATGAGAGGGTAGTTTGCGACCTTGATTCCGAACTGCATGGCCAAAAACAGGCTCGTCGGGGTTTTGCCGGAACGGGAGACCCCCACCAAAATCACTTCGGCCTGATCAAGCCCGCGGTTCGTCTGACCGTCGTCGTGCGTCAAGGTATAGTCGATGGCGGCAATGCGCTTGTTGTAGCGTTCTTCGTTGCGGATTTTGTGGGTGGCGCCCACGGTGTGGGTACTCTTCATGCCGAGTTCGCGTTCCATCGGGCCCACGAAGGAGCGGAAGAGTTCCACTTGAAAGCCCGGAGCCGTCTTTAAGAATTCTTTGGAAATCTCGGGGTCGACGAAAGTGGAGAATACGAGCGGCCGAACGCCGGTCTCGTTCAAGGTGCGCTCAATGCGCTTTGCGACCTGATGCGCCTTTTCCGGCGTGTCGATGAAGGGAATGCGCTGCTGGTCGTAGACGAGATCGGGGAACTGGGTCATGACGGAATGCGCGAGCGTTTCGGCCGTGATGGCCGTTCCGTCGCTTACAATGAAGACGGGACGCCAGTTTTTGTCGTGCTGCTGTTCAGACATAGTCTCTCTGCCGCAAATAAAGGATACAAACCGCTAATTGTAGGTGAGAAGCGGCTTTTTCGGCACAGAGGTCGTGAAATATGACAAGATAATATCCGCGTTTTTACCAATATGTACGAAATACCGACCGCGGAAGCCCCGAGGGCGCGGGAAGTAGCTTAAACTTGGCAGGATTTTTCATAAAGAGCCGGTTCTGCGACCGGCTTTCGGTGTTTCTTTTTTAAAAAGGAAACACCGGCGGGGTGTCCCCCCTTTATTTTTTTTACATGTTTCGTTTCATAGAACGAGGATCAAATGGTTCAAGGCCGTTATGTTTTTCCCTTCAGCCAGCTGCGCATGACTGACGTTGACCGCGTCGGCGGCAAGAATGCGTCTCTGGGCGAACTTCTCAGCCAGCTCACGTCGGCGGGTATCCGTGTGCCCGACGGCTTCGCGACGACGGCTGAAGCGTTCCGGCTTTTCATTAAGGAAAGCGGTCTTGAAACGCGTATCGCCAAGCGTCTCGAAGGTCTTGACGTTGAAGACGTGCATGCGCTTGCCGAAGCCGGTGCCGAAATCCGCCGTTGGGTGGAAGAAGCGCCCTTCCCTGCGGAACTCGAAAAAGAAATTCGTGAGTTCTACGATTGGTTGAAGGACGGTCAGGAAGAAATCTCGGTCGCCGTGCGTTCGTCCGCGACCGCAGAAGACCTGCCGGACGCCTCCTTTGCCGGCCAGCAGGAAACGTACCTCAATGTGGTGGGGATCGATCAGGTTCTCTCCCGCATGAAGGAAGTGTTTGCGTCGCTTTACAACGACCGTGCCATCAGCTACCGCGTTCACAAGGGCTTTACGCACATGGAAGTGGCCTTGTCCGCCGGCGTGCAGCGTATGTGCCGTTCGGACAAGGGTGCCGCGGGCGTGATGTTCACGCTTGATACGGAAAGCGGCTTTGATCAGGTCGTCTTCGTCACGGCGAGCTACGGGCTCGGTGAAACTGTGGTGCAGGGCGCCGTGAATCCCGATGAATTTTTCGTCTTCAAGCCCGCTCTCGCCGCCGGCAAGTACCCGATCGTGCGTCGCAACCTGGGCAGCAAGCTGATCAAGATGGAATTTGATCCGGATAAGGCTTCCGGCCGCTCCGTGCGTACCGTGGACGTCGATCCGGAAGACCGCCGCAAGTTTGCTCTGACGGACGAAGACGTCATTGAACTTGCGAAGTTTGCGACCATCATTGAAAAGCACTACGGCCGTCCCATGGACATCGAATGGGGCAAGGACGGTATCGACGGCAAGATCTATATTCTGCAGGCCCGTCCCGAAACCGTGAAGAGCCGTCAGAATTCGAGCGACGTGCAGCAGAAGTTCACCCTCAAGACCCGCGGCAAGGTGCTCGCCGAAGGCCGCGCCATCGGTCAGAAGATCGGTGCGGGCCCTGTGCGCATCGTGGCCGACGCTTCCGAAATGGACCGCGTTCAGAAGGGGGACGTCCTTGTTACCGACATGACTGACCCCAACTGGGAACCGGTGATGAAGAAGGCGTCTGCCATTGTGACGAACCGCGGCGGCCGTACCTGCCACGCGGCCATTATTGCCCGCGAACTCGGTATTCCTGCCGTCGTGGGTTGCGGTGACGCCACTGAAAGCCTCGAAGAAAATTCGCCGGTGACGGTGAGCTGCGCCGAAGGCGATACGGGCCACATTTACAGCGGCATTCAGGACTTCACCGTGGACGAAGTGCGCCGCGGTGCCCTTCCTGAAGTGCCCGTAAAGATCATGATGAACATCGGCAATCCGCAGTTGGCCTTTGACTTCTGCCAGATTCCGAACAAGGGCGTGGGTTTGGCCCGCCTCGAATTCATCATCAACAACAACATCGGCGTGCATCCGAAGCTCTGCCTCGAATATCCGAACATCCCGAGCGAAATGCGCGACAAGCTCGACCGCATCACGGCGGGCTACAAGGATCCGGTCGATTTCTACGTGAGTAAGATCGCCGAAGGCGTGGCGACGATTGCCTGCGCCTTCTACCCGAAGAAGGTGATCGTGCGCATGTCCGACTTCAAGAGCAACGAATACCGCAAGTTGACGGGCGGCGCGCTCTACGAGCCCGAGGAAGAAAATCCCATGCTGGGCTTCCGCGGTGCCTCCCGCTACATCGCTCACAGCTTCGCGGACTGCTTCGAACTCGAATGCCGTGCCATGAAGCGCGTGCGCGATGAAATGGGGCTCACCAACGTGGAACTCATGCTGCCGTTCGTCCGTACCATCAACGAAATCGAACAGTGCGTGGCGCTTCTTGAGAAGAACGGTCTGAAGCGCGGTGAAAACGGACTTCGCCTCAACATGATGTGCGAAATTCCGTCGAACGCCTTGTTGGCGGACGAATTCCTCAACTACGTGGACGGCTTCTCCATCGGTTCCAACGACCTGACACAGCTCACGTTGGGTCTTGACCGTGACTCCGGTCTCGTAGCTCAGAGCTTTGACGAACGCAACGCGGCCGTGAAGAAACTCCTGTCGATGGCGATCAAGACCTGCACGGCCCGCGGTAAGTACGTGGGTATCTGCGGACAGGGCCCCTCGGATCACGCGGACTTTGCGGCTTGGCTGATGGAAGAAGGCATCGAATCCATCTCGCTCAACCCCGATACGGTGGTTGACACCTGGCGTCGTCTGGCGAAGGTCGCTGAAGCGAAGTAATTCGCCCTGAGCGAACTTGAAACCCGGTCAAAACGCTGACACAATCGGCGTTTCGGCCGGGTTTTTCTTTGGACAAAAATGGATATTCGAAACGACGACGTGGATCGTGTGATGCAGGCGCTGCCCCCTCAGGCGCGGATCGCGCTTGACGTCCTTTCCGAAACGCAGAAGCGCCCTGTGGAAGACGTGCTGCGGGATGAAATCGCAAAATACATCGAGGGGCGGCTTCCTGCCGTTGATATCGACGGCGCTATGAATGCCCTCAAGGCAACGGCGTATCAGGCGGGGTTCCTGATCGGACGCCTGAGAAAGTTTTCTCGGGAATTCGGGGATGAGAGCTGACCGTCAAGCTTCGAGTTTGACGGCGGCGTCCCAAAGTGCGGCTTCAAATTTCACGGATGAGAGAAAAGCGTCGGTGGCTCGTCTCCGGGTTTTGGCGTCCTGAGCCGCTAGGCGATCGGCGAGCGCTACGGCAGCGTTGACCGTTTTTGCGTAGGCCGGATCACCGTACCCGTCAAGCCAGGCGGCGTAGGGCGAATCCGGCTTTTTGTTGGCAGAGACAAAGCGGCCGACTTCACCGTAAACCCAGAAGCAGGGCAGAAGAGTCGCCCAGGCGACCGACACGGGGGCTTTGGCAGCATTTTCCGCTTCCCACTCGATGTAGCGCCGTGTGGTAGGCCGCACCGCGCGATAGCGATCTGTGTCGCGGTGTTGGGCGGAGGACTTGATGACTTCGGAAGTCCAGCGATAGGTAGCAGACGTTTCCTTCGCCCAGGCAAGGACTTGTTTCCGATCGTCTTTATCGGTGAGTCTGGGTGCCAACTTCATGAGACTTTTTTCGTAGCCCGCCAGGTAATTGAGGTTCTGGCAGAGGTACCAGAGAAACGATTCTTGCGGCAGGGTGCCTTCAATGAGTCCCGTGACGAAGGGATGGTGAGTCAGTGCCTCGATGTCCTTGGCCGCGAGCGGAAAAGCTTCTTCGTGCCACTGAAGGTAGGCAAAGGTAGGGAGCGTGGGAGCCGCGAGCGTAAGGGCGGCAAACTGCAGCAACAAACGGCGAGAGATCATGGGGCGGAAACCATCAAATAAAGGGACTCACCAGAATTCCGACGAGCAAAAGAGGAATGTTGTAAACGAGGAACGTGGGGACGCACGTATCCCAGATGTGGTTGTGCTGACCGTCGGCATTTAAGCCGCTCGTGGGCCCTAAGGTACTGTCGGAAGCCGGAGACCCGGCGTCCCCCAAAGCGCCCGCCACCGTCATCAGGAGAATGGTCGCAGCCGGCGAAAACCCGACGGCTGAGCAAAGCGGCACGTAGATCACGGCCAAAATCGGTACGGTGCCGAAACTTGTGCCGATTCCCATGGTGACGAGAAGCCCGATGAGCGTGATGATGACGGCGGCAATCCATTGGCTCGAACCGATTAAGGGCACGACGCTTTCCACAAGCTGCGGTACGGCTCCCGTCGCTTTAAGAATGTTGGCGTAGCCCCCGGCAATCAGCATCACGAAGGCAATGAACCCCATCATGGAGATGCCGCCTGTGATGTGTTCGTCCATTTTGGAGAAGGCGAAGGCGCCGCCCGCGAACATCACGATGAGTCCGATCAGGGCCGCCAACGGCAGGGATTCCAGGTAAATCTGCACGGCAACGGCCGCCGCGATCGCGGCGAGCGTGACGGCGTGTTTTTTCGTAAAGGACTGAGGAGCAGGGTTGGAATCGGCACCGATGATGGGGCGGTCGTCATAGTGGCGGGGACGGCGGTAGAGAACGAGAATCGCAAAGGCAAGCCCCGCAAACATCGCAAGCCCCGCGATCCAGGCGACGTGCGCGACGTCCGAGACCGTCGTCGCAAGGCCGTTCGTGGTGAGGCTGTCCGCTACGATACCTTGGAAAATAAGGCCGAACCCGATGGGGAGTGTAATGTAGGGGGCCGTGAGCCCGAACCCCAGCGCGCAGGCCGTGGCACGGCGATCGAGCTGCATTGCGTTCATGAGTTTCAGCAACGGCGGAATCAGCAGCGGAATAAAGGCGATGTGAACCGGTACGACGTTCTGCGACAGGCAGGCAATGAAGGCGAGCACAAAGCAGAATTGCACGGGGCGCTTACCCATGCGCGAAGAGAGCCAGTTCACCAGCATCTGCATGAGACCGGTATTGGCAATCGCGATTGCGAAGGTGCCCAGGAGAATGTAGGAGAGTGCCGTCGTGGCGTTCGTGGAAAAGCCCGCGGTGAGAAGATCCATGGACTTTGTGAGCCCCACGCCGCCTGTGACGCCGGCCGTGATGGCCGCCAGTAAAAGTGCGAGCAAAACATTGACGCGCATCAGACAGAGAGCGCACAGCAGTAGGACGGATACGACGATGGGGTTTGTGATGATTGACACGGCTCACCCTTATCGATAAAGGAAAAAACAATACAGAAATTGCATTATCCCACAGGGAGAAATCGCTCGGCAACAATTTGTAGCATCCCTTCGGGGAAATATGTAGAATGCGCGCTCCTTACGACTTGTGGCTTAAGACAGGTGTCTTAGGCATCACCTGAAGTCGGTATTTTCGGAAATCATCATGGAATTTTTGGAACTCGTGATGCTTTTGGCGGCGGTGCTTTTGATTTGGTTCAAGCCCGAACGCGAAAAGCTCGCTTGGGGGCTTGCCGTCGGCGGCTGGCTGATGACGGTATTGATCTACGTGGGACACGTCTCCACGGGGATCCTCGGTGTGCTCAATCTTTAAGGAGTCGGACAATGACGGATTATTCTCAGCCCGTGTCCGCTTCGGATTTGGGTAAAGCAAAAACCTGGTACGACATCGTCTGCTGGGGTGGTTTGTTGATCGTTCTCCTGCCCGTGGGCATCGCGAACGTGATTTTGGGCTACATGATGGGCGACAGCCCCTGCACCCTCTGCTGGGGGCAGCGCGAAGAAATGGCCTTCATCGGTGTGGTGGCGCTCTTTATGGTGCGCTACGGCTTTAAGCCGAAGTACCTCGCGATGATGCTCGTGATGGCGGGCGTGGGGCTTTATTCTTCCTTCCGCCATTTGGGCAACCACGCCGCCCGCGACGTCGGTCAGGGGTTCGGCCTTGAAATCCTGGGCCTTCACACGCAGATGTGGGCGGAAATCGTCTTCTGGTGCGTGGTGGTGCTCTTCGGTTTGGCCTGCTTCTTGGCGCCTCGCTTTGATGCGCTCATCGCGGAACTGAAGGGCCGTCCCTTCCGTCCGATGACGGGCTTTATGAAGTGGTCTTTCGGCATCGTGGCGGCGATCATCGCTTCGAACGCCTTTCAGGCCGCTTGGACGACGGGTTTGCCCCCGTACTGGGGCCAGGGCGATCCTTGGCGCTTCTCCTTTAACCCGAAGTATGTGACTTGGTCCGCAGACAGCTGGCAGGGCATGTGGGGCGGCATCAACTTCCTCGGTAAGCGCGACGTGAAGGAACCGGATTTCGCCTATCGCGACAACACTGCGAAGTTGGGTCTTACCTTTAAGCACGATGCGGCCGACGCCCCGGTGCCCGTGAACGGTATGCTCGCGATTGCGGGCGAACGCAAGGTGCAGGGGATTGACGCGAAGTTGAACACCCTCTCCAAGATCCGCGGCGAATACGTGGTCACTTCGAAGTACGACTTCTGGTTCTTGAACGACGACCTCACGCCGAAGATTCACGCGTCGATGGATCCGTGGTTCAGCGCGAACGTTCTCGATATCGTGGGGGTGACGGCCTATAAGGACGACGCCTACGTCATCATGGGTTCCAATAAGACGATTCTGCGTTTCCGTCAGAATTCGAAGGCGGACGACGTGCGTGAATGGGCGAACTTCACCGCGGGTCGAGACGCCGTTGAACACGTGGGCGGTTTGGGGCGCTCCCGCATCGATACGGAACGCGCAAAGTTCAGCTACGTGCATTCTTCCGCGACGGACGGCCGCTACATTTACACTGCAACCGTGCCCGACAACAAGAATAAGAAGAAGTTCGTGATCTCGAAGGCGATGCAGAAGGACTGGACGCTTTCAGCGGAATTCGAACCCGAAGCGAACCTCAAAGAAGGCCGCACCCTGGGCGAACTCTATGTGACCGGTATGGTCTACGAAGCCGGTAAGCTCTACTGCGTTTCCAAGAACTACAACGTTCTCGTGACGATCGACGTTGCGTCTGAAGCCGTGACCGACGTGAAGGCGCTCCCCGCCGAACTCACCGACATCCGCGGTTTGGTGAAGGACGGCGATACGTTTGAAGTCATTGATGGCAACCGCATCGTGACGCTCAGGTAATCTTCTGACGACTTGCGTCAAAAATGCCCCCGGTTCCCAGTGAGGAGTCGGGGGGTTCTGGTTTTTGAAGGGTGCCGACAGGCCGCCGTCCGGTGGTGACAGTCGTTTTGAGTGTAACAAAAAGCTTCCCGAAGGAGGCTTTTAGAAGAAAGGGGGCAAGCCCTTATTCTTCGTCCGCAATCGTATCCGCAAAGAGCTTCAGCGCGCGGTAGAGATCGTAATTATCTGCGACGGCGCCGTCTTCGACTTCCAACGCTTCTTCCAGCGTACGGCAGTGCTGCGCCTTTAAGAACCCCAAAAGCACCGTGCGGTCGATTGCCATCTGAGAAATGCGGGACATCACGTTGTAGTACGTTTCATCAGACAGCGGTTTCACCTGAATGAAGGAGAGTTCAATGTCGGGCGTATCGTCTTCGTCCGCTTCCCCCTCTTCTTCCTCTGAATCTTCCTCTTCCGAAGTTTCATCATCGCTTTCAGACGTTTCGTCCGAATCGCCTTCGAAATCTTCGGTGGATTCTTCCGTTGCTTCTTCAACGGGTTCTTGCTCGTCGTTCGACTCCGCTTCCGAAGCGGCTTTTTCAAGGCACGCAATCATGGCGGGGTTCCCGGTTTTCTGCGCGAGTTCCAAGGGCGTAATGCCTTCGTCGTCCGCAAATTCCGGGTCGGCGCCGTACTGAACAAGAAGTTCGACAATGGCGGGCTGCAGGGCGGAAATTGCTTCCGTCAGAAGCGTGGCACCGCTTTTGGGAGATTCGAGGTTGGGATCGACGCCCTGCTCCATGGCCCAACGGACGAACTCGATCTTGCCTTCGTCGATGACGCGGAAGAGAAAGTCAATTTCCTGTTCGGAACATTCGTGATGCTGGGCAGCCATTTTGGATTATCGGGGGTAATGAGGTTGATTATTGATCGGCTTGAGGGGAGTCAGGGAAACGACTCACCTTGTTGAGGGGCGCAAATATAGCGGATTTTTCGGGCCGCGGATAAGCAGGAAAACTCGAAAAGGCACGATGAAAAAAATGCCGGCGGTGACGCCCGTAGAAAGAGACGTGGTACAGGACTATTTCAGAAGACTGATTTTTTTTCGATCCGACGGCGCACGTCCGCATCGGTGCCGTACACCGGATAACGGTCGGAAGCGGTGTCTGCGCGGCGCGATATAGAGAGTTTGGTAAAGCGTTTGAAATTAGCGTGAGATCAAAAAACGACCGGTATTGAAACGTCGGCCTCAGGTGGGTTAACGGGCGGTTTAACGCGGTCAATCATTGCGCGGAAGTCGCCTTTTTGTCGGGCGAGGAGTTCCTTGCCGCTGCGGATGGTGCCGAGGATGTAGAGACTCTCGCTGTAGCCTATGTCCTGATAGAAGACGGCGAGATTTCCCCAAGGCGCGTAGTAGCAAAAGTTCCCCTTCGTTTCTTCGGCGTGGATGTCACTCGCAATTGAGAGTTTCTGCTGCAGGTAGTTGTTTTTTTTCGTTGCCGTTGAAGTCTTCGGACATGAGCGTCATCGGCCGTTGAGTGAGAAAGGCGTGGACCATCGGGGTGTCCAAAAGATTGATGATGATTTCGTGACCGGCAAAGGTCATTTTGACGCCGTCGCCTGCGGCGGTACCCGAAGCGGCGACGGTGGCCGCTACAGTAGCGACAGCAAGAATTTTTTATATAAAATTTTCTGAAATAAAGTGAAAAAAGGGTAGTACAGACAATACGAATCGAAGTGCATTTTTCTATCGATTTACTATTTTTTTTCCAAATTTATCTGAACGCGCTAAAGTAAGACGTATCGGTAGCAGCCGATTCCCCGGTTGCACCGGCGAAAAATTCATAAAAAAGGAGAGTAGAACGATGTTTGATCTTCTCATCAAGGGCGCTCATGTGGTCGATCCGTTGAACCACGTCAACGGTAAGGCCGATGTGGCGGTGAAAGGCGGCAAGATTGCCGCCGTGGGGCGCGATCTTACGGGGGACGCTAAGGAAATCGTCGACTTCTCGGGGTACGTCCTGCAGCCAGGCATCATCGACAGCCACGTGCATTTGGGCAGTATGTGGGGCAGTCCCTACGGCGCGCGGATGCTCGCAATGAAGGGGGTGACGACGTGCCTTGACATGGCGGGTCCCTTGGAAGACATCCTTGATAAAGTGCCCGAATACGGTGCCGGGATCAACATGGCAATTCTGCAGTTCGCCTCGCCCCCCTTTACCTTCAAGAACGACCATCCCACAAAGTCGGAGATGGAAGCTCTGATCGACAAGAGCCTTGATGACGGGGCGCTCGGCGTGAAACTTTTGGGCGGACACTACCCCTTGAAACCCGACGTGTCGTCGCTTCTTATCAAGACTGCACTTGAACGCCGCGCCTACGTCGCTTGGCATGCCGGCACGAGCGAACACGGTTCCAACATCGAGGGCATGCAGGAAGCCGTGGCGATGGCGGACGGCTATCCGCTGCATCTCGCGCACATCAATGCCTACTGCCGCGGCGCGATCAAGAACGAATTGGAAGAAGTGGCAATTGCGATCGATCTTTTGAAGAAGAACCCCAACATCTTCTGCGAAAGCTACATTTCGCCTAAGAACGGCACGCGTCTGACGTGCGACGAAACCGGGAAGATTCAGTCCAAGGTAACGGGGAACTGCCTGAGAAAATTCGGTTTCTCCGAAGACCGCGACGGGGTGAAGAAAGCTATTTTGGCCGGGAAGGCTTTCGTTGTTTACGACGCGGGCGGCTATTCCGACCTGATGACGGGCGAAGAAGCGCTGAAACTCTGGGAAGATGCCGGTACGAATGTGGGCGGCAGTTTCAACGTCAATCCGCCGATGCCCCGCATCATGCTTGCGGAAGCCAAGCGCGACGACGGCAGTTTCGTGGTTGATGCAATTTCGACGGACGGCGGCTGCATCCCGCGCAACGTCATTTTGTCGCAGGGTTTGTCGCTCGTGAAGCTTGACATTCTGAGTCTTTCGGAGTTTGCGCAGAAGACGTCCCTGAACCCTGCCCGTATGCTGCGCTTGACGACGAAGGGGCATCTCTCCGTGGGCGCGGACGCCGATATGACGATCTACGACTACGCCACACAGGAACCGAAGGCTACTTTTGTGGAAGGCCGCAAGGTGCTCTGGGACGGCAAGGTCATTGCCAAGGGCGCGACCGTCATCTGCACGGAACGCGGTAAGGAGGCGATTGAAAAACGCGGCATGAAAGCCGTGGTGGTGGATCCGGGCCGTCAGGTGGAACGTGTGAAGGCACTTTGAATGAAGACTGAATAACCCTCAGATGCCTGCCGGAAGTGAATGCCTGGCAGGCATTTCTTTCGAGCGGGAACCGTTTCACAAAGGACGGGCGAAAATGGGCGAATTTGGGTTGCCCGTTCTTAAAGCGAATGGAGGTGTGTTGAACTTTCCAGGCTATGAGGATTCGCGGCCGTCTTTTTTCCGCAGGAGCAGCCATTCTTTGGGGACGGCAGAGAAGCCGCAGACGGATGCAAAGCTTTTTAAGTTCTCGTCACTGACGGGGCCGTCGCCGATCTCCATCGCCTTGAGCGTGTTCTGCGAGACCCTCATGGCGGACGCCCAAATGCGTCGGCTGTAACCGAGCTCGACTCGAATTTCTCTCAAAGCTTGGCCGAGTGAGATAAAAACCGGTTTCTTGACCGGTAACAGGTGCCGCGGCAGTGATACTTTCAGTTTGTCCGCGACTTCGGTGAGAAGCGTCGGTTGAATCGGCGTCCGATCGTTTTCCATCGCCCGCAGTTCATCTTCCGTTAGGCCGAGGCGATCGGCAAGCTCTGCGACGGTGTAGAGGTTCTCCAAGCGGGTACGACGCAACCACATGGCTTCGGGCGAAGCGTCGCGCCGCAGCATACCGTCCGGATCCTCAGACCCTCGGATGTCGATATACCAGGCATTGGAAATGACGGTCGGTATGTAGGAGCGTCCCGTGAGAGCCATGAGCGCCATGATTTTTTCGTGAGTCGGGCGGTAACGTGAGTTCTTTTCAAACCATTTTTCTACCACGCGCTCCGGAACCTCAAGATGCTCGGCAATGTAGGGGATGCTCGTGATGCCGTTTTTAATCAGAAATTCCCGCAGGGCCGCGATTGTGTAGGGACAGACGCCTTTGACGGAGTGTTGGTTCAGACGAGGTTTCTGTGAGGGGAGCACCGTGATCCCCCAGCGATCCTGATAGCGTTCGGTGGCGTTTTCATCCAAAATTTTCTGAGGCACCGGGGCGGCGAACACCTCGGCCGCTTGTTTGAGGAGTTCGTTTGTCGGACGGTGCCGCCCGCGTTCCACGCGGCTTACGACGGTGGGGGAGACGCTGAGCCGTCGGGAAAGTTCTGCTTGGGACAGTTTGGCTTTCACGCGGTTTTCCCGCAGCCACCGGGCGGCGGGCGGCACGTCGTCGTTTACCACGTCGCAGGGTTTTACGACTCCGACGTTGTCGGCTTCATACCCCTTTCGAATCAAGGCGGGCAACGTCTTGAGACCGAAATACTGCGTCATCCGGGTCAAAACGGCTTGGCTTGGGCGCCCGGCGGGGTTGACGGACGTCATCGTGCGGAAGTACCCGGGTTTAAGCCCGAGGAACGCTTCCAGGGGCGCAAAATCGGTGACCTTTTTTTTGCGGAAGAACGTACGGAGGGCTTCGGCCGTATGGGGAAAGCGACGTTTTTCAGGCATGGCGGCAGAGGGTGAAAAAGACGGACGAATTGTATCGGTGAGGAAGTCCTTCAGAAGACTTTTTGGCAAAAACCGGATCGGGATCGCTTAAGATGGCGATCCGTTAGTTCTCGGAGACGGCAACGAAATGACGGTTGACTTTGAAAAATCGGTAAAACTTGCAGGGCGTTGGGGGTTGTTGGGGCTCGGCATGTTTACGTCAGCCTCCGGCATTGCCTGTGTGGCACAGGCGCAGTTGGGAACAACGCCTATTTCAAGTACTCCCTATGTGTTGGCGGCCATCACGGGACTTACCTTCGGGCAGACGACGTTTTGGGTCAATGTGTTTTTTGTCTTCATGCAGTGGGTGCTTCTGCGCAAACTTTTTCATTGGACGACCCTCTGGCAGATTCCGAGCGTATGGATCTTCGGGCTTTTTATTGATCGCGGTATGCAGCTCTTTGCCTCGGCCGCTCAATGGGCCGCGGCGTCAGGCTGGTGGGCGCAGATGCTGATGAGTTTGACAGGCAACGTCATTCTTTCGTTGGGTATCGTGATGCAGGTGGAATCGAAAACGCTCGTTCAGCCCGGCGAAGGCGTAGTGCTCGCGGCATCCGTGCGGTTTAAGAAGCCCTTCGGCAACATGAAGATTGTGAACGACGTTCTGCTGGTACTGCTCGCCTTGGTTTTGGGTTTTGCGTTCTTGGGCGGGCCCGTCGGGGTGCGGGAAGGGACGCTCGTTTCCGCGGTGATGGTGGGGCTTTGCGTGAAAGGCTGGTACCGGGTGTTGTCGTGGGTAAGATCGAATCGGGAAAACTGATGGCAAAAACGGCATTCTGAAACGGGCAGCGGTACACTTCCGACGTCTGTTTTTGGGAGATGCGCCGCTGGGTGCGCGTCGTTTTTCAGGAGATAAGATGAATCGAACGTTCCAAGTTGCCTTTAATGCCGCAAGAGGGCTGATGACCGTCACCAGCGAAGTGACTCGCCGTAAGACGAAAATCGGCGCAAAGGCCGTTGTTATTGGGACTGCAGCACTTATGACCGGGGGGGGGGACTGCAGATACCGTTGAATTGAACAATCCCGTCACGGAGGATACGGTTTACGCCGATGCCGTTGCAGACATCTGTTTCACAGGTGATGCAGGCTTTCAAGGAGTGGCTAAAGTTGACGGACAAAAATCGTACCTCAGTGTCAGTGCGGCGAAGAACCGTGGTACCTCTCTCACGGTAACGGGAAAAGGTAATCTCATCAACCATTCCGACGACGATCAAAAAAGTAGCTTCGTCGGATTTGATGCCATCACTCTGCATTCTTCAAGTGCGCCGGTCATCACTTCGAAAGGTGCCGGTAATCACATCTTCCTCGGTGTCGCTCCGTTGCCTCGGGCGCAATTCAAGCAGGGCGCTTCCTCAGAAGACCAAGACGGTTTGGCCGGGCCGGATAAGGGCTACTACTTCTACGAGAAGGACGGAAAAACGCTGGTTGACAATCGGGACAACATCCCCGACAGCATTACGTTGATCGCAGACAAGGGAGCGGTCATTTCAGCGGATTCGCATCATGTGACGGCAGAGAGCGGTGAGGATGAATACACCCAGATCGGGCTTTACGCCAAAGATATCCTCATTGAGCAGAAAAATCCCGGAACGCAGCAAGCCAGAGGAGCGGCTGTTTATCTCACCGGGGAGACGTTGAAGGATCAGACGAATTCTGAATCGGGCGTACGTAACTACGCTTCGGCGGTTGGGGTGTACGGGCCCAAAGACGGGACTCTCGTTATTCGTTCGCCGAAACGGGCGATTTACGCGGATAACGGATCCGCTTTCGAGGCGTCATTTTTCTACGATAAAGTTACTGAACGGTTGGGCGTTTCACAAGCCACTGTCGACATCACCGGCATGATTGAAGTGAAGGAAGGCGGTGAAGTGGATTTGGGGTACGGCCCCCGAGATCAGCTTTACGGCGGATGGATTGAAGGTGACAACGAAGAAGGTGACTTGACGGAATCCGTCAACGAGCTTCGGCACAAGAGTGTGGTGGTTCGCGGGCCGTCGGCATGGAATGGCAACGCGGCTGAGGACAAGGTGGCGGCCGTTAAAGTGAGCCAGGGCGGTATGTTCCAAGCCAACGCGGATCGAGTAGTTATCCATAAAGGAAGTGTGGCCGGAGCAGCTGCCGTTCAGATCGATACCCAAGGTTCCTCCGGGACAACCTACGGGACGAATCTCCCGACCATTGTGTCGATTAAGGCGCATCGATCGCTCACTATCGTCGGGGATATCGTCATTGATAAGACCGACGGTGGGGACGAGCGTTCCATCGTCGATATTCACAGCGACGGACTGTATCTGCATGCGGGGCGCATCATCGTTAAAAATACTCGCAGCGACGGCAAACGGACACAGAATATTGCCCGTATTGATCTCACTGACGGACAGTCCTTTGAAGGAACGATCAGCGATGAAATGATGGATTTCACCCAATCGACACAAACGTTGAGGATGGTGGCATTGGCCGTACAGAGCGCGGAAGACAATGAAGGGGCGGAAGCACCGTTTCAAGGCGCCGGTACCTATTTGAATTTGGGGGACGGGGCGACGTTGAATCTCACGGGAGACTCCCGTATTACGAGTCTTGCGCGGACTGGAAGCGGGGAAAAAGACGCTGTGATCAAAGCTGGCGGTACGCTGGCTGTCGGTACGTTGACCAGCGACGGCCGTGTGACGGTTGAGGCCGGAGCGCTCTCCCGCGGGAAAATCAGGCTCGCGTCGCAGGAGGGGGGCGGCAGTCTCACGGTGACGGGGACGACCGACAAAACCTATACGGCGTCGGAATTAGCGAATCTGCAGGTGGTGCAGTTTGTGAAGATGTCGGAATTGTTTGAAGGTAGTGATGATGCCGGAACCGGAGCGGAGGGTCGTAATTTGGGGTACCGACTCAAAGTAGCGGAATCCGCCGGCTCGCCCGAGTACGGTGTCACGATCGGCCCGGACGGCATGACGACTTCAGACTATTACGTGGTAAGCAACACGTCGGTGGCGGAATCGCTCAATGACATTGCCGGTCTTGCCGCTTTATCGTGGCGTGCACAGATGAACGATGTTGACAAACGGTTGGGCGATCTGCGGACGTATGAAGGTACTTCCGGCGGCTGGGCTCGAGTCTACGGCGGCAAGATGAAGTACGGCGATCGGCATCTCACGAACCGAAGTACGACGCTGCAGGTGGGGGCTGATACCCGGATTGCACGCAGCGGATACCTCGGTGTGGCGGCGAGCTACACCGACGGCAGCGGACACCTTGATAACGGTAAGACCGATGATGCGACTTACACGCTCGGCGTTTACGGTGGCTGGCAGTACGAAAACGGGACATTTGCCGATGTCATTGTGAAGGCGGCGCGGTATTCCACGGATTTCGATCTTGCCTATCGTACGGGAGAAAAGGCTTCCGGCAGCTTCCACACGTGGGGCGGATCGGCGGCTGCGGAATTTGGGCGTCGATTTGCGCTGAAGAACGGCTTTTGGGCGGAACCGCAGGCGGAAGTGACCTACGGTGTCTTAAAAAGCGTCGATTACGCAGCAAAGAGTGCTTCCGGTACGGCCCGTACCCATCAGGACCAGCTCTCAAGCCTTGTGGGACGGCTGGGGTTGTCGGTGGGCCGCACTTATGATCGGGGGAGTGTCTACATGAAAGCGTCCGTGGCCCACGAATACTGCGGCGAAGCCAAAGTATCCGTCACCAATGGGGACGACATGAAGCAGGATCTTTCCGGAACTTGGGGCGAATTTGCCTTGGGCGGTACCTACCGTGTCGGACGCGGTTTCTCTGCCTACGGTGAATTGGCGACGTCGGTCGGTACGCCGGTGAAGGCACCGTACCAGTGGAATGTCGGCATGCGTTACAGCTTCTGATATTTTGACGAGTAGCTGAAAACAGAAACGCCCCGGACAGCTCGCGCTGCCGGGGCGTTTTGCTGAGAAGGTCAGCGAACTACCACGTTGCCATCCATGTGATGAGCAAGGCGTTGATGAGGTCGATAAGGAACGCTCCCACAACACTCACAATGAGCCAAGCTTGCGGACTCGAACCGTACTTTTCCGCTAAGGCCTGCATGTTGGCGAGGCCGTTCGCGGTCGCCCCCATCGAGAAACCGATGCCGCCCACCGTGAGCATCACGGCGGTGTAGTCGCGACCAAGAAGAAAGTAGAGAATCCCCAGAGCAAAGACGAGCATCAGAACGGTCTGCAGCGCGAGCATGACGACCAAAGGGCCTGCGAGATTGAGGAGTTCATGCAGTTTCAGACTGTTGATCGCCATCGTCACGAACAGCACGAGGCAGATGTCGGCGACGGCATCCATCCCTTTGCCCTGCACCTTGTAGGCGCCCGTGAAGTCTCCGACGTTGCGTACGACCGCTGCGACGATCATGGAACCGATGTAGGCGGGAAGCGTGATGTAGTTTCCGAGAAAATCCGAAACCACGGTTCCCACCGCGAGGCAGAGCGTCACGATGCTTACGGCCTTCATGAGCTCGTGAGTGAAGGTGGGAACGGAACCGGATTTTTCATCGCGGATACCGGCTTCGACCTCTTCAGGGATGCGTAGGGGTTCGCTGTCGTGTTCGTGGGTCGGTACCTGCACTTTGTAGCGGCGGATGAGCCATTCGCCGAAGGGACCGCCGATCATGAGAGCCGCGACCATGCCGAAGGTGGCGGCAGTAATGGCCATGGCGGTGCCGCCCGTGATGCCGTAGGTTTGTTCAAAATAAGGGCCGAAGGCTGCTGCCGTGCCTAAGCCCCCCATCATGGAGACGGAGCCTGCGAGAATGCCGTAGTGCATGTCGATGCCCATGAGGTTGGCGGCGCCCATGCCGAGAAGGTTCTGCAAGATGGCGAGCACGGTGACGGCGGCAAGAAACAGCGGCAGGAGTTTTCCGCCCGCCGTGAGCATTTTGAGGCTCGCCATGAGGCCGATGGTGGTGAAGAACCCCAGCATCAGAAGTTTCTGCAGCGTCGAATCAAACGTCACCTGGATGAGTCCCGCGTATTCGAGCGCGGAGAGCAACAGGGCGCAGATCATCCCCCCGACGACCGGGGTCGGAATGGAAAATTTCTGCAGAATCCCGACGCGGTTTTTGATGACCGAACCCAGCCAGTACGTGGCGACGGCCAGTGCTACCGACTGAACCATGTCGACTTTAATGAGTAGTGCTCCGTCCATTGTTCTTATGTATCCCGTAAGTGATTTTTTTAAAGTGCCGTCCGTAGTGAAAAGCTTTTCCTGAGGTGAGACGGCCGTGAACTTTTCATTGTACGTTTTTGCAGGGAAATTTCGAATTTTTACGGACGCCTGAAGGCTGTGACGCCTTTTTTCTTGCGAAATCGCACTCGGTGTCCGACAATTCGCCTAGTTTTTTCCACCAACTCGCGGAGAGAAATTCCCATGGCTAAGCGGTTTTTCACGACTCTTCTCACGGCAGGCGCTTTGGCGTTGTCGGTTTTCGGTACTACGGCGTCTGCGGAGACGATCCGACTCGCGCATACGGCGGCGGTGTCGCACGCGCATCATGAAGCCGCCACGGTCTTTGCCGAAAATGTCGCGAAACGCACGGGTGGCAAGGTGAAGGTGGAGGTGTATCCCGCGGGCGAATTGGGCGATCAGCCGGCCCTTGCCGAGCAGATCACGTTGGGGGCGCTTGACATGGCCGTGGTGTCCCTGGGAAACCTCGCGATGTACGACAAGCGCTTAAATGCGATGACGGCGCCGTTTCTTTTTTCGGACTATGCGCACGCCCATCGTACGATCGACAACTTCGTGATGGGCTGGATGAACGAGGGGCTTGCCAAACATGATGCGCTGGGGCTTTCGATGTTTGACTACGGGTTCCGGCAGACGACGACCAAAAATGTGCCGATCAACACCGCGGACGACTTGAAGGGACTCAAAATTCGCGTGCCGCCTTCCACGGGGCTTCTCGCCGCCTTTGATGCCGTCGGTGCCAACACGCAGAAGATCGCGTATTCCGAGCTTTATACATCGTTGAAGCAGGGCGTCGTCGTGGGGGAAGAAAACCCGGTCTTTACGATTCTCGCGGATTCGCTTTACGAAACGCAGAACGAACTCGCGATGACGAACCACTATTTTGACTGCCAGGTGCTCCTCGTCAACAAGATGTTTTTTGACGGCTTAGCGCCCGACGTGCAGAAGGTGATTCGGGAAGAAGCCGTCAAAGCGCAGAACCTCACCCGAGTGCGGATTTCCGAAGGGGAAAGTGCGGTCGTCGAAGAACTGAAGAAAAAGGGCATGCACGTGACGACGCCCGATCGCGCGTCTTTCGTGGCGAAGATGAAGCCCGCGTATGAAAAGGTGGGGAAACTCGCCGGTGAAAAGGAAATGGATAAGCTGCTTACCGCCGTAAAGGCCAATCAGTAGTCCTCTCTTTTGCGTTTCAGAAAGCCTCTCGGACACGTGCCGCGGGGCTTTTTTCTTGGGGCGGGCGTGTACACTGTCGCCTGTTCTCATTTTTCCCCGATAAGGATTCCCCGACATGGTTATGTTCGCCATCTTTGCCGCCGTCCTGGTGCTGATGCTCTTGGGCGTCACCACCGCCGTGACGATGGGCTTTGCCTCGGTGGCGACATTTCTTTTGGCAGGGGGGGACGCCGCGCGCCTTTTTTTGGTGCCGCAGCGGATGTTTGCCCAAGTCTCGGGCATCACGCTGATGTCGATTCCGTTTTTCCTCTTGATGGGAAACTTGATGAGCGTCGGCGGCATCAGTCGCAGCCTTTTCGGGTTCGGCCGCGTGTGCCTGGGACACCGCTGGGGCGGATTGTCAAACGCGGCGATCGTCGCCTGCGTCATCATGGCGGCGATGTCGGGATCGGCCGCCGCCTGCGCTGCAGGCATCGGCATGATCGCCATCAATGAAATGACGAAGGCAGGGTACGATCGGGCGTTTTCCTGTGCGACGATTGCGGCGGGCGGTGCTTTGGGGCCCATCATACCGCCGAGCATCACGCTCATCCTTTACGCGGGACTCACGCAGACGAGCGTGAATTCGCTTTTTGCGGCGGGCGCCGTGCCCGGGCTGATGCTGGGGCTGATGTTCATGATGTGGTCTTCATGGATTTCAAAAAAGAACGGCTACGCCAAAACGGATCCCGCACCGTGGAAAGAGCGTTGGCAGGCATTTAAAGACGCTTTTTTTGCTCTGATGACCCCTGTTATCGTGATCGGAGGGATGTTCGCCGGGCTCTTTACGGCGACGGAAGCGGCGGCCGTGGCGTCGCTTTATGTGATGGTGCTGGGGCTTTTTGTTTTTAAGACCCTGCATTGGAAAGACTTCCCGCGGATTTTCTGGACGACTGCCGAACAAACCGCGAAGGTGATGTTCGTCATTGCGACGGCGGGGTTCTTTCAGTACGTTCTTCTTTACACCCGCATTCCGCAGCAGGCGATCGCGTTCATTACGACAAGCTTTACGTCCGTGGTGCCGGTGCTTCTCATCATCATTGCCGTGCTCGTTTTGATGGGATGCTTCATGGAAGGGACGGCTATTCTGCTCATCACGGTGCCGATCTTCGTGCCCCTTGCGAAGACCTTTCACTATGACGTGGTGCAGCTGGGGATCGTGATGTGCATTTCGCTTGCCGTGGGGGTACTGACGCCTCCGGTGGGATTGAATCTCTACGTCATGAGTTCCATTACCGGTGAAAAGGTGATGGCGGTGGCAAAGGCAAGCGTCGGGTATGTGCTTCTCATGATTGCCGCTGCGCTTTTGGTGGCCTTTGTCCCGGGGCTCTCCCTAGGACTCGCGAACCTGATTCCGTAGGAGGCCGGACGTCATGACGATGTTGAAAAAATTTGATCACTGGGTGGGGATGGCGGCGCGCGGCATTGCTTCGGCGGCGTTGGCGGCGATCTTCGTGATGTTCCTCTTGAACGTTTTCGTGCGGTTTGTGCCGGTCTACAACTTCACGCAGACGGACGATTGGATTCAGATTTGCCTCATCTGGATGATTTTCCTGGGGGCGCAGGAACTCGTGCGCACTCGCAGTCACTTCGTCGTGGACGTTTTGACGGAACGCTTGTCGGGGACGGACGCGGGGCGGGCGGCGCGCGTTGCGGTGACGCTCATCGAACTCGTGATGTATGCCGTCATTTGTTGGTACGGCTGGGTGTGGGTACTGCGTTCTCAGGCGTATTTCCAGTCGATCCCTTGGCTGCAGGTGCGATGGGCCTACGCGGCGATTCCGGTGAGCGCAGGTTTCATGACGATTTACGGCGTGCGGGATTTTGTGGAAGCCGTCCTGAATTTCTGTCGGCACCGCGAAGACATTTCCGTTATCGAAGATAAAAGCGACGGCTTTTAAGAAACTGCGGTTTCGTGCGAAAACGGTTGGTTTTAAACTGCGATTTCGTGCAAATCAGCCTATAATTTTCTGCGATTTCGTGCAAAAATATAGGCGAAGTAATGGCTATCAGTTTGAAAAGAAAGGCTTATCAGCGTCTTTTGGATTGGAAGGAACGGTCGCAAGGGAAAACGGCAATTCTTGTTGAGGGTGCCCGACGCGTCGGGAAGACCTATCTCATTCGGGATTTCGTCAGTCGGGAATATAAGACAGCTGTCTATCTGGACTTTTCGCGGCCGATTCCGGCTCGGGAGGCGCTTTTTACGTAATCTGCGGCGTATTTGGATTAATTTTTTATGCGGCTCTCGCTCTTAACGAAGCCCCGACTCTATCCGAGAGAGTCCTGCATCGTTTTGGACGAAATACAACTCTTTCCGCTGGCGCGCCAGATGGTGAAGCATTTTGTGGCGGACGGACGGTTCGATTTTGTTGAGTCAGGGTCGCTCATCAGCATTCGGCGCAACACTCAGGGTATTCTCATTCCGTCGGAAGAGGAAAAACTGGCACTCACGCCTCTGGATTTCGAAGAGTTTCTGTGGGGCCTCAATCGGGAGGATCTTTTTGACTACGTTCGGTCGTGCTTTGAAAAAGAGAAACCTCTGGGGGACGCGCTGCATCGCGAGGTGATGAAGCTTTTTCGCGAGTACATGTTTGTCGGCGGTATGCCGCAGGCGGTGGAGCGCTACGTCGAATCCAAAGATTTGCTGGCGGTGAAGGAAGTTCACAAAAACATCCTGACGCTGTATAGGGACGATATCGGTAAGTACGCCGAAGGCTATGACCTCAAGGTGAGGGGAATTTTTGACGCATTGCCCGGGGAGTTGTCCAGACACGAAAAACGCTTCCGACTGGCGAGCCTTAGTAAGAGTGCTCGGATGCGCGATTACGAAGAAGCGTTTTTGTGGTTGTCGGATTCCAAAGTTGTCAATCTCTGTTTCAATGCGACGGAGCCGACCGTGGGACTGCAGATGAACACCGACCGTACATACCTCAAATGCTATATGGCGGACACGGGGCTTCTCACGTCCATGGCGGTGGACGACGGGACGGTGACGGAAGAAGCCGTGGCGCATGCTCTCCTTGCGGACAAAGCTGGTCTTAACGAAGGGATGTTTTTTGAAAATGTGACGGCACAGTTGCTCGTTGCTGCTGGCCGAAAACTTTTTTTCTTTTCTCAGGCGAAAGAGGACGCGAGTCGGCGCAGTCTGGAAATCGATTTTTTAATTCGACGGGAGCGAAAGATTTCGCCGCTCGAAGTGAAGTCGGGAGATTACAAGCGGCACACGTCGCTTGACCTTTTTTCCGAAAAATACCGACGCCAACTGGGAACGAAGTTTGTGGTGTACACCAAGGATTGGAAAAAAGAAGGCGACGTGGTGTACCTGCCCATTTATATGACGGGCCTCATCTGAAGGAGGCCCGTCGTCGGCGGAGTGAGCGTGATCAAGCCGGATGATGCGTCAGAAATTCCTTGGTTCGGGTTTTGGCGACGAAGGTCACCATCGTTGCCAACGTAATCCCGGCTAGGGCGAGACCGAAGGCCGTCGCGCCCCAGAAGCCTTCCGCGCCGAAGGGGCCGCCCACGCTTTCGGCGGAAAAGCCCAGCCAATAGCCGCCTCCGAGCCCCACGGCCCAGAGCATGACGCCGTAGACCAACATCGGCAGGAACGTCACGCGGTAGCCGCGCATTGCGAAGGAACTGATCGTTTGGCACGCGTCCGTGCTGTGGTAAATCACGCCGTAAATTAAAAGCGTCACGGCAAGCTTCTGCACGGCCGTGTCCGTGGTGTAGAGCGCGACAAGCGGTTCCCGGAGAAAATAGAGAAGTGCCGCGCAGCATGCAGCAATGAATACGCCGCCCTTCAGTGCCCGGAACGTGACTTCTTCGGCTTTCGGAGGAAAGCCCGCGCCGAGGCACTGCGCCACCAAAACGCTTACCGCAATCCCGAGTGAGAACGGAATCTGATAGAGCGTAGCCGTAATGTTGGCGACGATCTGGTGCGCCGCGACGTCAATGGTGCCGATGCGCGAAATAAAGATCGCCATCAGCGTGAAGGAACTCACTTCAAAGAAGGTGGAGAGTCCGATCGGAACGCCTAATTTGAGGTGCTGCACGAGGGAGGCGAAGTGCGGTCGAAAAAACGTTGTTGAGCGCATCGGAGCATAGAAAGGATCGCGGCGCCAAATTAACCAGTAAGCAACGAGTGCGACCCAGGAATTGACGCACGTCGCAGCCCCGGCGCCCGCTCCGCCCATCGCGGGGAGTCCGCAGAGGCCGTACATAAAGAGGGCGTTCAAGGGCACTTTCAATGCGAGCGTCAGAAGCGACACGTACATCGTCATCTTCGGGCGGTTGACGGCGGCATTTGTCGCGACGAAGGGACGCGAAAAGACAGCGGCAGGGAGCCCCAAGGCCGAATAAAAGAGATAGTCTTTGGCCATGCGGGCGACTTCGCCATGAGCGCCCCCGAAATTGACCCAGAAGTCCGTCTGCAGCATAAGGGTGAGCCCGATCACGAGAAGGACGATGCCGAGCCACATCGACTGCGCTAATTCAAAGCCGATTTTGTCGTACTTGCGGGCGCCGTAATGGTGGCCGGCAATGGGACTTAAGCCCTGCAGTATCCCCACGAGGGAAATAAAGATCATGACGGCGGTGGCGCTCGCAAGCGCGACCGCCGCCAAATGCTCGGCTCCCAAGCGCCCCGCCATCACGGTGTCGATCGTGCCCGCGCCCATGATGGATAGGTTCGCAATGAAAATCGGGGTCGCAAGTTTCAGTATGGCTCTTAATCCGATATCGGGCGGCGTCATGCGGTGCGGCGTCGCACCGTTGATTTCAGAGGTGCTCATGAAATTAAATTTTGAATTAGAGTGTTGATTAAGTTCGGGGCGTGAGTGTAGCAGATTTCCGGGAGATAAAAACGGGACGGAAGAGGTAGGTGTTTCTACTGATGGTTCGGATAAAAGTAATGATTGAGAATGTTCGGAGTAAAGAAATTACGGCATTTAAAAGAATAAATAAATGAAATAGAAATTGATTGGCGAGTCTTGATGATAGTAAATTCAACGACTCAATGAAGGTTGTTTAATAAATTGCAATTGATCGTATAATAACGAGCGTGTCTTTCCCCATATTGGCGAAAGAAAATTTCAGAAAGGTAAAAATAATGGATACGAATTTTTTTGAACGCTTGGAAGCGTTGAATGCCAAAAAGGCAGAATTGCAGAAAGAATACGACGCCATTCGTGCCGATGCGCTGGAAGTGGCTCGTAATTTGACGAAGCAGTTTGCGTTGTCGGCTGCCGAAGTCGGTTGCGGTGCGGCGGCGATCGAAACCCCCAAGACCCGTAAGCCTGTGGAACCTAAGTATCAGAATCCCGCGGGGGAAGAAACCTGGACGGGGCGCGGCGTGAAGCCCGTGTGGTTCAAGCAGGCGCTTGAAGCCGGTATTACGGCTGAAGAAATGCTCATCAAGAAGGCTTAAGGTCGGGTTGATGACGTCGGGGGCAGCTTTCGGGCTGCCTTTTTTTATGGGTTATCGATAAACGTTAAAGCCGTAGTTTCATTGCTTGGAAAATCGTGTTTTGGTGCCGGCAGAAGAATGAGAGGAAAAAATCGAGGCGTATTTATGATCCTTTGTCATCAGGGATTCGGTCGAAACAAATGAGTTCAAAGAGTTATGGAACAGTTTATTGGGGGATAAAGACAACCGAAGGTAAGGTAAGACTTCTGTTTGTCACAAAAATTTTCGAATTCAGTCAAAACGATATTTTTTCTGAAATGAAAATCATGGATGATTTTTTCTTTTGCGAGTAAATTCAGTGTGTTGTTGGTGGAGTAAGTAACTCCTGACTAAAGGTATAACTTGCTTACGAGGTCAGAGTCATTTTTAGGCGTAATAGGTTCGGTTGTGCGACTGTTGCTATTGTCCGACGGCAGCAGTTCAAGGAAACTGCTGAATAGTTTTTCCAAGTCCGAGAGTGATTCGTTGGGATCAGCAGCTTTGGGCGCGGCCTTGATGCCGAGGCTGTGAAGCACGTTTATAACCCGTGGTCTGTGCTGCGTTTTTTGGATCGGACTAAGGCCGGTTTTGCCAGCTATTGTCAAGGATCATTCGCTACGGAATCCGGTGGAGTTTCAGCAGTTGAAGCGCCGTAGTAAAGCCGCCCTTCAGACATCGGTAGACGAAGATGAGATTTCCGGCGTAGCGCTGCTCACGCAGACGGGGTACCTGACGATCAAAGACGTTCGTTACGGGAATTATTACGTGGGGTACCCCAACTCAGAGGTGGCGGCGACGTTGGGGGATATCTACAGCGAGAAATTGCTGGCCGGTCAATCTTTGAATGGGATCGGTGCTGGAAATATGGCGGCGGTGCTTGCTGAAGGCAACCCCGACACGGCGATGAAAGTTTTCAACCGCATGTTCTTGGCGCTGGACTATCAGCGCTACCCGGCGCGCGACGAATTTGCCTGCCGAGGGTTCCTGCAGGCCATGTTGATGGGGGCAAGGCTTTATTCTCAGATTGAAGTCCTCAATGCATTCGGGCGCTTTGACTTGGAAGTCGATGCAGGAAAGACACACTGGGTGTTTGAGCTCAAATACCTTTCCCGGAAGGAAAGAGAAAGCGGCGGAACGCCTTTAGGTGGAAGCCTCTGAGCAGATCAAAAATCTGCATTATGGTGAGCAGTCTTCTGCTGATAAAGCGGAACTCATGAGAGTGGTAGCGTTTTTTTTTCTGAAGAAAAACGAAGTTTCGTTCGTTGGCAGAGTGCGGAACGGACGCAAAGTAGGCGTCCTTCGAGCATGCTCTTAAGGCAATATTGGCTATTCTGAAAGCGGAAAATGCCGTCGGTCGGCAAAAAAATGCCGGGGCACCCCCCACCGAGGGGGGGGGGAGGGGAGGCGGGGGGGGGAAGCAGGAGGGGAGAGAGGGGGAGGGGGAG
>UQUM01000014.1 GCA_900544255.1 uncultured Sutterella sp.
ATCGCTGGAAATGGAAGCTTGAGGATATAGAGTCGGCTTTTACAGGGTAGTCCTCGCTTATTGCAGGCTCACAACGAAGGATAAGAGGATTGATCAATTAATTAACGTATTTCACGAACGATGTACTAGAAAGCGGCAATGCCGCTACCGTGGGCGCTGGACTCCGACATGTTTTCGGATCTGTTGGAGAGCAAGAGAAAATCTACCTCTGGGTTATGACTTGAACCGTCGGGAAAAAGAATGCCCGGAAAACTGGTCGGCTTTCCGGGCTGGTTGATGCAGATTGTTGATTGAGGCCCATCTTGCGGCGGGCTTCAATCAGCTTTCATGCGGTTATTTGACGATGCGGACGAGGTCGAAACCGCCCTTCTTCTGGCCGTCGATTTCGCCGAAGAGCCAGAGGTCGGTGTTGACGCCGTCAAAGCCGTACTTGGCGGCTGCGTCAGACGGGAAGGTGAGGACCAGGTCCTTCACGCCGTCGCCGTTGACGTCCTTGAGAGCCATCTTAGTTGCCTTGGCGCGCTTGAGGTTCACGTCGACGTTCGGGTCGGGATAGGTGATGCCGAAGACGAAGCTTTCCTTCTTGGCCTTGGAGAGATCGAGGCCCTTTTCGCCGAAGACGACCACGTTAACCGTATCCTTTTTGGAGAGGGAGAGCGTGTCGGCGAGAATTTCGATCTTGAGCGGCTTCATGTTCTGGAAGGCGTCTTCAAGAAGCGCGATCGAGACGTTGTAGGCTTCGGCAGAATACTGATGGAGGTATGCCTTGGCCTTGTCCTGCGAGACGTTCTTTTCAAGATACCGGGCGGTCTTGAGGACGGAATCGCCTTCCGCAAGCCACTTGGCCTGCTGGGCGTCGATAACCTTGCGGAGGTCGGCGCGGGTGCCGTCGTCAAGATAGTCGACCAGGTTCTGGGTCTTCAGAGCCGTGTAGAGACCGAAGTCGTCCTTGAAGTCGAAGCGGTCCGGCGTGGCATGGAAGTGTTCGGCCGTGGCAACTTCAGGCGTCATGAAGGACTGGGCTTCGGCAGGCTTGGCGAGCGGGAAGAACGGAACGAACGGGGTCTGGCACGGACGGGCGGACGTGCGCCAGCCGCGCGTGAGCAACGGGTCGGCGTTCATTTCGTAAACCACGGATTCGAACGTACCGACGTTGCAGATGTCGCGCATCGACTGATGGAAGAAGCCGCTCGTGCGGGCTTCGCGCTTCCAGTGGCCGGAGACGATCTTCTGGACGTCCGAGACCGTGAGCTTCTTGGACGGCTTCACCGAGTACGGGAAGGCTTCCTGGTCCATCGTTTCCTTGCCCATCAGCATTTCCCAAGCGGTCTGGGCGCGGTCCTTGTTCCAGTCGGCTGAACGGCGTTCAATCGGCTGATAGGCCTTGCGGAAGGAGAAGTCGGAGTAGTCGCCGGCCTTGGCGGGCTTGTAGTGGCCGGTCTTAATCGCATGTTCGATCAGGTCGGGCGACATGATGACGTCCTTGGAGTTGACGTCGACCTTGTCAAAGGCGAAGGCGTTGGCGATGTACGTGACTTCATCGTTCTGAACCTTGCGGGCGATGTAGCGATGGCCCTTGAGGAGCATGATCTGCCAGGCTTCGTTGCGGTCGGCGACGGTGTAGGTGCGGCCGCCCGTGATGTAGCCGTACTTCGTGACGAGGTCGATGGCGATGTCGACGGCGTCGCGGGCCGTCTTGGCGCGTTCGGCGAGCAGGCGGCGGATGCCGTAGCCGACGCCGCCGTCAACAACCGGATTCTTTTCTTCGAACGTATTGTTGCAGTTGTTCGTCACGATGGCGACGCCGTTTTCATTGACGAAGCCGTCGGAGAAGGAATAGCCGTCCGGATGCAGAGTCTGCGTCCAATAGAAGCCGTACGTATGAGAAACCTGAGGAATCTTGGCGGTCGTCGGTTCGTACGTGATCAGTTCGCCGGCCTTGTGGTCGGCTGCCGGAACCCAGTACTGGCTCGTGACGATGCGAAGGTCATTGTCCTCGTTGTGGCCGATCATGATCTGGCCGGTGGCGGAAACGTCCTTGCCGACCACGACCGTGGAGCAGGCAGAGGCGTTCATGGCGATCGAGCCGAGAGCCATCGAGAAAGCGGCAGCCAGCAAAAGATTGGTCTTTTTCATGATTTATTCCTCCTGATGAATTCAAACGAACTTCCCCGCGCAAGCGGGAATGGTTAAAACGTAAACCCGAGCATCTTGCGATACTCGGAGCCTTGCTCATTTCTGAAGCTGACTCTTAGAGACTGCTGAATTTAGCCGACGCCATTGATGCGTTGGATGAAGCCGGAGAAGACGCCGAAGCCGATCGGAAGCGACGTCTCGTCCTGGATGCAGAAATCTCCGCGGTGATGACCCGGGTGGTTGCAGCCGTAGTAGAAGAACACAGCCTTGCCGCCATGCTCCTGAACTCGTCGGATCAGCATGGTGCAGTCTTCGCTGCCCACCTTGGCGTTCATGTCGACGACGCTGTCCACGCCCGGAACCTTGGCCGCGGCTTCCTTGACGATGGTCACGGCTTCTTCGTCGCCGCGGTAGGTCACGGCCTCGCCCATGCGGGTGAGTTCGTAATCGACACCGTAGGCGGCAGCCAGACCCTTGACCGTCATTTCGACGTTGGCGGCCATGTAGTCGTTGATTTCCGTGGACTCGCCGCGGACTTCAAGCTGGAGGAAGGCATTCTCCGCAATAATGTTGCGGCCCGTGCCGGATTCGAAGCGGCCGATCTGCACGCGGGTGATGCCTTCGCTGTGGCCCGGGAGGGAGCCGAGCGACATGCAGGTGGCGGCGCCGCACATCAGGGCGCTGCGGCCCTTTTCAGGAGAGCCGGCTGCGGCGGCGAGACCGTGGTAGCGCAGGTCGAACTTGGTCGTGGCGAGATAGCCGAAGTGGGACACGCCGACCTGGCCGAGGCGGGCGGAGCAGCCGATGTGGGCGCCGGCGAACCAGTCGACGTCGTCGACGATGCCCTTGGCAGCCATAGCGGCGGCGCCGCGGACGCCTTCTTCAGCAGGCTGAAAGAGAATCTTGACCGTGCCGCAGAGCTTGTCGCGGTTTTCAGCGAGCCAGCGGGCGGCGGCAAGACCGACGGCGGTATGGCCGTCATGGCCACAGGCGTGCGAGAAGCCGGGATAGACCGAGCGGTAGTGGCCGACATTCGCTTCGTGAGCGGGATCGGTGGACTCTTCGATGGGAAGGCTGTCGATGTCGACGCGGATGGCGGTGACCGGACCCGGACGGCCCGTGTTCAGAATGGCCATGGCGCCCGTATAGCCGCCGAGGGATTCGAGGAAGTCGGTGGGAACACCGTGTTCCAGAGCGCGTTTTTGGGCCTTTTCAACAAGTTCGGCGTTGCGGCCCATGACGGCGGTGGGTTCGATGACGTTGATGCCGGCCTTCCATTCAAGACCGAGCTCCTGGAGGCGATTGACGATGTACCAAGTGGTTTCGAACTCACACCAGCCTTCTTCGGGATGCGCATGGAGAAAGCGGCGGTCCGCAATCATTTGTTCATTGAATTCTTTCATGACGATCTTCTTTATTTAGTAAAGCTCAAAGATGAAGCCGAGGGCGACCAAGTTGATGATCATCGGAATGGCCATGCGCTTGGAGACTTCAAGCGGGGAGGCCTTAATCATGCCTGCGATGACGAGCGTTGCGCCTGCAATCGGCGAGCACATGCGGCCGAGGGCGCCGGACAGAGCCGCGACCATGCCCAGGTTGGGAATCTGCATGCCGAACTCGGCGGCGTAAGGCGTCACGGCCTGGTTGAAGGCGTGGCCTGCAGCGTCGCCGGAACCGGTCAGGACGCCCATCAGGAACGGACCGAAGTTGGCGGCGTAGCCTGCGATTTCACGGGAGTTCTTCAGCGTTTCGATAAGAGCGTCGATGACGCCGGCAGCACGGAGACCGCCTGCGAAGCAGCCTGCGGCAATGATGATGCCCATGATGTTGGCGTAGCCCTTGCCCATGCCGGTGAAGAATTCCTTCGTGACTTGCTGGGGATCGGCACGAGAGACGAGGAACGTGAAGATGACGCCGTAGATCATGGCTTCGGCAATCGACATCTTGAGAATCGGCAGAGCAGTTGCGCCAAGGAAAAGGATGATGATCGGAAGCACGGGAGCGAGGGCCATCAGAACGTTCGGATGCTCGGGTAGTTCGCCGCGGGCGTCGGAGCTGACTTCGAGAACGTCACCTTCGCCATCCTTGTTCTTCTTGTAGTCGCGGAAGACAAAGACCATGGCAGTCACGAGGAGAATGTTCAGGGCGCAGACCGTCAGGATCTTCGGGGCGAACTGCACGATGAGATCCATGACATCCATGTCGGCGATCTTGGCAATCCAGACGTTGTGACTGGATCCCGGGCTGAGCGTGGACGGCGTGATCGAGCCGATGATGGCCGCACCGGCGATGGCGGGTTTGAAGCCTGCGCGGACCATAAGCGGGATCATCGTGGGGCCGAGAGCCGCGGCGCAGCCGGCGGCGGACGGAATGGCGATGGCCACGAAGGAAGCGATGAGCATGCAGAAGGGCAGCAGGAAGATGCCCAGACGGCCCAGCGGTTTCACCATGAGGCCGACGAAGTGTACGTCGCATCGCGTGATGGCGATGACGGCGGCAAAGCCCATGGACGAACAGATTGACGTAATAAGGCTTTTATTCGTCATATTGGCGACGAAGGCGCCGAGAGCGGTTTGCGGCGAGAGCGCAAAGAGTGCCATCGCAAGGCCGGCGACGAAAAGCACCAGGCGAGTTTCAATTCGCTTGAGAAGTGCCGCGATTGTAAGCAGGACAATGAAGCCTGCCATCCAGATAGTCCAGGTCATGCTTTATTTCCCCATGGTTCTGAAGTGGGAGAGAGTGCCGTACTTGCTGACCAGAAGCTGGTACTCGTCGCTGTCGTAGAAGTGGCACTTGCCGGCTGTGTAGGCCTGGGCGACTTCAATCGAGAAGCGGACGGCTTCGTCAACGTCGGAAACGTGCGTGGCGCCCGTGGCGCAGCCGGCGACTTGAGACTGCGTGGTGATGGCGACGCCCACGCAGGGGCTTTCCGTAGCCACGCTCGGCTGGAGGATGGAATTGAGATGGTAGACGTCATTGCCGTAAGGCGTGATGTCCTGCTGCGTCAGCGGCAGAACCATCGGCAGGCAGCCCGTCGTCGATTCGAGAATGGAGAGCAGGTCTTCGCTGGGTTTCAGGAGGTAGCCGTCCTTGACGGTGGGCGTAATGGCGATGCCGCGAGCATTCAGAATGCGGTTGCCCTTGGTGGTGTCGATGCTGAGCAGGGCGTCCATGGCCGGGTCGACTTCTTCGGCGTTGCACTGAGCGCTGGTGACCGGGGAGTCCATGAAGGGAACCGGTTTGTGCGGCCGCGTAGGAGCGTTGGGGCACACATGAGTACGAATCATGATGTCGCCCTCAAGAATGTCGCCGCGTTCGTGCATCTGGCCGAGCTTGGCTGCGATGGTCAGGGCAGCCAGGGCGCCGTCGCCGTCAGACGTGAAGCCGATAAGGGCCGGACGAGCGCCAAGCCCGCCGAGACGGCCGACGATGCCGAGGGTCGGAGCAGTTCCTCCGGCAGTCTTGCCGTTTCGGCCGGGAATGAGTACGCTCACAAAATCCGTGGTCTTACCGTTCGTGCCGATGGTTTTCGAGCTGGAGTGCTTGATGCCCCAGGATTTCAGACGGTTGACAACGGATTCGCCGGTCACATGCGGGTCATCGAGCAAATCCAACAGATCCAAGAGAATTTTCATTTGGGGCACCTCCTTAATGTGCTGTATAGACCATTGTGTTCCCTTGAAGCATGGCGGAGTAGCAGAATGAAGGATAGTATTGGTAATTATGCTTGGGAGGAATAGCGTCAGATGAAACTTCCGTTTTTCAATGAGTCATTGAATGCTTTTTTGGCGGTTGCGTCCGAGCGGAGCTTTTCAGCGGCGGCGAAGAAGCTGGGGGTGACCCAGTCTGCGGTCACGAAGGCCGTTGCTCGCCTGGAAAAGGATCTGGAGGTTGAGCTTTTCGACCGCAGGCGCCGTCCGGTCTTGTTGACGGAGGAGGCGGTCGTGCTGTTGAAGGACGTGCTGGCCTGTCAGCATTCGCTTGAAAAGACGGCCGAATTCATGCAGTCGCGATCCTATCTGAAGCCTGTTTATCGCATCGGTGTGATCGAAGGTCTTTCCAAAAGCCTGATGCCGCATTTGATCAAGTCGCTTCAGCCGGATGCGTCGGAAATCGTCACGCAGATCGGACCCTCGCTCGTGCTTGTCGAGAAGCTTGTGAGGGGCGAGCTGGACTTTGCCTTCACAACTGCGGCTTACGACGAAGTTCACGGACTTTACCGCGCCAAGCTTTATGAAGAGGAGTCCCTCGTTCTGATGCCCAAGTCCGTTGCTGCCAAACGAAATTCCTGGACATGGTCCCAGTTGCAACTCTGCGGCATTCCATTTCTTCATTTTGCGCGAGAGGGCGGCGTGGGCAGAATCAACGACGCCTATCTGTGCCTGCAGCATATCAAGACGCCGAACAGGATCGAGGTGGATTCGACGGGGATTATGACGGCGCTTATCGCCCAGGGCATGGGCTGGACGGTCGGCAGTCCGTTGACGCTGATTCAGAACATGGAATTGATAGACGAGATCACGGCGATCCCAATCCCGCCTCCGGGACTTCAGAGGTCTCTCTATCTGGTATGCCGAGAAGATAAAAGCGATGAGACTCGCCGCATGTTTGTCAGTCTGACCAGGGAGATGATGCAGGTCCATGTGGTGCCTCTCTTTGAAGAAGTGAAGCGGCGTGTCGGTCGTTGAGTTGAAGGGGCTTTCGAGGACTGAAAAAAGCCCCGGCGGACGAAGTCCGCCGGGGCAAAAGGAGGAGACCGGAGAATCAGACTGGATTACTCGGGTATCCAAGACCGGCGAAGTGCTGGCGTTTTACGCGTTGGAGTCCGAGGTTTTCAAGGACTATCTCTTCCGCAATTGCTACTTTGAACGTCCGGCCACGAGCCGAAAGCACGGCAATTACGGTACAGTGTATGGAGAAGACGGCGGGTGGTTCATCCGGCTGAATTTTCAGATTCGTTATCGCGTGGGCTGAGGCGGAATTTCACCGGCAGGTTCGCTGCCGTCAATCCAGGTTTTGAGAAGCTGCGGCAGTACTTCGCGCTTATCCCGGGTAGTCAGTGCGCACTCCCAGACCCACAGCACCCGCCAGCCGGATTTGAGAAGTTCTTCCCGAACCCGGCGGTCGCGTTCCGTATTGCGCTTGAGTTTCTCCGTCCAGAAGTCGCGATGATTTTCGGGGACGGACGTGCGGCGGCAGCCCGCATGGGCGTGCCAGAAGCAGCCGTTAACAAAAACTGCGACGCGGTATTTGAGCATCACGATGTCAGGACAACCCGGCAGATCTTTTCGGTGGAGCCGGAAACGAAAGCCGAGCGAAAATAGCGTGCGGCGGACGAGAATTTCCGGACGGGTGTTTTCGGAGCGGACGGCCGCCATATTGCGGTGCCGCGCCTGAAGGGATTTGTTGTCGGTCATGGTGCAGCATCCTTCTGGGGCGATTCAGACTATACCGGCTGCGCAGAGTCAGCAGCTGAGGATTTTGTCGTGCGGGAAAACGCCGATTCCAACCTCTCCCGAAGCGGGTAGCGGCAGAAGGCGTTCGTTGTCAAAATAAAAAGAACGGCGGCACCGGAGTGCGGTGCGAATTAAAGGGAGATACTGATGACGAACCAATGGAAGACGGCGGTCTTGGCGGCAACTATAGCCTTGACGTTCGGCGCTGAGGCAGCGGCGCCGAAAACGGATCTGATGGGGTATACGGCAGGCGCCGACGTGATTTCTGTGCCGGTGACGGACGGGCGCATTGACGTGGTGAGCGGCGTGGTGTATCGGCAGATAAAGTCCGCACGCCGCGTGGATCAGCTTCTGATGACGGTGCTGCAGCCCCGCACGAACGGTTTGAAGCCTGCGGTCGTGAATTTCCCGGGCGGCGGATACCTGTCGGCGGATCACGAGAAATTCATCGAGATGCGTATGGCGCTCGCGAAAGCCGGGTTTGTGGTGGCTGCTGTGCAGTACCGCGTGGTACCGACGAAGTTTCCTGCGTTGATCGAAGACGCGAAGGGCGCCGTGCGCTACCTGAAGGCACATGCGGCGGAATACGGAATTGATCCCGACCGCATCGGTGTGCTCGGCGACAGTGCGGGTGGTTATGTCGCCGAAATGATGGCGGCTACGAACGGCGAAAAAGGCTGGGACACCGGTGATTGGCTGAACGTTTCGTCCGATATCGCGGCGGCGGTGTCTTTTTACGGCATCAGCGACCTGACGACGATCGGTGAAGGCTTAAACCAGGACAAGGTGCATTCGTCGCCCGCGGTGACGGAAGCGCTTCTTGTGAACGGTGCGGCGTTCGGAAATTTTGCCGGTGCCCCGATTACGGCGGATAAGGCGAAGGCGATGGCGGCGTCGCCTCTGGGGCACGTGGATGGGACGGAACCGCCCGTTCTCCTTATGCACGGTTCGGCAGACACGCTCGTAAGCCCGCTGCAGAGCAAGCACTTTTATGATGCCCTGAAGGCGAAAAAGACCGACGTGTCGTACGTGCTTGTTGAAGGCGCTCACCACGGGGACGATCCGTGGTTCCAGCAACGCGTGATCGACCGTGTGGTGACGTGGTTTAAGGCGAAGCTGGGGGGAGAAAGGCCCGTGGCAGGAAAGACAGCGGATAGGGGTGCCAACCTTTGATAGAAAGGTCGGCGCAAACCTGCGACTTCGGTCGGGGGTTTGCGCCCATCAGACTTCGAAGAAGCCACTGTAACTGATATTTAACACCTGATTAGGTTCGCCAAGATGAACTACCGCGCCCTTACGGACGCGGTAGTTCATTCGCAGAGTTGGTACGCAAGGGGACGGTTGCAGTGGTAGGCATGGTAAAACTGGTTGGTTGATTTCTGGCTGGATACTGACGGGGGATTTCAGCCGAAAGAAATAGTTTCGCAAGAGGGCAGAAAGGCAGAGCCGAATGCTCATCATGTGTTATATTGTCATGTGTGACACATGACAATAAAGGCGACAGAACACATCATGATGACAGAAACGCAGCTCAAAGCTTCCGTTGCCGTCGGCGAAGACAGCACGCGGCAATTCAAACGCCGTTTTGAACGCGCGGAGAGTATTGCCGCAGAACTCGTTGCCATGGCCAACAGCGGAGGCGGCGACATTTTCGTCGGTGTGGAGGATGACGGCACGTTGGCAGGACTCAGCCCCGAGGAAGTGCGGGAGTTGAATCAGCAGCTCAGTAATGTAGCGAGCCAAACGGTGCGGCCGCCGATCCATCCGCTGACGGAAAATGTGATGACGGCGACGGGCATTGTGGTAATCATTCACGTGGAAAACGGTATCAACAAACCGTACGTCGATCGTCAGGGACGTGTGTGGATCCGCAGCGGCGCTGACAAACGGCATGTGACGTCCCGCGAGGAACTGCAGCGGATGTTTCAGCGCTCGGCGTTGATAGAAGCTGATGTTCTTCCGTTGCCCGGAACGTCATCGGACGACATCGACAGAACGGCCTTTGTCGATTATGTCGGGCGGTTCTTTCCATTTTTGCGGCAGGATGGGCTCTCGGACGAACATCTTCTCAAAAACATGGGGTTTATCCGGAAAGATTGCCTCACGATAGCGGGGGCCTTATTTTTCTCTCAGCATGCGGTCATTGATTTGCCGTCCTTGTCGGTTCGCGCTCTGGTACTGCCGGGAACGGAATTGTCCGATACCCGGTATCTCGACACGGAGACCATCGAAGGAACGCTGCAGCAGCAATACCGGAGCTGCATGAGTTTTTTCAAACGTAATTTGGTGAAGCGGCAGACAGCGGCTTCGTTCAATTCCCCGGGGACGCTTGAAGTGTCGGAAACGGTGTTGGAAGAGCTCCTCGTCAACGCTCTGGTGCACCGGGATCTTTTGATTCGCGCACCGATCCGAGTGTTCATTTTTTCTGACCGGATCGAAATCATCAGCCCTGGGAGTCTGCCGGAAAATCAGACGGTCGAAACGCTGAAGCTCGGTTCGACGTTAAGACGCAATCCCGTGTTGGCGCAGCACGCGGAACGGCTGCTGCCCCTCAGGGGCGTGGGGTCGGGCATTTTGCGCGTTCTGCAGGAAGAACCACGGGTGCAGTTCGTCAACAACATCGTCGCGGATGAATTCAAGGTCATTATTCCCCGGCGGCTGCGACCGGGAACGGCTGCGACTCAGAAGGCTGCCCCGAAACGGACGCCTTCCGGGGGGCGGGTAGAGCGGTTGCTCTCCGTGATGACGGGCGAGATGTCCCGTAACGAACTGCAGGACGCGCTCGTGATGAAAAGTCGTTCGACTTTTGCGCAGACGTTCCTGAAACCTGCGATCACGGAAGGGTATATCGAGATGACGGATCCCTCGGCACCGCAATCGAAGAGCCAGAAATATCGGTTGACGGAAAAAGGCGAGCGGTATCTCGAGGCAAGAGCCGAAGAGGTTCAAAATGGATGAAGATCGGACGGTGGCGGAGTCCTGCCGGAAAAAAACGCCGGATTCCGGTCGGGAAAGCCGTGTACCCTGTCTTGCGCCGCGGTGACTACGTCTACGTGGATAAGACCGGATTCATTCCTTTGTTGGAAACGTTTTTTCCGACGAATGAAGGAACTTTATAACGGGTACCGTTCGGCTGCAGCTTTCGGAAGCGTCGATCCAGTTTTTCATGCTGGGCGCCGCGCGGCTCCTGAAGGGCTTCAAGGCGACCGCGGAAGAGGAGGTGTTGGGCATTGGTTTTATGGACGTCGTAATTCGTCCGACGGCGGAGTCCGGGATAAAAGAGGCTTACTTACAGGAACTCAAATACCTCACTCAGGCAGCGGGAACGCCGGCGGCCGTTGAGGCGAAGCTGGACGACGCCTGTCGGCAGTCGGCGGCGTACGCTTCGGCGGGAAACGTCCGAACGCTGCCAAACCTCAAAAAGCTCGCCGTCGTCTTCGTCGGGCCGGCGGTGAATGGCGTTCGATACCTCTGAAAATACAATCTTCGTCAGGATTTTGTGTGTTTTTGTACGAAATCCTGACGAAAAATGTGGGAACCGTTCATCGCGCTGAGTAGGGCGTCAAGACAGGCACCGGCATCGGGAGACTCCCCTGCCACGGTTTTTGGTACCACCGAAGATAGAGCAGTCCCCACTGATAATCGTAGTCGGGAGCCTTGGACATACCGGCGGCGACTCCGAGCGATACATGGCTCCCGAGCCGACGCTCGAGTGCCCCCGCAGCCGACCAGCCGTTGCTCCACTCTGAGTCGGTGTCGCTCACGGAATCGATGTCGCTCATCTCGTTCCGTTGCCAGGCCGGAATGCGGTTCGTGAGGAAGTAGCGAGGCCGCCCTTCCGTTTTAGCGTAACTGCGGTTTGCGGCTACCGACGCCTTCCACGCCCAGTTTTCCGTGCGGCCGGTGTCGGTAACGGACGCCGTAAAGCCAACGTAGGTTTGCGGCGAGTAGTACCCGCCCTGCCCGAACGTGTACCCCGACAAATCCTTCTCAAACCCCCAGAGCATCGTAAAAAGCGAGGCGGAGAGTTCATGATTGGGACGATTCACGAGGCGCACGTAGGGCGACATCATCACCTGCCAATCGGAATTGCGCGCCACGTTGCGTCCCGTGACGGCTTCCCACGAGACCTTGCTCCAGAAGCCGAAGGTACCGCCTTGATCGACGCTTGCCGAAAACGATGCCCCCGTGCGCCGCACGCCGCCCCACCAAAGACCCGTTGCCGGATCGCGCTGCCCGCCGTATGCCAAAAGCGACGCGTCTTTAGCACGCCGGTAAATTTCGGTTGTGACGGAGAAGGGGCCTAAAGAAAAGTTGACGGCGGCCGCACCCACGGGATCGACATAGTGAAATCCGACGGGGGTGGTGCCGATGTCAAAGGCGTACGTGCCGTCCGTCCAGGCGAGCGACAGGGAGTTTCCGACGTCTTTTGTGAAACCGTTCCCGGGATTGCAGCCGCCCGAAAAACACGTCCCCGTCATCGCTTCCCATTCGCCCGGCGTAATGCGGCCCATGTCGTAGCGGACGACGTCGTTCCGGAGCGTCAACGTGCCTCCGAAGGCCGGCATCAGCGCTTCCGTCATCCATACCGTGCCGCGTGTGTCGGAGTAGCCGGGCGTACCTTCGTCATGAAATTTCCTCAGTCCCGTGGTGATGATGACGTTGTTCTGCTGATACAGGAGCGACGCATGAAGCCGCATGGCTTCGCGCACCCAATCGCCTTCGGCGTCGGGCGTCATCATGGCGCGGGTAAAGTTCACGTTGTCCGTGGGGCGAGAAAGCGTAAGGCCCGCAGACACAAAACCGTCCCGGTAGGCGTCAAGGGCCTTGTCCGTAAGGCCCGTCGTTTCGAAGAAATCTGCTGCGTCCCGGTGAAAGAGCGCCGCTTCACGGTTATAGGTGCGAAAGGCTTTGGCGGCCCCCTTTTCGTACACCGCCTGCGCTGAGGTTGTGCGATTGAGCTTGCGGTAAATAAGGGCCGCCCGGCGTGCTTCAGATAGGGTGAGATCCGTGTGCGGGTCGTTCACAAATTCGTCCAACGTCCGGGCGGCTTCTTCCGGGCGCTGCATCGTGAGCAGAAGTTCCGAGGCGGAGAGTCTTGCGTCCGCAGCATAGGCGGGCAGCTCAAAAAGCGCCCGGTAGTCCGCAAGCGCTGCTTCCTTGTCCGTCAATTGCGATGCCCACTGTGCCCGCAGGGTCTTTACCGACGGATCGTCGGCATTGGCGGCTGTGAGTTCCTTTAAAGCCTGCTGCCAGTCGCCGCGGGCGGCTTTGGCTTTGGCGGAGCGGACGATGCGCTGCGCGCGGAGGCGTTCTTTTAAAAGCGCTACGACGGGGTTCGCGACCGTCGTCTTTTCCAAAAGTGCCGCCGCTTCGTCTTCCCGTCCTGTGTCGGCGAGAGTTCGTGCGTAGGGGCCGATCCATTCGAAGGAGAGCCTCAGGTCGTCGGAGAGCCCATTAAAAAGCGCCCGCGCCTTATCCGGCGTGCCCGTTTTGATGTAAAGACGCGACAGTTCATCCGCAAGCACCGGCGTTAAACCGGTACGGGCACGGATTTCAGTGAGCACATAAATCAACAGTGCGTCGTCCCCGTCCTCGCGACATTTCTTGGCCCAGCGCGTGAGAACGTCCAGTTCGGTCTCCGGGGGACGCGCCACCGTTTTTTTAGGCGTCGGCGCTTGAAGAGGGACGCGGGCGACGGGTTTGGGTTCCATTGCTTCCAGGGCGCGACGGATGTCTTGCCGCCAGCCGTCGGCCCGGGCGTCCGTCGGGGCGAGAAGCAGCGCTTCGCTTAACTTGCGGATGCCGGCCGCGCGGGTTTTCGCCGTTCGGATGAGGCGCCGTCCCTGTAATTGAGCGTCGTTCACACGGTAGCGCGTCACTTCCGCCTGCGCCCGCCGCGAAATAAAGGGGTCATCCGTGCGTTGCGAGAGGGCGGTGAGAAGCCGCAGCCCTTCCGGTTCACGGCCGGGAATCTTAAGAAGCGTCACCGCGTAGCGAATTCGAAGGCCGTCTTCGCCCGGGGCGCCCTCAAACGCTTTTTCGTAAAAGCGAAGTGCGGTCGGCGCATCGCCGCGTTTTTCCGCGGCGAGAATGGGCGACAACTGATAGAGGTTCAGCGCATCCGTCATTTCTGCGATGGCCCGGGCTTCCAGGCAGGAGCGCGAAGTGCTTTCCCGGCAGAGGCTTCCTGCGAGTTCCTGAATGTGACGGCGCTCCCGGTCGGGATCGATGAGCGCCAAAAGCCGCAGTTTTTCAAGTTTTGCGGCGGCATCGTCTTCGTGGACGGCGAGGTAAGCGTTCACGGACGCGAGTGCCTCCGCGTCGTTTCCGGCAAGGCGCTCGGCGACGGCTCTGTCCAACGCTTTGTCAGCTGCGCAGGCACTCACCGCCACGGAGAGAAGTCCGAAGACAATGAACGGGTCTTTCAACGGCATGATCCGACTCAATGCGGGTAGGGAACCCAGGGTTTGTCGCCCTGCTTTAAGTAGTCACGGCCCTTGTAGGCCAACACCTGAGACTGCGCGTTTTCGCTTACGGGATTGGTGCGGGGAAGATCCGCCGCCAAATCCGCGAGATCCACCGTTCCCTTGGGATCACTGAAGTAGTTTTCAGAGAGTACTCGCCCGATGAGGTCCCCCACCGCGAGGTAGCTCGTGGTTCCCGTCACATGAACGGGCGCGGCGGGAAGGCCTTTCAGTCCGAAGAACTTCACGAGAACCGGAACTTCCGTGATTCTGAAACTCGGAATGTCCCGAAGGCGCGGCATCTGAATCCGATCGCCCCGTACGGCGGCGCCGTGTTCGGGGAGAACGATGAGCATCACTTTGCGGCCGGACTTTTCAATGTCGCGCATGAAGGTCTGCAGCTGATCCAAGAGAAGCTTCGCCCGCGGCTTGAAGTTTTCGCTTCGGGCGTGCCGCGGCAGACGGTTTCCGTCGTGGAGCGAAATGAAATTCATGAGCGTCACGCTTCGGACTGCCTTTTCCGTGCGCGCGATCCGCAGCCATTCCCTGAGGACGGTCAAGTCGTCTGTGATCGGTTCGTCGTCAAAGGCCATGTAACGCACGTTGGCACGGCGCGGTACCGACACGGGGGCCGTGAGCCCCGCCTTATCCCGCAGAGTTTTGAGGTAGTCGTCATAGTCCCCGGCGTGATCCATCAAGAGGTGCTGTTTAAAGCCCAAGCGGTCGAGCCGGTTCATGATCTGGCATTCGGGTCTTGGGTTATAAAGCGCATCGTGCGAAGGCTGACCGCAGGCCATGTTGAGAAGCCGCAGCGTCGCGGGGCCTGAGTATGAGGTTGCAGAATTAAAGTGATCAAAGACGAGGTTAAAGCGCGAGAAGACGCTGTGGCGGGCAAGGTCGGATGCGAGAAGATCGTCGTTTGCGAGCGAGCAGATGTTGAGAATCAGAATGTCAAAGGGGGTGTCTTTCTCGGAAAGCCCCGCCGGAAGTCGGGCGCGCCGGTTTTTTTCGTAATCAAGAAACGCCGTGTGCCACTGCGCGACGGCCGCGTTGTCGGCGGCACCCGCGTCCGTTTTGGCTTCAAGGATCGGCGCAGTCTCATCCGTTACGTCCGCCGGTCGCAGTTCCTGCCACGCCCAGGGGAGGACGACGCCCGCCGCGAAATAAAGTACCGTGAAGACCGAAAGCCGCAACCAGTTCCGTAAGAAAAGATAGAGAGCCGCGAGGACGACGAGCCACGCCGCCATCTGCCAATTGACGAGGTCGCCAGCGAGTTCCGTCAAGTAATCCCAGGAGAAGCCCTGAATGTTTTTGGCGTTCGCGGTGAGGCTCTCAAGCCCCGGAAGCCAGCTTTCAGCGTAAATGAGCGCCAAGGCGGCGATCCAGCCCGCGACGTTGCGGCCTAGAGCCAGTGCCGGACGGTTGAGCGGTACGAGGAGCCACACCATCAGAAGGGCGTTTAAAACCAGATTAAGTGAAATCCAGTCGCCCGCTGCTAAGAGAAATTCGGCGGCAAAAAAGACGTTGAACCACCCGAACCCGCGCAGTATGAACGGGGACCGGTCCATTAATTCCGTCATTATCGGGTCTCCAGAGGTAAGTGAAGCCGCCCTTCAGCGTCAATACGGAAGCGCTTCTCATCAAGCGCACGGGCAAAAAGCGCGAGGACGTTCGTGTAGTAACTTTCGCGCGTCACATCGTGCGAAGCGACGGCAGTTCGCAAGCGGTCGGCGGTCGCGGTTTCGCCGGGCGTGCGGCGCGCGAGTTCCAGAACGCATCCCGCAAACCCCGCGTTGCCCGCGTGATTCATCGCTAGCGTATTAAGGTTCACCTTTTCAGGCGGTCGTCCGAGACGTCGTGCGGCTTTCACCATCGGGGTAAAGCGTTCCGCGAGCGACGCAAAGGTCGGTGCATCTTCGGCGGTCATCGCCGCCCACAGATACGTGCGGATGGCGTTGTAGCTTCCGACGGCGCTGTCATCGTCCGTACGGTCGGCAATACGGCCTTCGCGGTCAAAGGTGACCCAATCCGGGGAAAAACCGTCCGGGGCACTTCTCAGAAGCATTCTTAAGGATCCCGCCCAGACGGACTCCCACGCCGGGTCTTCCGCCGCAAAGCGCTTCAGAATAAAAAGCGGAGCGTAGCTCGGATTCAATTTTACCGAACCCTGATTTTCAAAGCCGACGCGGCCGGGGAGCAGCGCGTCCCCCAGGTTCTTGACGGTGCGGACGTCCTTTTTCAGGAGCGCCATCATCGCGTGCGCTTTGGTGACGTAGTCGGGACGGTTCCAGAGGCGGCCGGCTTCAAGAAGCGCGTAGGCAATCCACATGTCGCTGTCGGCGGCATTGTTGGTGTCAAGAATCGTCCAGAGCGCCCCTTCGTCCGCGGTGCGGAGGCCCCAGAGCCAGGCAGGTTGATGTGTCGTCAAGTCGCCTTCGGCGAGGTTATTTTCCGTCCATGCGAGAATCGATTCAAAGGCCGCTTTGTCGCCGGCGACGAGCGCAAAAAAGAGCGCGTAGGATTCGCCCTCCGACGTGGTGATGAGGCGGCTGTCCGACGGATCAATGACGCGGCCCGATTCCATCGACACAGATTTGAAGGTGTCCCAGTCGGTCCAATTGGGGGCGGCGACAGCGCCGGTGAACGCCAAAAGCGCGGAAAGTGCAATCACTGTTTTTTTCATTAAGAACGCCCCTTTACCTGACGGCGCATAAAGCGGTAAACGCCGGTGCCCGCTAAGAGCGCACACAAAAGTGCGGCGAGACTTACGAGGAGCGGGTGCCCGGAAACCCCCGTCCAAACCCGGCGGTACCACGGGAGGTTCCCTGAGGTGAAGGTTGGCGCCGCCGCATAGGAATAAACGGCATCGGGTGTGATGACGGCGAGCGTCCCCGACACCGAAGACAAGTCGGACGTATCTGCCAGGCGGCGCGAGAGCATCTGCGCGGCTTCATCACTTTCCGTGAGCAGCATCGTCACCGTGCGGCCGGACGTGAAGGGGGACTCAAAGGCCGCGGTCACGGCGGCATTTCCAGTGAAAGAGGCTGAAGTTTTCTCCCAGGTTTTGGCCTGTACGGCTTTTGAGAGTCGTGTCGAGAGTTCCTGCGCAGCGCGCGTGCTGAAGTCCGTCAGGGCGCCTTCGGGAAGGGTTCCGGCGGCCAAAATGTCTTTATCGGTCAAGCGATTATCCGTCCAGTCTTCGACAACGGTGAGGTTTAATCCCGCCAGACCCGTGGCCTGCGCTGCACGGGCGACCGACGTCAGGAGTACCGAGAGATTACCCGAGGAAATGGTTTTCGGAGCGACGAGTGCGGTTTCCGAGAGGTCGGCGTATTTAGTGTAGGGGAAACCGCCCGAGAGCCACATCGCGAGATTAGGAAGTTCCGCCCAATGGTACGCCCCGGAAAGGGTCACGGTGGAACCGGGTTCAACTTCAAGCTGCTGGGGGAGAAGCGAGGCCGAACGGCAGTTGGTGAGACTCCCTTCGGAAAAATTGCGGGAGTAGGCAAGCGTCATCGCGAGCGCATTGCGGTTTTTCATCGCAGGAGCGGCCGACGCGTCGGGCGACAGAGCGCCGGAAGCTATGGGGAGCGTCACTTTGGCCGTCCCGCGGCTTTCGGCGGTACTGACGTTTTCCGAATCAACGAGCACGTCGTTTACCGTCACCCGGAGTTGCGCATCGGCATGATTCACCGGGCGCGTGTAGCGGTACGCAAGGTTAAGCGTGAGGTTCTCGGGCGACGTGAACCACGTGTCCGGCGCGAGATTCAAGGGAAGTGTTACGCGGGCCGAGGACTGCGATTTGGCTGAGAGCTGTCCCGGGTACTGCGCGAGGTCTGCGAGCGTCACAGGCGTGTCTTCCGTGAGCCACTTCGGTGCATCCCAGGCGGCGCGCTTTACGGGACGCGTCCCGGCGGCGGCGAGAGTTTCGCCGATCAGGACGCGTTTCGTGTCCGCGAGCGCGAGGACGGCGGCAATCAGATCTTCACCGGTCGTTCCCGAAACGAGGAGCATTTTGGCCGTACGGGAAAAGGGGGCGTCCGCCATCGTGACGGCGGGGTCCTGGGGAAGCGGCCGATCCTTTAAAAAGGCTGGGTCGGCGTCTTTCGTGCGGAAAACGACGAAATGCCGTTCCGGGGGCAACGCGTTGTAGTAGACGGGAATTTCAATACCGCGCCATCCGGCGAGTTTTCCGGCCAACGACGCAAAAAGCGCTGCGGCTTCCTTGGTTTCCCGTGAGGGCGTGCCGGCAAAAACGACGGGGAGCACTGCAGGTGCCGTCGTGTCGCCCGCCGCATCGATAAAGGGCGCCGGGAAAAGCGACAGGTCGTTCGCGACCTTAAGTTTTTCGGTGGTGAGTTTCAGGGCGCTTTCCGGTGCGACCGACAGCCACAGGACTTCGTTGGCGGGGTTTTCGCACACGGGCTGATAGTGTCCCACAAACTGCAACATCAGTTGGTTTTGGGCTCTGAAGCGCCTGACGTCAAGCGGCACCTCAACGTTCGCACGCTGCCCCAGAAGCGGTTTTGTCAACTGTACCGTCGTCTGCAGTTCGCCGTTGAGGTAGACGTTCACTTGGCTTGTTTCCGCAAGAAGTGAGGGCGAAGCCGTCATCGTGAGATTGAGGACGGCGTTCACGACGGCTTCGTCACGGCGCAGGGCAAAGTCGAAGTATTGCGCGGGCTCGGAACCCGTGAGACGGATCGGATGATCGCCCCCTCCGGGAACCATGGCGGAAAGCGGGAGCGTCTTTTGCCGCAGCGCCGCGGTGTCGGCGGCTGCGGGAGCCGTTACTGCCGGTGCAGCGGTAACGGTGACGGCCGCGTCGGCTGCACTCGCCGCAATGAGGACGGCAACGCTGATCAAAGAAAGAGACGTTTTCAGCATGATGATGAGTTCGAAGGTTTGAATCGGGGAATCAGGTGACCCAGGGTCGAAAGGAAACGGTGAATCCACTGCCAGCGAGGCGGCAGAAATTCAATGAGGGACGTCAGGCCGTAAAGGGCCGACTTCACGAGAATTCGGAATCCGGCCGTGAAACTTGCGTCGGTACTGCCGTCGGGTTTCTCCGCCCAGTGGCCGCGCCGTGCGAAGGTGACGCGGTTAAAGCGCCGTTCGTCGTCGGGCGTCGTAAGAAGAACGGTGAATTCCGTGGCGGAAACCGCGAGCAGCGTAAAGGTGTCGGAGAAGCCGTCCGCGGTAAGCGTGATGCGCAGCTGTTCGCCGGGCGTCACGGCGGCAAGTTCGTCGTGAGCCGACAAGAGAATTTCGTGCTGCGAAAATCCCGTCGTCCGGACGGAAATCGTTTTTTCACCATAATGCAGAACCGCCGGCACCCGCATGGGCACCCGGGGGAAGGCTTCGGGCTGCACTTCTTCAACGGCGACGGCAGTCGCCGCAAGGAGAATGAGCAGGTTGTAGCCGATCCAGCCCGCGTTGATCGCGAGCGTCAGATATTCGGGGGCAGGGGACGTGACGACGCGCGTCACGCCGACCACGAGCCCTGCGACGTTCAGCACGAGAAGCGTAAGGTAGGGGAGCGCAATGTGCCAGTCGAGGTATTTCTTGCCGATCGTGCCGCCTTTGGCGGTGACGTTGAATTTCCCTTTGTGGGGAAAAATGAGCGCTACGGTTGTGGGAAGGAGAATGTACCAGGAGAGCACCGTTTCATAAACCCCGCCCAAAAACGGAATACGGTGATTTTTCTGCAGCTCGTAATTGGTGAGCGCTGAATGAATCATATGCGGCAGTACGTAGGCAAAAATGGCGGCTGCCGACGCGTAAATGACGTAGCTTCCGGCAAAAAGATACGGAAGCGGCGCTAAAAGAAAGATGATGCGGGGAAGCCCGTGCAGAAAGTGCAGCATGGCGTTGAAAAAGCACAAGCGCTGCGCCAGGGTGAGCCCGCGCCCCAGAAGGGGATTATCCAGGCGAAAAATCTGAATCATGCCGCGGGCCCAGCGGATGCGCTGTCCGATGTGGGCAGCGAGCGTATCGGTTGCGAGCCCCGAGGCAAGGGGCGTTTCCGTAAAGACGGAATTCCAACCGCGGCGGTTGAGTTTCAAAGACGTGTGTGCGTCTTCCGTGACGGTTTCAACGGCAATCCCGCCCACTTCTGCCAAGGCGCACCGGCGGATGACGGCGTTGGAGCCGCAGAACATTACGGCGTTCCAGGTGTCGTTTCCCTTTTGGATGAAGTCGTGGAAAAGGCCGTTTTCGTTCGGAAGCGCCCGCGATAAATGCAGGTTTTTCTCAAAGGGGTCGGCCGAATAAAAGTGATGCGGCGCCTGCACGAGGGCCGTCCGTTCATCCTTTAAGAACCAGCCCATCGTTTCGATGAGAAAGTCGCAGCTCGGTACGTGGTCGCAGTCGAAAATCGCTATGAAGTCTCCGCGGGTGACGGTCATGGCATGATTGATGTTTCCCGCTTTGGCGTGGTTATGTTCACTGCGTTTGATGTAGCCTGCGCCCACGGAATGCACGAACGCTTCATAGTCCGGGCGGCTCCCGTCGTCCAGAAGGTAGACGTGGATTTTGTCCTTGGGCCAGTCGAGATTAAGCGCCGCGTAGACCGTGGGTTTGATGACGTCCATCGATTCGTTGTACGTCGGAATGAAGATGTCGACCGAGGGCCAAAGCGTGCGATCGTCGGGGAGGGGCGCGTGTTTTCGGTCGAGCACCCAGCACACCTGAAAGTACCCCAAGACCATCACGAGGAAAGCGTAGATTTCGGCCGCAAGCAGTATGACGCCCAAGATGACTTCGGTGACGCTGACGGGGCTTAGGGTCGCTGTGATGCGCCACCACAGGTAACGCCCTGAGACCACCACCGAAATGACGAAAAGAAGCATCAGGGGGAGTTTCGCTTTAAGGCGAGAGAGCAGCAAGGCAGCAGCGAGCATCACCGAGAGAAAAATGATTTGTTCGATGAGCGTAAAGGGTTGCGTGATGACCAACAATCCCAAGGCGAGCGCTGCGGTAACGACGGCCCCCGTGAGACTCTTTTTGGCCCAGGGCGCAAGTTTCTTTCCAGCCGGGGAGTCGTCCCCGGTTTCGCGGGCGACCGCTGAAAAGAACGTTCGGCCGCCGGCCGTGAGATGCTTCGAAAGCGTGGCTGCACCGCGGGTAAGCCCGTTGTCTGAAGTCTTATGTGCCGCGTCTTCCGTACGGGGATTGCGGATCAACAACGACGCAGCAGCGGCGAGCGTGTTGCGGATGGCGTCCGACGTTGTTTTGACGGCGGAAAATTCAAAAGGGGATCGTGCCAAGAACCGCTGCCAGGTGGGGTTCTCAAGCGGTACGAAGCATCGAAGGAGCGTGAGAAGAACCGATTCACCCGCTGATCGCGGCAGAAGGCGCTGGGCGACAGTTTTTAAGAGGTGAAGGGATCGTCTAAGCATAAAAAGTTCGCTGAAATAAGGGTGGCGGGATTCTACTGAGAGCCCCGCTTTTCGTCAGCGGAAGCTATACGTTCTGTTACGATTCGGCGGCAATTTTCACACTTTCGGCATGTGCGACACGGCGGCCGTTCACCTGGGTGTAGAGCCACTGATCCATTTTGGCTCTGGCGACGGCTCCCGTCGTGAGCGCTTTGGAGTCAAAGGGAAACAATACATCCGTGATGCCGTCGTTGCGTTGTTGACGTCCTTATCTTCTATCGTTTTTTGCAAAGTCGACCGTTATTCTTGTAACGGCATCGGTAGGTGTAGCCGTCGGTACCAAAATTTCCAATCGTTCATCCCTTCCATATGTCGGGCGCAGTCAGTGAGCGCCTCCGAGAGGGCGGCAACGGTGGGATTCGTCAATTTTTCTTTGAGGGTCGCAATAACGATGGGCCAGGGGCGCCGGTGCCATCCGGGGAGTACCGGAACGACGGTGCCGGAAGCCAATTCATTCATCATGAGGCCCAGCGTCAGGTCAATGGCAATTCCTTCGCCCGCGAGAAGGCGTGCACGGCAGACTTCTGCGCTTTCCCGGCGCCGTCGGAAGCGGCTGTCCAAGACGCAGGTCGTGTCCCCGTTGAGGAGCATTTCATCATAACTGCGGTTGGCGGTGTCGCGCATCAGGATTGTGTGCTGCTGTAGTTCTTCGATAGTTTTTGGGGTACCGTACCGCTTGAGGTAAGCCGGTGTTGCCATAAGAAAGGAGTAGAGCGTATTGGCTCGGACGGCATAGAGTCCGGAATTTTCCGGCGGCTCAAAACCGAACCAGGCTACGTCGGCGCGCCCTGATAGCAGACCTTCGACGCCGCAGTCGTTGAGAAGGTCGATCTGTACGCCGTGCGCGGCTTCAAAGCGGTTTAGAACCGTCAGTACGGGAAGAGGCGCTGCGTTGGCAGGGATGCTGACCCGCAGAGGTCGGGTATCGGAGACGGTGGGTGTCGATAAAAGTCGTCGATAGGTCGCAAGAAAAAGAAGGGCGTCCGGGAGTCTGCGGCAGGCTTCTTCAGTGAGCCGGGCGGGTTTCACCGTACGGTCAAGCAATGCGACGCCTGTCCGGTCTTCGAGCTCAGCCCAAAGTCGGGAGGCTTTCGGGAGCGGCAGACCGAGTTTGGCAGCTGCACCGGATATGGTGCCGATTTCAGCGGTGGCAACGAGGAGTTTCCAGGCAGAAATGACGATGGGGGCTTTCATTTGACGGTAACTTCTAAAAAGTAAAAGTTTCGCCGGGTATCATACGCGTCCCTTTCTTAGACTGCGATTTTTGAAGCATTTCTGCGGAGGAAAGCAGTGAAAAAGGAGAATTGCATCGGGGTGCTGTTGGCAGCGACGGCCGGTGTTTTTTGGGGCAGCATGGGGATCGCGGCTGAGTACCTGATGCGTGATTTCAACTTTGCGGCGCTTGATTTGGTCTCGTTGCGGCTTTTGGGGCCGGGGGCCATGCGCTTGGCGTGTGAAGCGCTGTGGGGCCAGCGGATTTGCGGTGACTTTACGCGCGACGGACACTGGAAGGCGATTTCGGTTTACGGTTTCATCATGCTGGGGGTGCAGGCTACGTTTTTCCTCGCGATTGCCGCTTCCAACACCGCAACCGCAGCGCTGATGGTGACGACGCTCCCGATTTTTGTCGCCGGGTGGGAAGCTTTGGCAGAAAAACGACAACTTACGCGCAATGAAAAGATATCCGTCGGACTCGCCGTCATCGGTGTGGCGTGCATCGTGACGAGGGGGCGGCTCGATACGATCGAGCTTTCCTGGGGCGGTGTGCTGTGGGGCTTAGCTTCTTCTGTCTTCGGTGCCGCCGGTACGCTTCAGGTGAGAGAAATCGTGCGGAAGGTTTCCGTGACGATCGTAGTCGGTTGGGCGATGACGATCGGCGGCGCCATTCTCTGTGCGGCGCAACCTCCTGCGCTTGCTACCGAAAATTGGACGTGGCTCGCGGTCGGGCTGTGGTTTTACATCGCAGCCGTCGGAACAGTGGCGGCCTTTTGCTGTTATCTTAAAAGTCTGGAAATGATTTCGGCATCCACAGCGTCGCTCGTGTCGAGTTTTGAGCCGTTGTCTGCGGTGGTGTTGGGCGTCCTCTTGATGGGGCTGACGCTCAACGCCGTGGAGTTATGCGGCATCGCACTCATCTTCGTGATGGTCGTCGTCATCACGCGACCCAAAAAATCCGCGTAGTGGAAGAATTGATTTTGTTTGCGTTTCACTAAATCCGGTCAATTTCGTTTGCGCTCTCCGACTTAATAGGGTAACATGCCTAAGGTAAACGCCTGAGACAATCCTTTGTTTTTGGGATTGCTTTCGAGTGGTCGGATTCCTTGAGTTCTGCGGCCGCGAGTTTCTTTTCCCCGAGACGGCGGCAGGATTCACTGGTGTCCGTGCGTTGCCGTCGGGAGCGTGGCTTTCGACGGTTCCCTGAAGTGAAGCGGCGGACTCTCCTTGCGCCGCTTCTTTGCGGAGTAAAAAACTATGAAGCTCATCAAGACCCTCATTGCCGTGGCGGCGGCGAGTGCCTGCGTGGCGGCGACGGCTGCCGGTCTCCCCAAGATCGAAGTGCTTGCAACAGGCGGCACGATCGCGGGTTCCGGCGCTTCGGCGACGGGTTCTGCCTACCAGGCGGGTAAGGTGTCGGTGAACCACCTCGTGGCAGCCGTGCCGCAGCTTGCGGACATTGCGGAAATCACGCCGAAGCAGGTTGTGCAGATCGGCTCCCAGGACATGACGGACGACGTGTGGCTGAAGTTGAATAAAACGATAAACGAAGACTGCCGCAAGTTCGACGGCTTCGTGATTACACACGGCACGGATACGATGGAAGAAACGGCGTACTTCTTGAATCTCACGCTGCGCTGCAAGAAGCCCGTGGTGCTCGTGGGCGCCATGTTGCCTTCGACCGGTCTCGGTGCTGACGGTCCCCGCAATCTCTACAACGCCGTTTTGACGGCCGCGGAAAAGAAAACTGCCGAGCAGGGCGTCGTGATTGCGATGGACAACATCGTGGTGAACGCCCGCGACGTGATGAAGTCCAACACGGTGCAGCCTGAGACGTTCGTTGCCGGCAACTTCGGTAAGGTCGGCACGATCTTCAACAACAAGGTCACCTACGAAAGCAAGTCGCTGCGTAAGCACACCTATGAAACGCCGTTTGACGTGACAAAGCTCACGAAGTTGCCGAAGGTCGGCATCGTCTATACGCACGGCGGCGTGGAAGGCATTCAGGCCCAGGCTTTGGTTGATGCGAAGTACGACGGCATCGTCAACGCCGGTGTCGGTAACGGCAACCTTCATAAGGCCATCTTCCCGATCCTTGAAAAGGCCGCGAAGAACGGTATCGCCGTGGTCCGCAGCTCCCGCGTTCCGACGGGCGCCACCACGAAGGACGCCGAAGTGGACGACAACAAGTACGGGTTCGTGTCTTCCGGCACGCTCAATCCTCAGAAGGCCCGTATTCTGCTGCAGTTGGGTTTGACGAAGACTCACGACTACAAGAAGCTGCAGGAATACTTCGACCAATACTGATTTGGTGTTGAAACCGGCTGAAGCCGGGTAAATGAAGCCGCTCTTTCCTTTGTTGGGATCGGGCGGCTTTTTCTTTCCTACGGATGGGAATGAGAGTCGGCCAAACCGGTAAAACGAATAAAAAATACGATTTTTAAAATACAATCTCGTTATCCGTTACAATGAACCTCAGCGAACAACTGAATTTTGTCGGAGGATTTATGACGGAGAGCGCGGTTTGGTGGGTACGTGTGGCCGCCGTTACCATCAATCAGTTCAAAAGCGTGGTACACGGAGAAATTCGATTGGCCGATGCTGAGTCCGGTTATGACGCCAGCATTTTGGGACTCTACGGACAAAACGGTTCCGGAAAAACGGCGCTTATTCAGGCGCTTGGTGTCCTTCGGCAGGTTCTTATCGGGGAGCCGCTCCCGGAAAAACTTTGGGAGTGCATCAATGTCGGTGCAGAAACAGCGCACCTTACGTATGAGCTGCAGTTAAGCCGTGAAGGAGGCGATGGTCGCATACCGGTGGCTACCGTTTGGTACGAACTGCAGTTGGGGCGGCGAACCGTGCGATCGTCTGCCGTTGCTGTGGCGCTTAATGATGCCGTTAAAACACAAACGGTTATTCGATCGGAGCGGTTGAGTTTTTCAAAAGCCCCAGATGGAGCGGCGTCGGGCTTTCGGAAGGTAGTCGTGATGATGACGTCCGAAGACAACGATTCGCTGCCTTTTCTGCCGAAGGCAAAGTATGAGCAATTGGTTGGTGACAATACGAAAATTTTGGTTCAACTGATGACGGAAAGGAAATTGGCCGATCGAGAGGGACGATCCTATCTGTTTTCTGAAGTCCTGAGTCGTGTTTTATCGGAAACATTTGACAAGGAAAAACCGGACGGTGGGTTTAAGCGTTGGTTGAACTCTGTACTTCGACGTTTGCGGCGATATGGACAAGAGGAACTTTTTATTATCGAAGCTGCACAGACGGGATTTGTGAATCTCAATGCACTTCCGCTCAGAATTAACGGCCCTGATGTTCGCGGCGTGGTGTTTCTGCCGCTGGATCAGGTAACGCAAATGAGGGAAGAGTTGGTGCAGCAGGTATCGGAAGTGATTGAATCTCTTAATATCGTGTTGCAGAAAATTGTTCCCGGACTTACCGTAAGGCTGAGGGTTTTGGGGAAGGACTTTGATGAGATCGGTCGAAAAATCGTCCGGGTTCGTTTGATGTCAGAAAAAAATGCTCAACCGATTCCATTGCAGTATGAATCTGACGGCATTAAGAAGATTATTTCCATATTGCATCTGTTGGTGAGCGTTTATAACCAACCTTCAGTAACTGTAGCAGTCGATGAATTGGATTCCGGAATTTTTGAATATCTTTTAGGTGAATTGTTGCGAATAATTTCCGAAAATGGACAGGGACAATTGATTTTTACTTCTCACAACCTTAGACCGTTGGAAACTATCAACAAAAACTTTATTGCGTTCACAACGGCAAATCCCTCTGATTGCTATACCCAAATGAAAAATGTAAGGGAAACAAATAATCTCCGGAGTATGTATTTCCGAAATCTGATGCTCAATGCAGACGAGCGGACTTTACTTTATCGGCCGACAGATAATTTTGAAATTGCTCGGGCATTTCGGCAGGCAGGAAAGGAGCGCAGGATATGAGGGAACGAAAGATTGTTTTAGTTATTGTTGAAGGGCCATCGGATGCAACAGCATTAGGGGGGGCGCTCAGCAAAGTATTTGCTGCGAGTGATGTCCGTGTTGAAGTGATGCACTGTGACGTGACGGTAAAGGACGGGAGTGCATCGAACACAATTTGTGCGGAAATCGGGGGGATTGTAACTGGGTACCTCCATAGAACCCCCGGTGTTCGAGCTGAGGATATCCTGCAGATTATTCATCTGGTGGATACTGATGGTGCTTATGTGCCGAATGGAGTTATTGTACAAACGGAAGGTCTTGAGCGAACAATGTATTTCGACGAGCAGATTCAAACGGGGAATAAGCGAAGTCTGGAGGCTCGAAATGCTCAGAAAAGAAGTTGTCTTAAGACATTAATTCGCACTAATAAAATATTAAAAAACATTCCGTATCACGTGTATTTCATGTCGTGCAATTTGGAACATGCTTTGCATAATAAGAGAAATTGTACGAATAGGGAAAAAAGACAATTGGCGGAAGATTTTGATGATCGTTTTGGTGAAGATGCCGTAGCTTTCAAAAAATTTGTCGGAGAATCTGCTTTTTCTGTTCGAGGAGAGTACAGGCAAAGTTGGGAATTCATTCAGCAGAATGTGAAATCGCTGCTTCGCCATACTAACTTGGGTCTGTGTTGGAATGGCGAAGCTGGAAAATCATAATGTCAGGCTTTCAATCCGGCAATCATGGTGATTGTTCTTATCGTTGTAGCTGATGCCGATGAGAATTGACGTTCTCTCCGCCGTGAACGACGGAGATTCTCTACTGCGTCAGCAGCTTGCGCTGTTGATCACTTCGGTGGATTTCTGCTGCTGAATCGGCGCCGGCTTTTTAGACCGACCCGAATTCACTTGAGCCTGAGCATTCTTCTCAGACTCCCCACAGGCTAACGAGCTTCGTCCGCGCTCTTTGATGTTGATCGCAGCCACCACGTCCGCGTTCCCCTGATGTCCGCAGGAGACGCATTTGAACAATGCCTGCGTCTTGCGATTGTCTTTGGAAACACAGCCGCATATCGGGCAGGTGCGACTTGTATTCTGCGGCGGCACCGCATGAACGTGGCCGCCCAGTCTCAACGCCTTCCAATCAAGTTTGGTGATTTTGAAAGACTGACATTTGCTGAAGCGATCATTCTGGGCAATGTTTAACTTTTAAATGCCGCACGCCAATCAGCGCCTTTGGAGTAAAAAGCGGCCAGCATTTTTGCTGCGTACGACTTCCCAAAGCGCCGGGGACGGCTGAAACAGATTAATTTCAGATCGGTTTCCATCACGCTGTTGGTGTAGGCGATGAGTTCTGTTTTGTCGACATAGCGCGGGCCGATGATTTTGTGGAAATCACTGACTTCGGGATTCAGAATTGCGCCCATAACGGTACCTGTGTGGGGAGTCCGGAGTCAAAAGGCGGACAGATACGGAGAAAATCCTCAGTCTACAGCATAATAAAAAACGCACCGCGGAGCAATGCGGTGCGTTTTTTGTGGAACTTAAATGACGCTGATTGCAGTCGTTCGGCTGAGGGACGGAACGTCTGCGGCGGCAACTAAGCTCGTGAGCTCAGCTCAGAATTAAGCCATCGCCTTGATAGCGGCAGACAGACGGCTCTTGTGGCGAGCAGCAGCGTTGGCGTGCAGGACACCCTTGCCAGCCATCGCGTCGACCACGCACTGGGCAGCCTTGAAGGCTGCCTGAGCGGCGGCCTTGTCGCCGGCGAGGATCAACTTGCGCACCTTCTTGATGGCGGTGCGGTACTGGCTGCGCTGGGCAGAGAGGTGCTGGTTGCGGGCAACTGCCTGACGGGCACGCTTGCGAGCTTGTTTGGTATTGGCCATTTATGCTTCCTGAAAACAATGAATTGCCTGATGTTTTTACCAGGCACACACAAATTAAAAACCGGTGTGCGCCACGAAAACATCATTTGGCCGTGGGCTCGGCCGGTTGGTTAAAATCACACTTCTTTTCTGAGCCGGAACTTTCTGCCCTCAGGGCCGAAATGAAAGCACCGTCTCCGAAAAGCCCAACATTATATATAAAAAACTTTGTTTTGCGAAAGAGCTCAACGTGTTGTTTTCACGGCTCTTTGAAAGTTAGTCCTTATGTCTTTACTGCGTTCGGCCGCCGTAGTGTCGGCTATGACCTTGTTGTCCCGTGTGACGGGGCTTGTGCGCGACATGCTGATCGCCCGTTATTTCGGCGTGACGGGCGCCACCGACGCCTTTTATGTGGCGTTTCGGATTCCGAATCTTTTGCGGCGCCTTTTTGCCGAAGGGGCGTTTTCGCAGGCCTTTCTGCCGATGCTGTCCGAAGTGAAGGAAAAAGAAAGCCCTGAACGAACAAAGGACTTTATTTCGCATGTGTTTTCGCTATTGGCCATCTCGGTCTTTTTGACGAGCATTGCGGGGGTGATTTTTGCGCCGGCCGTCATTTGGCTCATTGCGACGGGCTTTGCCGAGCATCCGGAAACGTTTGATCTGGCGGTGGCGCTGACGCGCTTCATGTTCCCGTACATTATCTTCATGAGCCTCGTGGCGTTTGCGGCGGCCGTTTTAAACACGTGGAAGCATTTTGCGATACCGGCCTTTACGCCGGTACTTTTGAACGTGAGTTTCATCGTCTGCATCTTGGCACTCACTCCCTTTATGACGGAGCCCGTCTGGGCGCTGGCGGTTGCGGTGATTGGGGGCGGGGTGTTGCAGTTGGGAACCCAGTTGTCGGCCCTAAAACGCCTCGGGGTCTTCCCGAAGATGACGAGTCCCGCTGCGGCCCTGCGCGACTCTAAGGTGCGGCAGACCTTGAAACTCATGCTCCCCGCGGTGGTCGGGGTGTCGGTGGCGCCCCTGTCGATTCTCATCAACACCAACATTGCCTCTCGGTTGTCCGACGGTGCGGTGACGTGGTTAAGTTACGCCGACCGCTTGATGGAATTCCCGACGGCGATGCTGGGAGTGGCTTTGGGGACGGTGTTGCTTCCGAGTCTTGCGTCTGCCTTTAACCGCGGGGAATTGGAGCGCTATAACGGACTCCTTGATCGGGGGCTGCGGCTGGTGGTGCTTTTGGCGGTGCCTGCGGCGGTGGGCTTGTGGTTCTGCGCCGAACTTTTGGCTGCAGTGCTCTTTCAGGGGAAAAACTTTACGGCGACGGATGTTCTGCAGACGTCGGTCGCGATCGAAGGGTATGCCGCAGGGTTGTTGGGGCTTATCGGCATCAAGATTATTGCCCCCGCGTTTTACGCGCGAAAAGACATCAAGACGCCGGTGAAGGCGGCCTTGGCGTCCGTCGTTTTCGTTCAGACGTGCAATCTTGTGACGGTACCGCAGTTTGCGCACGCGGGGTTGGCGCTTTCGGTTGCACTCGGAGCGTGTTTCAACGCGTTGGTGCTTCTTTCCGTTCTTTTAAAGCGCGGGTGGTTTAAACCTTTATCGGGGTGGGGACTTTATTTCGGACGGACGGCGCTTGCCGCAGCGGCGATGGGGGCGGTGCTTTGGTGGATCGGGCTGCAGTTTGACTGGGCCGCCATGCAGGCCGTTTGGGGGAGGCGTTTACTTCTTGCGGCTCTCGTCATCGGGGCGGCGGCTGTGACATACTTCGCAGTGATGGCGGTTTTCGGTTGGCGGGCGCAAGAGTTGCGCTCTGCGGTAGCCGAACGCCACAAAAAATAGCAACGCGGAGCCCCTTATGGCGCTTAACCTTACCGAAGAACAACGAAGCCGTCTGCACATCGTGCGCGCAGACATCAGCCGACTCAAGACGGACGCGGTGGTAAACGCGGCCAACGCTGATTTTTCCCCGGCGGGGAGTGTGGACAAAATCATCCACGAACGCGCGGGAACGGCCTTAAGAACGGCCGGGCGGCAGTTTGTGGCGGAGTACGGACGCTGCTTCGCGGGCGGTGCCGAAATTATGCCGGGGTTCAACCTTCCGGCGCGCTACGTGATTCAGGCGGTGGGTCCCGTGTGGTGCGGGGGAAGCGACGGCGAGTCGGCGCTTTTAGCCCGAGCCTATGCCCGCTGCATGGAAACGGCCCGCATCCGCGATCTGCGTTCGATCGCTTTTCCCTGCATTGCCACGGGACTTTACGGGTACCCCAAGGAAGAGGCGGCGACGGTGGCGTTGGTCGTCGTGACGGAATGCCTCTCGGGCGGTACGACCGTGAAGGATGTCGTCTTCTGCGTGTATGACGACGAAAACCAAAAGGTCTATGAGACGCTTTTAGGAAAGAAAGCCGAAGCCGCTGACGCGTGGCTCTGAGAGAACGCGAAATGCTTTTTTTCGGCCGACCGTTTTTGTCGAACGGATCGGCCGAAATTGTTTTCAGCAGATGCGGGGAAGCGGATCCGCGTTTAGCCAATCAACGAGCCGGTGTCCTCCTAAGGTTGTTTCCATTCGCACGACGCCCTCGGGATCTTCTGTCACTTCACCGATGAGGGCGGCGTTTTTGCCGTAGGGACTCGTTTTGAGAATTCGCAGCGCCTCGTCCTTTACGCCGCCGTCCGTGATGACGATGAGTTTGCCTTCGTTAGCGACGTAAAGAGGATCAAGCCCCAGGAAGTCGCACCCCGACTGAACCGTGTCCGTCACCGGAATCGCGGCTTCCTGAATTTCAATGCCGACCGCGGATTGTGCAGCGATTTCGTTTAACGTGGTGGCAAGGCCCCCGCGCGTGGGATCGCGCAGGACATGAATTCGGTTGCCGAGCTGTTCCACAAGCGGCGAGATGAGGCCTGCGAGCGGCGCGCAGTCGCTTTTTAGGTCGGCACCGAACGAGAGGCCTTCCCGGTGCGAGAGAATCGTAAGACCGTGATCCCCCAGGGTGCCCGTGATGAAAACGGCGTCTCCCGGGCGGGCATTGCGACCGCTGATCGAGACGCCATTAAACGCTTCGCCGATGCCGGTCGTCGCAATGTATACCCCGTCCCCTTTGCCGCGCTCGACGACTTTGGTGTCGCCCGTGACGACGAGAACGCCGGCTTCTTGTGCCGTCGCCGCCATGGAGTCGACGATTGTTTTGAGATGGATGAGCGGCAGCCCTTCTTCCAAAATAAAGGACGCTGTGAGGTAAAGCGGCCTGGCGCCGCAGACCGCCACGTCGTTTACGGTTCCCGCAACGGCAAGTCGCCCGATGTCGCCCCCGGGAAAAAAGAGGGGGTTCACGACATGCGCGTCACAGGCCGTAACGAGCCGTCCTGTAAGGGGCGGCATCACGGCGCCGTCGTGCCCCTCCTCAAGGTACGGGTTTTTAAACGCCGCGGCAAAGAGTTCCTCAATCAATTGGGCGGTGGCGCGGCCTCCGGCCCCCATCGGCATATCGACGAGACCGTGCCGGACATTAAGCGGTCGGATGTAGTCGGGTTTTACGCGCATGGCGGTTCCTTTATGAGAGACGGCGTTGTTCGTAGGCGTAGAAGGCGGCACAGGCGCCTTCGGACGAGACCATGCAGGCGCCGATGGGATGGATAGGCGTGCAGACGGTGCCGAAGACGCGGCAGTCTTTAGGTTCCTTTTCACCTCGGAGAATCGCTCCGCATTCGCAGGCTTTGTTTTCAACGACGGCATGTTCCGTGAGATGAAATTTCTTTTCGGCGTCAAAACGCGCGTAGGTCGGAGCCAGAGCGAGTGCACTCTCGGGAATGATGCCGAGTCCCCGCCAGGCAAACGCCGGACGCCTCACGAAGACGTCCTTCATCAGTCGTAGGGCAACGGGGTTTCCGTCGGGCGACACGCCGCGGGTAAATTCGTTTTCGACCTCTGCGCGCCCGTCGTTCACCTGCCGCACCAACATCAGAATCGACAGCAGCATGTCAAGCGGCTCAAACCCGCAGATGACGATGGGAATCCGGTGCTTTTGTGCGAATCTTCGGTAGGGCGCTTCGCCGATCACGGTGGAAACGTGCGCGGGCCCCACGATGCCGTCCAGAGGTACGTTTCCTAAAAGGATGTGTTCCATGGCGGCAGGCGTCAGCACGTGAGAGCACACCACGGAAAAGTTGGTGAGGTTTTCCTTTGCGGCGATTTTCACTGCCGCGGCCGTCGGGGGCGTCGTCGTTTCAAAGCCGATCGCGAAAAAGACGACGTCGCGATCGGGATTGGCGCGGGCGATCGTGAGGGCATCCGTCGGGGAATAAACCATCCGCACGTCGGCTCCGGCGGCTTTGACTTTAAAGAGCGTCCGGCCGCCCGTGGCCGGTACCCGCATGAGGTCTGCGTAGGTGCAGAGCGTGACGTTGCGGTATTCGAGAAGGTCAAAGGCGAGGTCGAGTCGCCCTACGGGGAGAACGCAGACGGGGCAGCCAGGGCCGTGGATCATTCTGAGGTTGGGGGGCAACAGTTCCGTCAGACCCCAACGGGCGAGAATGTGCGTGTGACCGCCGCAGAATTCCATGAAGCGGTAATTTCGAGCGGGATCGGCTTCGGCGGCAATTGTCCGGGCGATGGCTCGGGCTTTCTCGGGATTGCGGTATTCGGTGACGTATTTCAGGGTCATGGCGCCTCCTTCGTTTCTTTCGCGACGGCCGCCATGGCTGCGAGCGTTTCCTGTGCTTTGGCGTCGTCGATGATCTGGAGCGCAAACCCGACGTGCACGATGACCCAGTCACCGGGCTTGGCCGTCGGGGTAAGCGATACGTCGATCGTTTTGGTGATGCCGGTTGTTTCAACGACGGCTTCGTGACCGATGACGGATTGAATGCGGGCAGGGACGGCTAAACACATTGAGGGCCTCCTTGGTTCATCAGGCGCTGACGGGTGACGACGATTTGACCGAAACTCACGGCACCGTCACCCGGCGGCAGTTTTTGCGGGAGGTAACACGTGAATCCCCGGCGGGCTAAGAGTGCCGGCACGTCGCGTGAGAGCGTGCGGTTTAAAAAAACGCCGCCCGCAAGGCACACGGGAGCAGTCGGATCGGGGATGAGTGACGCAGCCCAATGGGTAAGTCCGGCGGCAACGGTGGTTTCAAAGTCGGCAGCGCTTTGTCGGACGTCAAAATCCGGGGAGAGACGATCTTGGATAAGGTGAGCAAAAAGCGGCGTGAAGTCAAGGATGCCGTCGGCGACGTGCCAGGCGTCGGGGACAACGTGCCCCTCACGGTTAAATCCCGCACTTTCGAGCATCACGGCGGCGTAGGCATCATCTCGAACGGTCTCGACGAGCCCCAAAATCGCGGCTGCGGCGTCAAACAGTCGGCCGAGACTCGTCGTGCGGCCGGAGAGCCGGAAATTCGTGATGAGTTCTCGGATCGGTTGCCCTCGAAATGCCGGCCAGAGGGTTTCGATGACGTCACCCCGAAGGGCCTCAAGGCACATCACGGCTCCCATCCGGCGCGGTTCCCTGACGGCTTGATCTCCGCCGGGAAGGGCGATCTCCTTTAAGTGGCCGACGCGATCGAAGGTGCCGTTCGGGAATAGGTGGAGAAGTTCGCCGCCCCAGGCGGCACCGTCTTCCCCGAGCCCCGTACCGTCCATGGCGAGTCCCCAGACGTCGCGGTGAGTGAGTCCGTATTCCCCGGCGACGGCAGCGATGTGCGCGTGGTGATGTTGGACGAGAATGAGGGGAAGTCCCTTTTCGGACGCCTGCCGGGCGGCTTCGCGGGCGGCGAAAAAGTCGGGATGCCGGTCGCAGGCGTGGGCTTCGGGCGTCACGTCGAGGAGCTCGAGAAAATGCGAGACGGACGTTCGTAGCGCCGCGCACGTCTCAGGCGTATCGGTGTCGCCGATGTGTTCCGTGAGAAAAGCCTCGGTGCCGCGCGTGATGCAGGCCGTGTTTTTAAGAAAAGCGCCCCAGGCGACGACGTCGGGCCCTTGGGAAATAGGGAGACTCAAAGGTGTCAGACCTCGGGCGCGGCGGACGGTGCGCACGACGTCCGACGCATCTCGCACGACGGAGTCGTCGCAGCGCGCGACGATGGGGCGGTCGTTAAGAAGAAGTGCGTCGGCAATACCGGAAAGACGTTCATAGGCTTCGCGGTTGTCCGTCACCAGCGGGTCGCCTGCGGGATTGGCGCTCGTCATGACGAAAACGTCGGAATAAGCGGTGTCGGCAAGGCCTCCGACGGGACGCCCTGCGGCTTCAAAAAAAAGGAGCAGATGTACCGGGGCGTAGGGGAGCATCAGGCCGATTTCAGCGTAACAGGGGGCAACGGAGGGCGCAATCAAGCGGCGGCAGTCGTCCGTTTTCGGCGCGAGCACGATGGGGTGCGACGGTGACGTGAGGGCGGTCAATCCTGCGTCAGACAAGTGAGCGAGCGTTCGGGCGGAGGCCACGTTGGCGCACATCACGGCCAACGCTTTTTCGCTGCGGCCTTTGCGGCGCCTCAAAGTCTCAACGGCCGTGTTGTTTCCGGCATCACACACCAAGTGAAACCCTCCGAGCCCTTTGACGGCCACGATCTTTCCGGCACGAATGAAACGCAGGGTTTCCGTGATTGGGTCACCCGGAAGCGGGCGACCCTCTGCATCGGTGAGAGTGAGTTTCGGGCCGCACCGCGGGCACGCATTAGGTTGCGCATGAAAACGCCGGTCAGCGGGATCGTCGTACTCTCGTCGGCAGGCCGGACACATCGTGAATCCTGCCATTGAGGTGGTCTGCCGGTCGTAGGGGATGCGGCGCGTGATCGTAAAGCGCGGGCCGCAGTGGGTGCAGTTCGTGAAGGCGTACCGGTAGCGGCGGTTTTGGGGATCAAAAATCTCCCGGGTGCACGCCGGGCACGTGGCGGCGTCGGGGGTGACGAGGGTTCGGGCGCGACCCGCGCGGCTTTCGGTGATGACGAAGTCCGTGTCGCCTCGGGGTGCTTCGATCCTCACGCGTTCAATGCCGTCAATTCGAGCGAGAGGAGCCTCGCGCGCCACGTCGCGGCGCAGGGTTTCGGAAAAAAGCGCGAGCTGCTCCGCATCGCCTTCGACGACGGCCGTGACGCCTTGCGCGTCGTTGTAGACGCAGCCCGTCAAATGAAGGCGTTTTGCCGTGCGCCAGAGCGTCGGACGAAAGCCCACGCCCTGAACGAGGCCCGTAAGGCGGTAGGTTTCGCGGGATTTCATGGGGTACTCCTTAAAGGGACGCGGCGGCGAGCTGCGCTTGTAACCACCGGCACCAGGCGTCAAGCCCCACGCCTGTGACGGCGGAAAGCCTCAAAACGGTCACTCGCGGATTGATGCGGCGGGCGTAGGTTTCGCAGCGGTCAAGATCAAAGCGGACGTACGGCGCAAGATCCGTCTTGTTGATGATGACAAGGTCGGCAGCTGCGAACATGTCGGGGTATTTGAGCGGTTTGTCGTCGCCTTCGGTGACGGAAATCAAGGCCACTTTATGCGCTTCACCGAGATCGAATTCCGCCGGGCAGACGAGATTGCCGACGTTTTCAATGAAAAGCACCGAACGGTCGGCAGGATTGAGTTTCGGGAGTGCCGTGAGAATCTGCTGAGCTTCCAAATGGCAGCCTCGACCGGTGTTGATCTGAACGGCATGAGCGCCCGCGGCCTCAATGCGGCGGGCATCGTTGTCGGTCGCAAGATCCCCTTCGATGACGGCCAAGGGCACTTCGGCCATCAGGGGATGTCGGACGGTGGCCGAGAGGAGTTCCGTTTTGCCGGATCCCGGGGAACTCACGAGGTTGAGCGTGAGAATCCGATGTTGTCGAAAGAAGGTGCGTAAAAGTGCGGCGTCCGCGTTGTTTCTCGCGAGAATGTCTTCTTCGACACGAACCGAGCGGGTTTTCTCCGGGTATGAATTCGGATGAGCTTGATGGGTATGGCCGCAGCCGCAGGTGGTGCACATAGTGATTTCCTTCAGGTTGTCGGGGTTTCAGGAATTTCAAAATCCAAGACTTTGAGTTCATGGCCCGCCACCGGTGCCAGGTGCCAGCCGCCGCACACGGGACAGGCATCGCCGTGCCGGAGGAGGGTGACGGTTTTGCCGCAGGTAAGGCACCAGGCGCGTCCCGGCGGCCGTTCGATATGAAGTTCTGCGCCCTCAAGAATCGTCTTCCGTGTGACGGACGGCCACGCAAAGAGAAGGGCCTCACAGTCCACGCCCGCGAGTTTTCCCACGGCGACCCGTACTGAGAGAATGCGGGGAACGGACTCGTTTCCGAGGGTTTTAAGAACGGCGGACACAATGCCTTCGGCAATCGAGACTTCATGCATCGGTAGCCTCCGTAAGGTGAAAAGAGAGGTTGCAGGGCACGCAGGGATCGAACCCCGTCGTTACCCAACGGGCTTTGCCGGCAAAATCGGCGGCGTCGGTAAAGGGCAGAGCGGAGAGGAGCGTGCGGCAGGGACCGTCGGGCGCGAAATTCCAGTCGGTGGGCGTCACGATACGGACGCGTTCGGCGCGCTGCTTTTCATTGACGCTCACCTGATAGAGGAGCGTGCCGCGGGCGGTGGCAACGAGTGCCGTTCCTTCGTGATCGCCGGTGGGCAGGGCGTGCACGAGCGAAATTGACGATGCAGTTGCCGTGAGAGTCAAGAGTTCCGTGAGTCGTGCGGCGAAAAGCGTGAGGAGCGCAGGCGCAGACGACAGGTTCCGGATAAGCGGGTGCTCAGCTTCCCGCACGAACGCCCCGGTGGCTTGGGAAACACCTTCGGCGGTGGGGGTCGTCGCTACGAAATCGGGCGCTTTAAGCCAACGGGCGGCTTCGGTGGGGGAAGCGGTGAAACTGCGGGTGCTGAGGGGCGTATTCCCGATGTCGGAAGCGAAAAGTGCCTGCAACATTCGAGCCGGTGCAGTCGAGGTGCTTTGTGCCCAGCGGGTCAAGGCCTGCCGCGTGGTGATTTCGTTCAAGCGTTCCGGCGGCATACCGGTGACGAAGCGGGTAATGAAGGGACGGATGAGCGCTGTAGCGCCGGCAGAATCCGGCGCGGCTTCCAAACAGTTTCTGAGGTGGCCCAAGGCTGCGGGATCCGACAGGGGCGCCGTTCCTAGGGTCCGCGGGGCGTCAAACGTGAGAAATCGGAGGTGTTCCCAGAGGATTTCCCGCTGCAGCGAAAGCGGCGCGGCTCGGACGACGGTACCTTGGGCGGCGGCGAGTGCACTTTTCCACGCGGTGCGGTGGGCTTCCGGACACAGCGCGTGAAGTGTCGCGAGACGGGATTCGACGTCGCGCGACCGGATGTCGCACCCCGTGAGCCAGCGTGCTACGGCCTCGGTGCGGGATGAGCGTACGGTGATGGATAGCGCACGTCCGTGGTTCAGGCGTCGTACGCTGATGAGAATACGGCCGGTATCAAACATGACGGCACCCCTCGAGGTTTCCGGTAAGAAACGCCCGACGAGAACCATTGACGGTTTCGGCCTTGACGGGCGTCGTCATGAGGGTGAGACACGTCCGGGCAAAGGCGGCTGCAGCGACGTCATCTTCGAAATCCCTTACCGGACTTTTAAGGGAACAAAGGAGGGCGCCGCCCAAGACGTCATCAGCGGTGGCCAGAAACCTAAAACGGCCGCCCGGCAGGTCGACGAGGTATTCGGCGCCGGCAGAATGAGACGTCCATTGCGAGCGGTTGCCGCAGGCGCAGACCGCCACGACCGACCAAGGCGTCGCGACGACACCGAGCCAGTGAGATCCGACGCGCACGAAGGGGAGCGCTTGTACCGTGAGGTGCGGCGCGAGAATCGGCAGTCCCTGCATTTTTTCGCGGAGCACGGCGGTAAACCCATTAACGAAAAAGGTCGCGGGATTTTCCGAAAAGGAGCGCAACAGACCGGTATCCGTCATTGTTCGTCTCCTTCGGGGGCCGAAAGCGGCAGGAAGGTGTCGCGTTCGGCCCCGCACCGGGGACAACCCCAGTCGGCAGGGAGCGCTGCAAAAGAGGTTCCGGGCGGCGTGTCGGTTTCGGGACACCCCTTTGCCGGCACATACACGTACCAACAGACGCGGCACTGCATGGCAGGGCTTTCGGCCGCTCGTCGGGTTCGCTCCGCCGTGAGACGCTGAAAGACTTCGGCCGCGTTCACAAATTGCGTCATGGTGCACCTCCCAGGCGCCTCGTCGCGAGGTCGCTTTGAAGCCAACCGATAAGAGAGGACAGGGCTTTTAAGGTCTCGGGCCAGTCATCAAGCCCCGCCGGAATCTCGGGCGGAATGAGTGTGACGGAGAGGGCGTCCAAGAGCGGTTTCCCTTGGTTATTGAACACGCGGGTGCGCCACAGGCCCTTTACTCGAGTCGAATCAATGCGCGTTTTGGCAAAACCCGAAATCTCCGCCGTCGTTTTGCCGGAACCCAGTGCGGCGAGAAGAAAATTCATGTCCGCCGGGGAAAGGGGCTGGTGCAGCAGATCCCATTGAGGTACGGCAGATTCCGGAACGACGGAGAGGTCAGCCCGGTAGAGGGCTTCCTTTAGTTCGGTGAGAAGAGCCGGAGCGGCGGTGAGGCCTGCAGGCCATTTTTTCGGAAGAGTGATATTGCTGTCACCCGCTGATACGGCGGCGATGACGCACCGTGGGATGCGACCTGCGACAAGTGATGTTTGAGGGCCGATTTTGAGTTTCCACACGCCGGGTAATCCCGTTTCGTCTGCTCGGGCTTCGCCGCCGTAAAGGTGCAGTGTGACTTCGCCGCGCCCCAAGGTTTGAAAAAGGAAAAGGGCGGCGTCGGGCGTTAGTTGGGCGAGGTCATCTACCCAGTGAACGTCATCCCCGTCGGCGAGGCCTTTTTTGAGGGCGTTCTGCAGGGATTTCAAAAGACGCAGGGTTTGTCGTGCCGCCGCACTTTCTTCGGCGGCGGTGAGCCCCGTGACGGCGGCTGGAGTCCGAAGGCGAGTTTCGTGGTTTTTCATACAAGCCTCCTCAATCGGAGGATTTCAGTCAAATCGATCGGATGACGATTGTTTTTCGATTTTGGGCGGTTTCGGTCAAAAGACGAACGAAAGCGTTGCGGTAACCGTCCCAGGTCTGAAGTCCCTCTACGGCACCGATATAGCGACCGTCGATAAAAAGAAGGACGGCGGGAAGCCGGTAAATTCCGAATGTGCCGGCGATCATGCGCCCGTCCGTGAAATCGGTAAAGCCTGCGGCGTTGAGCGCATCTTCAAAGGTTGCCGCCAAATCCGGCGCCAGGGCGGCCAGATCAAGCGTTTCTTTCCGAACCGACGGATCATCCGCTGCAAAGAGGACGTTGAGGCCCGGTGCGGACGTAAAACGCCGGACGTTTTCCCGGGTGACGCGCACAAAAGCCCCTACCGACCATAAACGGTGGAAAACCGGGTAAGCCGACGGTTGCTTTTTTGAGGTCGAGGTCGGCCAGACAGAGTGAAGCTGCATAACAAGTCCCTCCGTCACGAAGGAGTAATTCGGCACTTGTTTGTTGCCAACCGTTGAGGATTTTGTAGGGATTCTTCTAATAATCCAACTTTATCCTTTCTGTTAGCAAACATTATGCCCTTCGCGGGAGTGAATGGAATCGGTGATTCGTCAGGGTAAATACTGATTCGGAGAAAATAGGAGCGCTTGATACGGAAATTGGGTGTGCTTAAAAAATAGGCACGAGCGTAACAAGTTGAAATCGCATCGGTTTTTATCGGTAAAGAGCGAATGTCCACAGAAATGGTGGATAAGCGAGAATAAGTTTTTCCGAAGGTCAAGCGGTGTCTTGCCGGCGTCAGTGGGGGCACGGACGGGGTTCGTATCAGTGGCGACGCAAAAAAGCCGTTGACGACGCGAGGTCGGCACACCTAAACCGTCAAACCATCCTCATTACAATTCGGCGCTGAATTTTGGTTGGGAGCTTGCTATGCAGAAAGCGCAGCCGGTGCCGACGGTCTCGTCGCTTTATGAAGATGAGTCGATCGGCGTCGTGATGAAAAGTCCGCGTCTCTTGGTGCACCGCAGCGAAGTAGCGCCGCGGGAAGAACGGTTTGCGCTGCAGCTTGCGCGTGATCTCTTCGGCCGCCGCGTCTATGCCGCGCATCGGCTCGATCGCGGAACGTCCGGCGTATTGGTCTTTGCGTTTGACCCGCAGACCGCGGCGGCGATGGAAAAAGCCTGGGCCGCGGGCGCGGTTCGTAAGCGATATGCCCTTTTGGTGCGCGGCTGGTTGGACGGGGCGACGGTGATTGATCATCCCTTGAAGCCGGTGGAAGACGCGTACCTGCGGGTGCAGAAAACGGAACCTCAGACTGCGGTGACGACGGTGACGGCGTGGGGGCGGCGGGTGATTCCGGTGCCGTTCGGCGGGTTTGACTCGATTCGGGTAAGTCTCGCGGCGTGCGAGCCGCTTACCGGACGACGACATCAGATTCGGCGCCATATGAAGCACGCCGCGCATCCGATTTTTGGGGATGCTACTTACGGCAAGGGCCCCTTAAACCGGACGGCGGCTGCTTGGTGGGGAACGGATCGCCTGATGCTGCACTGCGCCCGAATGGCGTTTCCGCATCCGGTGAGCGGGGTGATGGTGGACGTGACGGCGGTGCCTGATGCGGAGTTCGCGCGGGCTTTGGCGGCCTTAGACCTCACGGATGCCTACAATACGGGAGTTTACGCGCCTTGGGAGCCGCGTCCCCTCGCAATAACTGCAACGGAAGGAACAAACGAATGAAGGATTGGACGCCCGTAAAAGAGCGATTGACGGCGGTAATGGCCCGGCTGAGCCGGGCGGATCAGAAAAACGGTTCTCTCACGGAACTTTTGGCCGTTTCAAAGACGTTTCCGCCGGAAGCCGTGTTGGCCGCGGCCGAAATGGGACAGCGGGCATTCGGTGAAAACTACGCGCAGGAAGGTTGCGACAAGATAGAGTGGTTTCGGACGAATCACCCGGAACTGCCGCTCGTGTGGCATTTCATCGGCCCCCTGCAGTCCAATAAAACAAAGATTGTGGCCGAGCATTTCGATTGGGTGGAAAGCATTGACCGCGTCAAAATCGCGCAGCGCCTCAACGATCAGCGCCCGATGACGAAAGATAAGCTCAACGTGTTGATTGAAGTCAACATTGACGGCGAGGCGACGAAGAGCGGCGTAAAACCTGAAGATCTCGACGCCATTTTGGAAGCGGTTGCCGCCATGCCCAACCTTCGTCTGCGGGGGTTGATGACGATTCCGGCGCCGGCCGATACCCGTGAAGGAAAACTCGTTCCCCTAACTGCCATGCGCGCGCTCTACGATCGGTACTCCGAAACCTACGGATTTGACGTTTTGTCGATGGGGATGAGCGCCGACATGGAAGAAGCCGTTGAAGCCGGTGCGACCCAAGTCCGGGTAGGAAGCGCGATTTTCGGGGCGCGTCACTATCCCGCAAAACCTGCGGTCTGACGTCAGCGGGCGCTGGGCCTCAGGTGCGGCGGGAGTTCCCCGGTATGTTCGAGAATGTCCGCAAAGGCAGTCTCCACGTCCGCAGGGCTCCCCGTCATGGCGGCATCTACACAAGTGAGTGCCGCCTCGATCTGTCGGGCTTCGGTTTCGTCCGTCCGTCGGAGAATCGCCTCGCGGAAAACGAGTACGTAATCACCGACGGCAACGGATCCGACGAGAGCCGTGTCGGCCCAAAGGCTTTTTCCGGGGCGCTCGCATCGGGCGAGCATGCCGTTAAGCGCAGTAACCCGCATCGGAAGAGCAATGCACATGCTGATTTCCTTTTAGGCAACTTCGGCAAAACGCGGGTCGCCGCAGCGGCACGCGAGGGTTTCCGACGGTCGTTCTGCTTCGTACCGGTTTTCGGAGAGAGCCGCTGCGGTGAGGGGCGGTACGACTTCTTCCGGCGAACGAGGCCGAACCTCATAACCCCAGCGGCGGATCTCATCGGCGGCCGCGCGGACGGCGGGCGTCACCTGCGCCCGGACGGCGTCCGACAGTGATCCGCCGTAATCATCTAAGACCGCGGGCTGTACGCCGATGATGGTGATGCGCTCCGGGGCGTGCCCTAGAAGGGCTGCCGAAGCGAGTACGTCGTTGATGCCTGTCTGGTGCGGCGAAATCTCCGTCGCGGACCAGAGGGCAAAATCCGCTTGATGCAGCACCCGCAGCGTGCCGGGAGAGGCCTTTAAATCAGCACAATCGAAAATGAGGAGATCCCGGGTGGTGGAAAAGGTGTCCAGAAGCCACCCCCCTAAGGTGCCCCCGTCCAATACGCGGGTGCGGGGCGGGAGCGCGAAGGCGGCGTGAAAGTGCTCGACGCAGCGCACGCCGAAACCTTCGTCCGCCCACAGTAAATTGCCGACGCCGATGACGGTGAGGTCGGCGGCATACGCTTGGGTCACGGCTTTACTCCTTAAACATTCGGAGGCCCGTCGTCATGGAACTCACGGTCGTTGCCCCGCCCATCACGTCCTCTCGGAAGGACATGTAGATGTGCGCAACGGAAAAGAGGATGAAGACGTACATCAGGATGTGGTGCAGGGTGCGCACGGTCTGCGCGTCGCCCGCCAAGGCAAAGACCCAGCCCATCCACGTCATCCAGCCCGTGTCCCAGCCCCAGGTTTGCGCGTAAAGCGCGAGCCCCGTCACGATGATGCCGATGCTTGCGAGCGTAAACATAAAGAACATGGCGCACTGCGCAAGCGGATTGTGCCCGGCGTATTCCGGGGCGTGAGGCCGCAGAAAGAGGTAGTACTTCACCTGCTCAAAGAGCATTTTCCACCAGCAGGCCGAGAGCAGGGGCGGTACGAGGATCATGCGGGAATAGCGGTTGCCGACGAGTCCCCAGTAGAGACGCCCCAGAAACGAGACGGCAAAGACCATGCCCGCGCAAAAGTGAGCGGCGCGGATGTAACTCATGTCGTACGTGGCCCAGGTGTCTCCCAAGTTCGCGGTCACGGGGGCGCCGATGAGGTACCCCGTGACGATCATCACCGCCATGGTGACGACCGTCACCCAATGCCACACGCGCACCGGGGCTTCCCAAACGTAAAGGGGGTGCGTACCCGCCTTCACGTCGACTTCATAGGTGATTGGATCGATTTTCATAGATGCCTCCCTTTATCGCACGGAGACGACCGCAAGTTCTTTGCTTTCCGGCGAAAAGACGTGTGTCGCACACGCGAGACACGGGTCGAAACTGTGAATCGTGCGGATGATTTCCAAGGGGCGTTTGGGATCGGCGAGCCGCGTTCCCAGAAGGGAACTCTCGTAGGCGCCGTGCTGCCCCGCACTGTCTCGGGGCGAAGCGTTCCAAGTCGTGGGGACGACCGCCTGCCAGTTGGCAATGCGGCCCTTTTCGATGACGCAGTAGTGCGCAAGGGCGCCGCGCGGTGCTTCGCAGAGTCCCACACCGCGGGCGGATTCAGGCCACGTTTTCGGATCCCATTTTTCCATGTTCGCGGCGGCTTCATCCCCGGCTTTGATGTTGGCGATGAGGTCGTCGGTGTATTTCACCATCAGGCGGGCCGTGAAACCGCATTCGATTGCCCGGGCGGCGTGCCGTCCCAAAGTAGAGAAGAAGGCGTCAAAGGGAAGGTGCATCTCCTTTAAAAATGCGTCGGCCGGTTCCCGATACTGGGGCATTCTCTTGTGGTAACCCAGAACGAGGCGCGCCAAGGGGCCCGTTTCCATCATATGGCCCTTCCAGCGCGGACTCTTGATCCAGGAATACTTCCCGTCGCTTCCGAGCCACGCAAATTTCGTGGGTTTCCCGTCGGAGCCCGGCGGCAGTTCGAAGGCGTGTTCGGTGATGCCGTCCCACGGATGCAGTCCCTTTTGCCCGTCGGCGTAGCGGTACCACGAGTGATCGACGAATTCCTGGATTTCGTCGGGATCCGTGGCATTGACCGGGTGTATTGCGGTGAATTCACCGTCAACGACGGCTCCCGACGGCATCAGGAGCGACTTCTCGCTGCGGTCGTTGGGAACTTCGGGGAAGTCGCCGTAGCAAAGAAGGTTCTTCGAAGCGATGCCGCCGCCCTGTCGGAACCATTCAGGATAGAAGGACGCAATGGCTTTGATGTCCGGCAGGTAGACGTTCTCCGTGAAGGCAACGGCATCCTGCGCGATATCCTTCATGTAGTTGAGCGTCACTTCGTTCACCATGACGCCCGCAGCCCCCGTGTCGTGCAGGTTGATGGGGCAGGCGACGCCGCCCACGAGGTAGTTGGGGTGAGGATTTTTTCCGCCGAGGATGGTGTGAATTTTGATGATTTCCTTTTGGAAGTCGAGCGCTTCAAGGTAATGCGTTACGGCAAGAAGATTTACGGCGGGCGGCAGCTTCATCTCAGGGTGCCCCCAGTAGCCGTTTTTAAAGATGCCGAGTTGGCCCGAATCAACGAATTTTCTCAGACGGTTCTGCACGTCACGGAAATAACCGGGCGAGGACTTGGGGTGCGCAGGACTGATGGTTTCCTGCAGTGCGGACGTTTCTCTCACGTCGGCCTTGAGGGCGCTCACGACGTCCACCCAGTCGAGCGCCGAGAGCTGATAAAAGTGCACCAGATGGTCGTGCGTGTAAAGCGTCGCATTCATCAGGTTGCGGATGAGATTGGCGTTTTTGGGAATGTCGATCGCCAAAGCGTCCTCGACGGCGCGTACGGCCGCAAGCGCGTGAATCCCGGTGCAGACGCCGCAGATGCGTTCGACGAACGCCCAGGCGTCGCGGGGGTCGCGGCCCTTCAGAATCACTTCGAGCCCCCGCCACATGGTGCCGGTGCTCTGAGAATCAACAATGACGTTGTCGTCGTTGATTTCGGCTTGAATCCGCAGGTGACCTTCAATGCGGGTGACGGGATCGACGACGACACGGCGGGTTTTGAGTTCAGTCATGATTCGGCTCCCAATTCTTTGTTGGTCTTCTCCGCGCGGGCCTGCGCGACGGCACTTAACGCCGCGTGTGCGGCTGCGGCGACGGTGACGACGCCCACCGTTGCCAGCCCCACCTTGTCCGCGGTCGCTTCAACGCCGCCGAAGAGGGGCGGCAGTATGTCGGGTTCGTGCGCGTAGAAACTTCCTTTGTCAAAGAAGTTGTTCTCGGAACATCCAATGCAGCCGTGCCCGGACTGCACGGGCCAGGAAAGGCCTTCGTTCCAGCGGAGCGTTGAGCAGGCGTTGTAGGTGGTGGGCCCCTTGCAACCCATTTTGTAGAGACAGTAGCCCAATTTCGCGCCGAGGTCGTCGAATTTCTCCACGAACTGTCCGGCTTCAAAGTGCGCGCGCCGATAGCATTTGTCGTGAATGCGCTGACCGTAAAACATCTTGGGACGCCCCAGGCGATCCAGGGGCGGCAGTCGGTCGTAGGTGAGGATGTAGGTAATGACTCCCGTCATCACTTCAGGAATTGGGGGACAGCCCGGCACCAAGACGATCGGTTTGTCGGTGATGACTTTCGTGATGGGAACGGCGTGCGTGGGGTTGGGTTTGGCAGCTTGTACGCACCCCCAGGCGGCGCACGATCCCCAGCCGATGACTGCTTTGGCGTCGTGCGCGACGTGTTGAATCTTTTCAAGAAACGTTTCGCCGCCCGGGATGCAGAAGGTGCCGTCCCCGCCCAACGGAATATTGCCTTCGACGGCGAGGATGTAGTTGCCTTTGTAGTTTCGGATCGTGTCTTCGAGCGCAGCTTCTGCTTGTTCACCCGCAGCGGCCATGATGGTGTCGTCGTAATCGAGACTCACCATGCTGAGGATCACGTCCTTGGCGATCGGGTGATAGGAGCGGATGAAGGATTCCGTGCAGCAGGTGCATTCAAGTCCGTGCAGCCACACAACGGGCGTTCTCGGTTTCACCTGCATGGCGTTTGCAATGTCTTGGGCGCCGGCTTTTCCGAGGCCGAGACTCGCCGCGGTGAGCGAGCAAAACGTGAGGAAGCTGCGGCGGCTGACACCTTGGCGGCGCAGGGCCTGATACTGAGTTTCCATGGTCATGGTGACCTCCTGACCGGCTTCGCGGGGTGACGGCAGTCGTCAAAGCCGGAAGTGGATGGGGCGGTGTGAAGGGAATTTCGCGGATTTCGACGTTTGACACCTTCACAACATGGAATTGTACGTTCGAAGTAGTCGGTTGCCTATCGGTCAAAGGGAGTGATTTCAATGAAAATCAAAAACAAAGGCATTAGATGGCGACGAGGTGATTAGGCCAAAAGAACTAGGCGGTAGGAGACGGATGAGGTGACAAGGAAAAGAGCTAAAACAGAAAAGTGTTGTCAAATCTGTCTCAGGGTTTACCCCCCCCCCCATGTTGGAAAGTTTTACAAATTGCTAGGGAAAAGTGAGGAGCCTCGCCGAGAATGCGCCTTGCCTGAATATTTGAGAAATCTCCAGGCACCGCCGCCCTGGCGCGATTAGTCCCGCGCATGACTAGCAGGGCGGCACCTAATTCTTAATTTTGGAGTCTCCAAATGAAAAAGACTTTTGTTGCTGCCGCCGTTCTCGGCGCTTTTGCCGCCTCTGCGATGGCCGCTGACGTGACGCTCTACGGCGTGATCGATACGGGCCTGCACTATTCCAACAAGAACGTGGAATCCAAGCACGACGTCAACTCCTTCGACATGAAGTCCGGCGCTTCCGCTGGCAACCGTTGGGGCTTGAAGGGTACGGAAGACCTCGGCAACGGCTACAAGGTGGGCTTCGTTCTCGAAAACGGTTTCACGGAAGATGATGGTGAGCTCGGCAACGGCGGTCGTCTCTTCGGTCGTGAAGCGAACCTCTACGTCGCGAGCGACTTCGGCACGCTGTCTTTCGGCCGCGTCGGCGCTCTGACGTCCGGCTGCGGTTCTTATGACCAGATGAAGTACACCCCGTTTGCTACGGGTTGGGCCGGCACGGCCACGAAGGCCAACTTTATGCTCGCTGACCGCGATCGTATGGACAACACCGTGACCTATGAGACGCCGGAATTTGCTGGCTTCAAGGTTCTCGCTCAGTATTCCTTCAACCGCGATGGTCAGGAAACCGCCGGTAACGAACGCCAGAACGACCGCTACGCCGCTTTGGGTGCCGCCTACAAGAACGGTGCCTTCAGCTCCGCCTTGGTGGTTGACACGGTGATGCACAACAACAAGTCCGCCAACGACAAGGATTCCTTGGGTGTTACGCTCGGTGCGTCTTATGACTTCGAAGTCGTGAAGCTCTTCGCGATGGGGCAGTATGGTCAGCACGAAAACTTCCTCGGCACGACGTTCGACAAGGGTGAAAAGTTGGATGTTGGTACGTACGATTCCGCATACTTCAAGACGCTGTCCAGCAAGGGTTGGAAGGGCTACGGTGTGAACCTCGGTGCTACGGCTCCGGTGTTGGGCGGTACGGTGTTGGCTCAGGCCAGCTACTTGGATGCTAAGACGCATGATGCCATGACCTACGAACAGGCTAAGGCGGATGACGCTTTCGATCATGTCACCCCCGGTAAATACAAGGAAGCCAAGGCTCAGAACTGGGGTATCGCTCTCGGCTACACCTATCCGTTCAGCAAGCGCACCAACGTCTACACTTATGTTTCTTACAACGAAACCCAGGTGAAGACCGAAGCTGAAGCCAAGGATACCGATGTGACGACCAAGTTCACCGAATTCGGCCTCGGCATCAAGCACACTTTCTAATCACCTGACGGCGCAAGCCGTAGCTGATTAAAAGTCGCAAGCCCTCGAATCTGTCCTCATGGTTCGGGGGCTTTTTTCTGGCTGAAATATACGGAGTGCGGCGGGGTCAGCGGAGTTTCGACTACCCCGCCTGATTGTCGCCGAATCGCAGAAACATCGGTGCCCAGCGCGCTTTGTTGTCAATGATTACGCGATCCGCCAACCATTTCGCGAACTGTACGAGCTGGGCGTTCTCTTCGTTCATCACGATATTCATGTTCCAGGGTGCGCGGTGCCAGCCGTTTAAGACCGGGACGAGTTCCCCCGCGAGAATCTCCTGTTTGCAGAGATCAAACGACAAATCCATCGTAATCCCGATGTCGGCCAAAACCGCCGCTTTGTAGGAAAGGGCATCCCCCTTAAAACCGATGTCGTGCCACACGAAGGCGCGTTCTTCGCCGCGGCGGAAAAGCGTGTGGTACGCGGGGTAGTTTTTGCCCGTGCGGAGAATGAGCGAGTGATCTTTGAGGTCTTCCGGATTCTGCGGCGTGTCGTACTGCTGCAGGTAATCGGGAGTGGCGAGCAGGAAGTTGTTGTCGAGCCCCGTAGACCAAGTGAAAAGTCCTTTGGTGGGCGGTTTGTAGGGAAGGTAGGCAATGTCGCACGTCCTCGTGATAGCACTCACTCATCAGTTCAAATTCGATCAACGGATCGATCTTTTGGTAGTCCTGCAGTTGCCCGATGAGAGAATCGCGTCCGACGTTTAAGGGTAGCAAAACCGGTAGGGTCGGGGTTCGCCCGACATGGTTCGCGTATTCTCGAATTCAAGTCGGTGAAAAGCGGTCTGCTGGATGAGGGCGTGAAGGCAGCCTTGGCTCAGATTGCGGAAAAAGAGTATTCCGAGGATCTGCAGCACCGCAGCATTTCGGCGGATTGTATTCACGCTTTCGGCATCGCGTTTTCCGGAAAAGACGTTCTGGTGGTCGTTGCGTAAACGGGAACTGTGTGCCGTCAGTTGCCGACAAAGCGCGGTTGCGCCCGGTTAGCGACCGGACGATCTTCACCGTTCCATTTCAACACCCGAACCCAACCGCCGGAAGCGACATTCCCGCAGGCAAGCGCCGACGTCGGCCGGTCTTCCGTGAGGACATTGGCGCACCCGTGATTGTCGGTGAGGTGTCCCGAAAGTTCTTGGGGTTCATACCAGGCGCCATGCCGTACGGCAACGGCCCCCGGCATGATGTCGTCCGTCACGCGGGCGCAGCAAAGTATTTGTCCGTGGGGATTTGCGAGAAGAACGGTGTCGCCGTCCCTTATGCCGCGCTTTCGGGCGTCTTCGGTGTTTAAGAGGCAGTACTCCCGACCGTTTCGTCCGACGGACTCCGACACCCCGTCCAATTGACTGTGCAGCCGCAGCCGATGTTTGGGACTGAGAAAGTGCAGAGCGTCTTCGGGGAGAGGCGGCATTTCCGCGAGAAACGTCGGATGTCCGGGACAGTCGGCATAGCCGTAGGAGGCAATGACGGGAGAAGCGAGTTGGATGCGGCCGCTTTCGGTTTTAAGGGGGTGATTGGCCGGATTCTCTCGGAAGTCGCTCCAAGGAACAAACGAGCGGTCTTAGTCGCGCCGCGGGTAGAAAACGGTACCCTGCTGCCAAAAGGTTTCAAAGGGCGGAAGGATGGTGCCTTGGACTAGGCCGACAGCGCGGGTTTCCTCATAAATCGTCCGGATCCAGTCGTCTTCGGTGCGGCCTTCGGTAAAGGCGGCTTCAACCCCCAGGCGCCGGGCGAGTTCTTGTTCGATCGTGTAGTCGCTTCGGGCTTCGCCTACGGGATCAATGAAGCGCTGCATTGCGCAGAGACCGTCGTTCGTGTAGGTGCCGATTCCCGTAATGTCGTTGTGTTCGAAAACGGTCTGCGCCGGGAGCACAATGTCCGCGTGCCGCGCCGTTGCGGTCCAAACGGTGTCGATGACGATCGTGGTTTCGGGTTTTTGCCATGCACGGTTAAGTTTCACGGTTTCCGGCTGGTGCGCAAAGGGATTGCCGCCTGCCCATACGGCGAGCCGAATGTCGGGATAGGTGACGGTGCGGCCGTTGTGTTCGATCGTTTTTCCTGGATTTAAGAAGCAGTCTGCAAACCGCGCGACCGGGATGACGCGGGAGCCCTGCCATTCATTGCAGAAGTCTCGCACGGGTGCGACTTTTTCCGTGATGCCCCGGGGCCGCGGCCCGACGCCCGTAGGACACCCGCCCTGCGAATAATGCGCGTTGGTGCTGATGCCGCCGCCTGGGAGTCCGATTTGCCCCAGCATCGCCGCGAGTGCCACGGCGGCCCACGGAACTTGTTCACCGAAGGGCCGCCGCTGCGTGCCCCAGCCGAGGATAAGTTTGGTGCGGTGCGTCTGCCAGTCTTGGACAAGTGCCCGGATGGTGTCGGCGGGGATTCCCGTGATTGACTCAGCCCAAGCGGGCGTTTTGGCGATGCCGTCCCCGGTACCGAGAAGATAGCCTTTCAAGACGGGCCAACCGTCCGTGAGGCGTGTCAAGGTCGCTTCATCGATGCCGTTCTCGAGAATCGCATACATGAGGGCGAGCAAAAGCGCCACGTCGGTGCCCGGTTTCGGCGCGAGCCAGCGACTTTCTAAAAATCGGGCGGTTTCCGTGCGCAGGGGATTGACGCTTACGGTCGGAATGCCGGACGCTTTGAGGCGGTCAAAATACGGGCGGGCATTATGAAGCGTCGTACACCAATCGACGTCGTTCGTGATGAGGGGATCGCAGCCCCAGAAAATAATCCGTTCTGAGTGGGCGAGGACGCTCTCCCAGCTTTCGGATTGCGGGTCGCTCACGCCGAGGACTTGACTTCCTCCTCGCCCTGAAGGACGAGGATTCCCTACTGAGTCACGGGGCAAGCCTCGTGATCTCTTCGATGGGTTCCTGCTGCTGACCCGAGCCCGTCTCAAAGAGGCGCCCCGAATTCACTTGAGCCCGAGCATTACCCCCGAACTCCCCACAGGCTGAAACGCGATTATTTAGTCCACGCGCCAAAATATTCAACGCTGCCACATGGTCAGCGTTATCCGTATGCCCGCAACACAGGCATTTGAATTTTGCCTGTGTCGGACGATTCTTCGCTTCGCAGTGTCCGCAGACCGGGCAGGTCTGACTCGTATAGGCCGGAGGCACTTTTATGACGGTTCCGCCATTGAGCTGAGCTTTCCAGTCGAGTTTGGCAAAGAAGAGCCCCCAACCTTGATCGAGTATGGCTCGGTTGAGACCGCTCTTTTGCTTCACATGAGTGCCCGGTTCCTCCGCCGTCCCTTTCGCCGATGCCGTCATGTTCTTGATCTTGAGGTCTTCCCGCACAATCACTGCGTGGTTTTTGCAGAACTTGAGCGAAAGCTTCTCAAGGAAGTCCTTGCGGATGTTGGCGATGTGTTGGTGGAGTTTTGCGATGCGTTCTTTCTGTTTGTGCCAATTCTTCCCGAATTTCGTCATTCGGGCGAGGCGTTTCTGTTCAAAACAGAGTTTCTTCAGATTCTTCTTCAGG
>UQUM01000015.1 GCA_900544255.1 uncultured Sutterella sp.
CAATAGAGGGTGCGAAAACCAGCAAGAGCTGCAATTTTTGTTCGGCTGCAGTCTGAGAACGCCTGCAGACCAAAAAAAACGTACGCAGTCTGATGAGCGCGCTGGGGCCCCGTCTCTTTCATCATACAGGGTGAGCCTTAAGAAGCCAACGGCCCATCAGAATTTTTGACGTAGCCATCCGTTTCAGCTTGAGTAAACATCAGACCTTCGTCAATGAGGCCGTAAATTTTTACGTCCGCTGCCTGTGCGGTTCCCATGGTAGCTATGGCGAACGTTACAGCTGCAGCTGCTGTTTTAAGGTTCAAAAACGACATATTGATCTCCTTGGTGTTGTGTTGACGTTATTTCCAGCCGTAGAAGTCCGTCATGACTTTCCACGCGGTTTTCTGCAGGAAGGCAGCGTCTTCGGGCTTTAGGGGCTTTTCGCATTCGCCCAAATACGTGAGCCCTTCGGGCGACTTTTTGTAGAGAAGCGAATAGATCATGGCGCCGTAGAGGTAGGAACCCGCGGCGGTGGGGTGGCTCTTGTCGGCTTGATGCAGAATGAGGTCAGGACGTGCTTTGAGGCTTTCCGCAAAGGCGAGCCCCACGGGAAGCGCAATGGCGTGATTGTTGTTCGCTTCCGTGATGATGCTGTCGGCGAGGTCGCGCGTCTGTTCCATCTTGTTTTGCTTGGCCCACGTAACGACGACGACCGGCACGGAGCCGGTTTCACGCACGGTTTCAATGTGTTCTTTCAGGTACTTGCGGAAGGTGCCGACGCGCTTTTTGTCGATGGGCTCGGAAGACATCCCCTGCAGAAACACGACGTCGAACATCTTCGTCGTATCCTTTTTGACGTAGGGATCCATCTCGTGATCCGACAGGTAGTACTTCACGTTGTGCCAGGCGAGCATTCCGGACGAAATCGTCTGCAGACGGGCTTTCCAGGGAGTCTTCGTTTCACGGGTGAAACCGCGGACGTAGCCGTGGATACCGCAGTTGTAGAAAGAATAAGAATTGCCGACGAAGAGGCCGGTGGCGGGATTCGTAACGCCGAGGTCGGTAACGAGAGGCTTTACGCTCGTTTCAAGGGCGCAAGCCGATGTGGCTGCGGTCGATAAAACCGCAAAAGTGAGAAGTGCTTTTTGCATGGTGGGGACTCCGTTGCATCCGAGAAATACAGATGCGTGAATGGGATTGTGACGGGAGTCCCCGAAAGTCACCAACCAAAACCGCCGTTCGATTTTGCACAATTGCAAAAAAAGGCGTTTTGGCGGTCAGGCTTCGATGTAGATCGCCGCGTTATCCCCCAGCACAGCTCGCGCCACCTTTTCCGTCGCTTCGAATTCCTGCAGGAAGCGGTCGCACCACCATTGCATGAAGACACGAATGCGGCGGATATGCCAGCCGGCGGCGGAACAAACGGCAAAGGCCGGGATGGGAGGCCGGTGCCAGCCGTTCAAAATGATCTGCAGACGCCCGGCGGCAATTTCTTCGGCACAGTGCAAAAGGGGCATATCGACTGCAATCCCTCGGCCGTCTAAGACGGCCTGCTTGATCATCAGGATGTCGGTGGCGTGAATCATGCTTTTAAAGCGGATGGGACGCACCTGACCGTTTAATTCCAAGGCTTCCGTCTGAGGACGCACCGGACCGTTGTAGACAAAACCCGTGTGGTTGCGCAGGTCTTCGGGTTTCAAGGGGATTCCGTTTTGCTGCAAGTACTCGGGGGACGCTACCGGAAGAAAGACGGAACGCCCGCGCGGCAGGCAGATGACGCCTTTTTCGGTGACTTCGGCGGAGACGCTCGCAATGTCGATGGTTCCCGCAAGACACTCCGCCACTTTGCGGCCGGAAGAAATATCAAAGTTGATGTCGGGGTAAATTGCCTGAAAGTCCGCAAGGATCGGCATCAGTTTGTCATGCAGAAGCCCCGCAGCGACGGAAAGGTGGATCGTGCCCGTCATGGCGCTCGTGTCGTTCGTCATTTTGGCTATGAAGGCCGCGTGGGCTTTCAAAATGGGATTGACGCCTTTGGCGGCACGGCGGCCGTCTTCGGTGATGGTGATGGGGCGTTCGGTGCGGCGCACGAGCTCACGGCCGAGGGTTTTCTCAAGGCCCGCAATGAGGCGGCTCACGGTGGAAGTTTCGGCGTCAAGTTTGGCGGCCGCGGCGGTGAGGGATCCCGCTTCCTCGACGGCACAAAGGGCTTTCCAGGCTTCCAAATTAAATCGCTGATCCATGAGTCACTCTCCGAAATAGGGAAAACATCGGAACTTTAACGGGCAACTTTGCAGGGTAATTTGCAAAAATGCAAATTAAAGCAGCAGTTTTCGTTTTTGTTTTCTGTGAGGGGCGCGCATCATATCGCCATATCCTACTTTCGGAGTAACAGCATGAACGAACAAACGGCTGAAAATTTCGGCCTCTCGGGACTCACGGACAAGGGCGCCCGAGACGAATTCTTCTATCTCTGTGCCATTAACCGCGCCACTCTCGTGACGAACGCCGCTCAAGGACTCGTTGCCGCGGACAAAGCGCCTGTCTACGCCCGCGCCATTGACGAAGTGACGAAGCACGGTGTGCGCACCGATCGCGTCATTAAGTTGGAACCCCAGCTCATTGCGATCGCGGGGCCGGAAATCACGGAATTACACGTGGGCCGCTCAAGCCAGGACATGCATTCGACGTATCGTCTTGCGATGCTTCGGGACGACGTCCTTGCCGTGCATCAGGCGTTGTCGTCCGTCATCGATGCCTTTACGACGCTCGCGGAAAAGTTCCGCGACGTGGTGGTACCCAATTACACGAACGGTGTGGCGGCTCAGCCCAATTCCCTGGGGCACTACCTGCTCGGAATGTCCGACGGCTTTCTGCGTGATCGGGAACGCCTCGAGGAACTTTATGGACGCGTCACCCGCTCCCCCATGGGGAGCACGGTGTTAAACGGCACCGGTTGGCCCTTGAACCGTCGTTTGATGGCGGAAAAATTGGGATTTGACGGCATCATCGAAAATGCGTTCGATGCGACGCAGGGGGCGACGGTGGATTTGCCCCTGGAATTTACGCAGGTCATGCAGTCGGTTGCGCTGCACTCGGCTTGTTTTATTCAGGACGTGATGGTGCAGTACGCGCAGCCCCGTCCCTGGATGATTTTGGCCGAAGGCGACGACACGACCTACGTGTCGTCCGCGATGCCGCAAAAGCGCAACCCCGGCCTCATGAACAACACTCGGACGTTGGCCAGTCAGGTCGCCGCTGGTGCCGTGGAAGCGGCATTTTTGATGCACAACCTTATGCCCGGCATGCAGGACGCGAAAAACGTCGCGAGCCGTCGGGCGGTGTCCGACAAGACGCTTGCACTGATGGCGGGCATGATGAAGATCCTCAAAGCCCTCAAGGTGAGCCCGGATCGTGCGCTGGAAGAATTAAACAGCGACTGGACGGCCACGCAGGAAGTCGCGGACGAACTGATGCGCCGCTACCACGTGCCCTTCCGCGTGGGACATCACGCGGCGAGCGCCATGGTGACGTATGCACGTGCCAATAATCTCACGCCTTTGACGTTCCCTTACGCCAAGATGGCCGAGCTCTTCCGCGAAGTTACCGCCAAAGAGTGGCATGAAGAAGCATTCCCCATGAGCGAGGCGGAATTTAAGGCGGCGCTCGATCCCAAGGCGATCGTCGAAGCCCGCGCGACCGAAGGCGGCCCTCAGAAGGCAAGTCTCGACAAGCTCTTAGCAGAACGCCGTACCGTCAATCAGAAAGCGGGTGAATTCCGTACCGCCGCCGAAAGCCGAATCATTAAGGCTTTAGAAGCGCTTGAAACGGAATTTGCCGCCTTCCTTAAATAACCATCAAAGGAGATACCACCATGCAGGCTTTATTACCATGGCTGTCCATTCTCGTCGTCATTGTCGCGGGGTGGATGCTCATCAAACGGGTGCAGACGCACATGACGCTGCTTTTTGCCGGTCTCATCATGATTCTGGCGGCAATTGCGTGCGGCGTCTACGGATTTTTGCCCAAGGGCGTCAAAACTACGGGTTTTGTGTTCTTCGATATCTTCAACCTTCTGAAGTCGATCAGCGCCAAGCAGATTTCCGGCATCGGCCTCATCATCATGACCGCGGGCGGTTTTGCGGGGTACATGGATAAAATCGGGGCCGCGAAGGCCTTGGTAAACGTCTGCATCAATCCTTTGAAGAAACTCTCGCAGCCGTACCTCGTGCTCGTCCTCGGATACATCATCGGTCAGGTGCTGGTGTCCGTGATTCCGTCTGCGGCGGGTCTCGCGATGCTGCTCCTGGTAGCCTTGTTCCCGATTTTGAAGGGCGTGGGCGTGAGTCCTGCGGCAGCGGTCGCCGTGATCGGTACGTCCGCCGGTATGACGTTCGGCCCCACGGCCGGTACCGCCAACCTGGCGGCTAAGGTGGGCGGCATGGATCCCGTGATTTATCTCGTCGAATACCAGCTCCCAATTGCGATTCCGGTCTTGATCGCCGTGGCGATTGCGCACTACTTCGTGCAGAAGTACTACGACAAGAAGGGTGACGACGTCTATGCGGATTCGACCGAAGTGAAGGCGGTGGATGCGCCGGATGCACCTGCTTGGTACGCCGTCTTCCCGATCCTCCCGATCGGCCTCATGATCGTCTTCTCCAAGCTCGTCTACACCGACATCAAGCTCGATACGATTTCCGCGCTGATGATGGTGTGGGTCGGTGTGGTCATCATTGAACTCATCCGCTTCCGCGATCCGAAGAAGGTCTTTACGGACGCCATGGCGTTCTTTAAGAAGATGGGCACGATGTTTACGTCCATCGTGGCACTCATCATCTGCGCCGAATTCTTTGCGGCAGGTCTCAAGGTGACGGGGGTCGTCGACCTCCTCATCAACTCCGCGCAGGGTCTGGGTCTCGGCATGACCGGTATGACGACGGTGCTCGCCGCCATCGTGGGTGCCGTGACGTTCCTCACCGGTTCCGGCGTCGGTGCCTTCTCGAGCTTTGCGGCGCTTGCTAACGACGTGGCAACGGGCCTGGGCGGTACGGCGGCGGCTTTGGTAACCCCGATGCAGTTCGCGAGCGGCATGCTTCGCGCCATGAGCCCGGTGGCAGGCGTCATCATCGCCGTGGCGGGTGCTGCCGGCGTGGCTCCGATGGCCGTCGTGCGCCGTACGTGGCTGCCGATGTTGGTCGGTATGGCGGTGACGCTCTTCTGCAACTGGTTGTTCTTCATCGCTTGATGAAACGTTCGGCGGAGGCGGCAGCGCCTTCGCCGGATACTGAAACGGCACGGTACTCTTTGTGAGTCTCGTGCCGTTTGTTTTGAGTTCAGCACGCTGTTGAGAGGCGTTCGAAACGGTCACGCGGAGAAAGAAGCGATCCGGCGTTTTTTGAAAACGTTTGGGGCCGAAAGAAGAAAGAGACGCCGCGGTGCGCAGACCGGTCGTCGGAAAGAAAAGAGGTTGGAGCTATTTATTGTGTTCGAGCGACAGGCGAGAAAGTCCCACGGCTTCGGTATCTTTGTGTTTTTCCATCGCGAGGAAAATATCGACGTTTTCGCCGAAGGCTTTGCCCTGATTCATATTTGAAGGCACGAAAGATCTGAAAGTACGTCAGTGGACATGCCCGCACTGTGGTGCGGTGCATGACCGTGACGTGAATGCGGCCCGCAACATTCTTGCGGAAGCGCTCCGCATTGCCGACAGAGTAGTAACGGGCGGGGCGATCGTCCGTCGAGGAGAGCCGGAGTCAGACCGACTAAAGTCGGCATCCGGCATTTTATCCAAGAAACCTCAGCCTTAGGCAGGGGAGTACGTCAACAGAAAGTTGAGGTCAGAAAACGGCGACGAGCATCGTCTTGAATTTTTCTTCCGCGAAGACCGCGTGCGGGTGCTTGGCGGGCATCACGATGGATTCGCCTTCGTGCACGATATGCGGTTCCCCGTCAATCGTGAGCTTTCCCAAGCTGTCAAGGCACGTCACGAAGGCGTCGCTGTCGGACTCATGCGTGCTGATTTTTTCGCCCTTGTCAAAGGCAAAAAGCGTGACGTTGATGAAGGGATTCTGGGCGAGCGTCTTGCTCACGACCTGGCTTTCCTGGTAGCTGACCTGATCTTTCAGCGTCAGGACTTCAGCTTTGCTGAGGTTTTTCATGGCCATGGCATTCTCCTCATCTTTGCACAGATGTACTACGAATAGAAACCAAAAATTTCACCAAGTTTCAGTTGTATTTGTTTGATGCTGATTGGGTTGGGGAATTCTCCCTAAGTCCTTCGGAGAAGCGGGAAATCCCGACCGGTTTCGGGCTTGATTGTCATTTTTTGTTTGATTATTATCAAACGCAATTCGGTTCTTTACAAAATGAACCGCTCACTGAAAACGGCTGACCTCTTGCTGCGAAAGAACGCGGCGTGCTCCACAGCCCCACCAACGGAGAATTTTATGCAGCACGATTCCTCAATCGAAATCGGCGCCCTGAGCGAAAAAAGCAAAGTCATTCCGCTCGTATTAGGGCCGGTTCTCGCCCTTCTCACGTTTTACCTTTTGCCCGAGACGTACATGACGGCAAGCGGGGAGGCGACGGTGTTTCCCTACGCAGGCCGTGCCTGCAGCGCCGTCGTTCTTCTGATGGCAACCTGGTGGTTTACGGAAGCCGTACCGATCGCGGTGACGGCGTTGCTCCCCATCGTGCTTTTTCCGTTGTTCGGCATAACGACGCCGGCGGAAGCTTTGAAAAACTACGCCAACAGTACGATTTATCTCTTCCTCGGAGGATTTCTCATTGCGGCGGGGATCGCTCGTTGGGGGCTTGACAAGCGAATTGCGTTGCTCACGATCCGCACGGTCGGTACGAAACCGCAGCAGATCATTTTGGGCATCATGCTCGCGACGGGCTTTCTCTCGGCGTGGGTCAGCAACACGGCGACGGCGGCGATGATGCTCCCCATTGCGATTGCCGTCATGAAGGTGGTCCGCAAGGAGGAAGGGACGGCGGACGATCGGCGGCGTGAACATAACTTTGACGTGTGCATTCTGCTTGCGATCGCTTACGGCGCAAGTTTGGGCGGGGTTCTCACGCTCATCGGCACGCCGCCCAACGGCATTCTCGTGCGCTTTGTGGAACAGACCTATAACGAACAGGTGAACTTTTTTGCTTGGCTCAAGATTTCGGTGCCGGTGATTGCCGTGATGACTGTCGTCACGTACCTGCTGCTTGTGAAAGTACTGTTCCGAGACATGCCAGCAGCCATTCCCGGCGGACGTGAGTGGATTCAGGAGGAACTCACCAAACTCGGGCGCCTTTCCCGCGGGGAATGGATCGTGCTGTGGGTGTTCTTGGCGGCGGCGCTCGCCTGGTGCTTCGGCCCCTTGCTGCGAAGCTGGGAAATCGGTGGAACGACGCCTCTGAAACCCTTGACGGACTCGGTGATTGCCATGACGGCGGGGATCCTTCTCTTCATCATTCCGGTGGACTACAAAAAGGGTGTGCATGCCTTGGATTGGGCGAGTGCCTCCGGGGCCATTGCTTGGGACGTCTTGCTCCTTTTCGGCGGTGGTCTTTCGATGGCGGCGGCCATTCAGAGTACGGGTGCCGCGGACGTGGTGGGGGCGTGTGCATTGTCGTTGTCCGGTCTTCCTGAATGGGGGATCACCGCAGGCGTCACCTTCATTGCAACGATGGCGAGCGAAGTGACGTCCAATACGGCGCTTGCGGCAACAATGATGCCGTTGGTGTCGGCAGCGGCTTCGTCTCTGTCGCTGGATCCCGAAGGACTTCTCATTGCCGCTACGATCGGTACGTCTTTGGCCTTCATGATGCCCGTGGGGACGCCGCCGAACGCGATGGTGTTCGGTACCGGCAAAATCAAGATTCAGGAGATGGTACGCGCGGGGTTTTGGCTCAATCTCATTGCGATTGTGGTGATTACCGCAGCCTGTCTCATCATCTGTCCGGGTGTGATTGGGACGTTGTCGGCACCCTTCTGATCCAACGGCAGTAGGAAGCTCAAAAAGCACCGAAGGCTTTTCGCTGACGGTGCTTTTTTTCGGGAATGGATGAAGAAGATTGAAATAGAGGGGAAACTTCTTTTGTGCGAGGCCCCTAAATGAAGGACGCATAAGAGGGAAAAATAAAAGCGTTGCATTTTGTTCTCAGGGTTTACCCCCCCCCATGCCAGATATCTTTGGCGATAAGTTGGGTAGAGAGAAGACCCTAACCGAGAATGACGGGGCCTGATGAGAGATCTCCAAATCACCTCAAAAGGCATCGCCGCCCGTGGTCGTGTACACGACCGGACTAGCGGGCGGCACTCGAATTTCTTTCTGGAGAATTCTCAAATGAAAAAGACTCTCGCTGCTGTCGCCGTTCTCGGCGCGTTTGCCGGTACGGCCATGGCTGCTGACGTTACGCTCTATGGCGTGATCGATGAAGGCCTCGTCTATTCCCACAAGAAGGTTGACGGTGTTAAGACCGATAAGCTCAGCCTTGATTCCGGCAAGCTCGCTGGTGCTCGCTTCGGTTTGAAGGGCACGGAAGACCTCGGCAACGGCTACAAGGTGGGATTCATCCTTGAAAATGGTTACTCCGCTGACGACGGCTCCCTCTCCAAGTACGGCAATGGTCAGGAACAGAACCGCCTGTTCGGCCGTGAAGCATCTCTCTTCATCGACAGCGACTTCGGTCGTTTGACGATGGGCCGCGTCGGCCAGTTGACGAGCGGCAACGGTTCTACGGGTATCGCCGGTGCTATGCATCCGTTCGGTACGGCTTCCTGGGGTCTCTCCCAGATGTACACGGTGATGGTCGGCGGTGATCGTCTCGACAACACCGTGACGTATGCGACGCCCGCCTTCGCTGGTTTGAAGGTCTATGCTCAGACTTCTCTGAAGAATGACAACAATGTGACCTACAGTGATCGCAACGCGGCTAATACGGCCCAGGATAACAAGGCGGACGAAGGCAAACACACGGCTGACCGCTACTATGCTTTGGGCGCTACCTACAAGAACTACGGCCTCAACCTCGCTTTGGTCGTGGACATGTACGACTACGGTCATTCCGCTGAAAAAGCGCTTGACGACGGTTACACCGTGACCCTCGGCGGTTCCTATGACTTCGAAGTGGTGAAAGCCTACTTGGGTGCCCAGTACTTCAAGGACATCCAGGGCACGAAGAAGGGCTTCGGTCTTGCGGAAAGCTTCGGCAAGGTCGGTGGTCAGGCTAAAGGCTACGGCATCACGGCCGGTGTGGACGTTCCGGCTCTCGGCGGTACGTTCAAGATTGGCGCTCTGTACGGTCAGGCGGAAAACACCGAAGACAGCAGCAACAAGCTGACGAACTACGGTGCCAACTTCGGTTATGTGTATCCGTTCAGCAAGCGTACCAGCCTCTACACGGCAGCCGGTTACTTGAAGACCAAGGTTGAAAACACCACGGACTCCAAGACGGATGCTTACCAAGTCACGCTCGGTCTGTCCCACAAGTTCTAATCGACTTGTCGCAAGACACAGCTGATTGAAAGTCAGAAGCCCCCGTACCGTTTGGTACGGGGGTTTCGTCATGATTGGGGCTTTCGTTCGAAAACGAAAGCCCGAGCGCTCGTCAATCAGGCGTTTGCTTCGTTCTGAAACGCGAGTTTCCGGATAATGAGGTAGCCTGCGTTCCCCACGTTGCAGATGGCTTTCAGTGCTTCATCCCCGACGTATTCGGGGTGATCTTTCAGGAAGTCTTCTTTTGCGTCCGCAAGAAGCGCCGCAGTTGCCTTTGCAATATCCTTCGTGAGAATCACGCCCATTTTGGACTGCACGCTGTAGGCGCGGTTTTCGTTGACGTACGCCGAGAATATTTCTCGCCTCGACTTGATGTGGTCGGCAAGCGCTTTTTCTTCCGCCGTTTTGTTCTTCGCCACGGGTTTGGCGACTTCCCGAAATGCCGGCGTCTTCCATTTAAAGATGCGCCGCATCCAGCTCTCCGGTTCTGCCGGGTGAAAGACGACGCCTTCGAAGCCCACTGCGGTGGGGAAGGCGGACTTCCAGTTCGGGAATTTCCAACCGACGAGTTCCTTCAACGTGACGGTACCCAAGACGGGGATGCCGTACTTTTGCAGAAGCCCTGCGTCTTTTAACTGCGCTTCCAATTCGGGGAACGACGTGTGGTGAATCACGTCGCCCGCTTCCCAATAGAAGTGAAAAAGCCGAACCTGCAGATCCTTGCAGTAGCAGAGGCGGTTCATCGCCTTGCTTCCGATCAGTTCGCCGTACCAACCGACCGCGGTAGCTTCCGGGTGCGCGGCGGCAAAGCGGCGCGCAAGTGTCGCCAGGTCGTCTGTCGTCGGTACAAAGCTTTCAAAGCCCTTCACCGTTTCAAAGGGGGAATTCCCATTGCGGGTGAAAAAGGAGAGCGTGCCCGATTCCCGATCCCAAGCAATCTGCAGGTTGGAGCCGTCCAATTTTTCCGTGACGATGTAGCGGGCCTCGGACGCCGCCTGCTTCAATTCGTCTTCTGCGATGAAATCATCCAGATTTTCAATCGACCGCCATTTGTGAAACAACGTTTTCATAGAGTGTATCCCGTCCTTCTCTGAGCCAGGGGAGCACCAAAGAAAAAGAGGGATTCTTTAAAAAAGTGAAAACCAAGGCCCGTCATCAGAAACGAGGCGCCGGCAGAATGGATCAGGCGCAGACGACGAAACCGCAAGACAGTCGCGACCGCAGGGCGGAAATTCGGTCGGTGAGCTGTGACTGCCGGAGCCGCATTATAGGGAAATTTTTGAAGCCCTCTGAAAAACAGGGCAAAAGTCGCAACATTCAGGAAGACTTCCTGCAGAGACCGCAGTGCGAACAGCCGTTGCAGATGAGTTTTCCCGCGCATTCGGCGCAATTGGGACCGTCAAAAACGGGGTGATGGCGGTCGCTTTCCGGAATCTCAAGGCCGAGCCCGTCCGTAAGGTGCCAAGAAAAGCGCCGCCCCTCATAACTCGCCTGGGATCGGTACGCCATTTTGGTTTGGAGCGTTTTGCCGGGAAGCCGATAGGTGCGGCCGTCTTTTACGAAGACCGTGCCGGTTTCGAGAAAGGCAAACGTGGTGTCGGTAGCCCGGCATTCTTGGGAAAGTTGTTGAACCCATTCCCAGTGACAAGGCCGTTCGCCGCCGTAGTTTTCGCCGCCCGCGGTGACCAAATCAAAGTGCGTCGCAGCCAAATACGGCGCAAGCGACACCGGCCCCAACAACGGGGCGCAACTGACGCCGCGGTGTTTGGCAGGAACGGTGAGCAGAAACGGCAGGCGTTCGTCGGCGCGCTTTTGGTTTTCGGCGGTGACCGAGAGCATGACGTTCTCCCATCCGTCGCCCCAGTCGGCGAGGAGGCACGGGGCGATGCGTTCCGCGCGTTAAAACTTGAGGTCGCGCCGTTCACGCATGATGTTCCAGGTTTCCTCGCGCCACGCGTCGGCGTCTTCCAAAAAGAAGTCACTCGTCATGCATCCTCGGATGAATTCGCCGGGACGGTATTTGAAGTTACCCCGGCGATCGCGTTGAATGGGAATCGTTCGGTCGGCGGTGCGGCAGATGCGGCCCCGTCCTGCCCGCGCGCTTTGTCCAAAGCGTACATGTAGCAGTTTTTGCAGCCTTCACTCACCATGTAGCAGTTTTTGCAGCCTTCACTCACATTGACGCAGCCGTGCCAGGGGTTCCTAATGTCGTGCATGGCAAAAGGAAATTAAACGGCGAGTTCCCAGTAACCCACGGAAAGGGTTCGTCCGAATTTGAAGCCTACTTCCGAAAGAACGCCGACTTCGCGGAACCCGAATTTGCGGTGCAGGGCTTTGCTTGCCTCATTTTCCGTCGTGATGATCGAAATGATGCGGTGCGTGCGCTCGTCCTTTTTCGCGGTTTCAATGACGGCCGTCATGAGGGCTTTGCCGACGCCGTGGCCCCGCAGCGCCCGATTGACGTAAATCGAGAGTTCGACCGTGGGGGAACAGGCTTTTTTCGCGCAGAAGGTGGACAAAGAGGCGTAGCCCGCAATCGTACCGTCGTCCGCGACGGCCGTTAAAAGCGGATGGTTTTCGACGTTGTGTGCGTCAAACCACGCCCGGCGCTCTTCCATCGTCTGGGGTTCGGTATCAAAAGTCGCGACGCCGTTTTTGACTTCGTCGTTGTAAATAGCAAGGAGTGACGGCAGGTCACTCAATTCAGCCGTACGAATGAGCATCGGAATGCCTTTCAAAAAGGAATATCGTCCATCATAAGCAAAAACAGTGCCGATTTCGTTTTTAGAAGTCGAATCCCCAGTGTTCATAAAACGCCGGTGCTTCCGGGTTTTGTTCGTTGACGGTGACGGCGTCGGCACCAAAAGGGGGCACGACGTGATAAAAAAGTGTGCGCCCGACGCCGCGTCAGAAATAATCGGGATCGACGAGTAGCATTTCAATGCGTTGGTTCTCAACGCCGATGAAGGTGGTCGGCGTTTTGTCGTCGGTGTTCGCGGTCAGAAAGACCGAGACGCCTCGGATGGTCTCAGGTACGTAGGGCGGGAGCTGCTATTTCGTCGTCGGACAAAAAGTGATGCGTTGTCCGGACGCTTCGCTTCCAGAGCTCAGTGAGCTAAGGAACCAATGCGTCGGAGCGGACAACCATGCATTCGATTTTTATGAGTGTCGGTGTCGTTTTTTCAATTTCAGTCCGAGGTAGCCTTTAAACACCCACCAGCGGCGGATGCGGTTAATTTTATGAAAGAACCGGCGCCGTACGGGGCCCATCGCTTCCGGTTGGAACTTCTGCCACTTTTTGCAGGCGCCGCTCAAATCAATCGCCCGCAGCGTCCGTACGAGCCGTCGGGGCAGGTGATCGGTGACGAGGGCCGACTGAAAGTCGATGATGCCGGGGTTCCCCTCGACGTCGATGATGACGTTCGTGAGGCTTCGGAGGTCAAGGTGTACGACGCCTGCGCGGTGCATTCGACGCGTGAGGGTTTCAAGCCGCCGCAAAAATTCCGGGGTAATGCGCCGGGGATCGGCAGAGAGGAGTGACATCCCCGGGAGAAATTCGGAAGCAAGCGCCGCGGCGTCAAGGCGAAAAGCGTGACGCGAAAGATCAGGGACGCCTTCGAGGCGCTTTAACACGGTGACTTCGTGCGCGAGCAGCGCACGCGCAATCCAACGCACGTAAAACGGGCGGTCAGCAAAATCTTTGACGATCCAGGTATGGTCGCCGTAAGTCAATCGATAGACGTCCGCGTTAAAGAGTCGGCCACTGTGAATCAGTTTAGTCCGGCCTGCCTCCTTTTCCCGCTGGAAATCTTTTCGGGTAAAGCTGGGGTTTTGATACGTCATTCGAGACTAGGAAGAGACGTAGGAAAAGTCGTCTGGGTTAGAGAAAAAACGGAGAACTCCTTCTTTCTTCGTTAAGTCGAGTATACCTTGATTTCGTGAGAGAAGGTAAGGATGAACATTGAGTTTTGCATCGTGTGATTTTGCCGGTTCGCTTATTTTGGGCGGAAATCGTGCCGGATAACAAAGTTCGGGTGCTTGAGGCAAAATACGCCCTTTCTGTTAGGAGCAAAACATGAAGGAAACCGGTAAGAAAGTGTTGGTGTTGTTTTCGGGCGGCCAGGATTCGACGACCTGTCTCGCGTGGGCGCTCTCGCGCTTTGACGAAGTGCAGACCATCGGGTTTGACTACGGTCAGCGGCATCGCACCGAATTGGACTGCCGCAAGCGGATTCTCGGGCTCATTGAGTCAGTGAACCCCGCTTGGCAGGGAAAACTCGGGGCCGATCACCTCATCAACATGCAGACATTCGGTGACGTCGCCGCCTGTGCGTTGACGCGCCCGATGGAAATCAAGCCCGGTGAAAAAGGACTTCCCAATACGTTCGTGCCGGGTCGCAATTTGGTGTTCTTCACCTACGCAGCGGCTTTGGCGTGGCGCGCAGGCATCCGCACGCTCGTGGGCGGCATGTGTGACACCGATTACTCGGGGTATCCCGATTGCCGTGACAACACGATAAAGAGCCTGCAGGTAACGTTGTCGCTCGGGATGGACGAGCCGTTTCGGATTGAAACGCCGCTCATGGATCTCACAAAAGAGGAAACGTGGGAACTTGCTTATTCATTGGGCGGCAAGACGTTCGTGAATCTCGTGAGAAAAGAAACGCACACCTGCTACGAGGGGGATCGCGAACATTTCCACGATTGGGGCTACGGCTGCGGCAAATGTCCGGCCTGCCGCCTGCGCGAGCGCGGGTGGACGGAATTTGCGGCGGCGCATCCGGACGAAGTGTGACGGTCTGCAGACGGTGCGGCAAACCGCGTGACGTAGTACCTCACGGCTTGGGATTGGGGCACGCCAACGGTTCTGCCGCCGAACCGTTGTAAAGCGGCACGTTCTTTAAAAGCGTCAGGCAGTTTTTGTCAAAGGCCGGACGAACGGCAAAGAGGAATCGTTCGGCATTGGCGGCGTCGTAAAGCGTGTCTTCAGGGTTGAGATCCCCGAGATGAACATCCCCCAGCGAATGGATGAACCGCGTGCCGCCGAGACTCAGGGTGACGTGACTGATGCCGTCCGTACCGAAAAAGAGCAGATCTCCCTTGCGGAAAGTCTTGGTACTGTCCGGAAGCCTGTCAGCAAGGCGAGCCATTTCGTCCGTATCGCGCGGCCCCTCCAATCCCGTCATCAGCCAGGCGACTTTGATGAGGCCTGAGCAGTCCATGCCCCAAGGCGACGTGCCTGCCCATCGGTAGGTGCGCCCCAAGAAGCGGCGTGCGTTGTCCGCTATTTTTTCCCGCAGTTCCTGCGGATTGGCAAAGAGGTGCTCCGTGAGGCTCTGGGCGTGATCAAAATCCTTGAGGTACCGCGTTTCGAGCCACCCGGTACGGCCGTCCGGAAGATGCACTTCCACGTAACCGTTTCGGGGTTGTGTCGGGGTGCGCGTGACGATCGTGCCGTTGGGGAGTTCCGTCACAATGAGGGAACTCGTGTCGGGACGGGTATAAACCGTGCCGTCCAAAAGGCTTACGACGTAGCGTCGGTGTGTGAGATACTCGGCGTACGCCGTTTCCGTCAAGGGCGTTACCTGCAGAGAGTGAACCCATCCGAGATAGCCTTCCGGCGTCTGAATACGCCACCAACCGTCTTTTTCCAGGAGTTTCACTGGGGTGCCCATCACGGCTTCCGTCACGATTTCTGAAGAAAACGCGTTTTTGCGGTGAATGGCGGCCACGGGAACCCGGATGAGACCGACTGAAGCGCTGCCGACGGAAGCGTTCGGTAAGAGCGTCACCGTAACGCCGTCATGAGCGAAGGTCTCAAGAAAAGCAGCAGCCTCAGGACTCGTTGTTTTGATGCAGGTGCCGCCGTCGCAGGGCTCCGCGCTGAGAAGCGTCGTTTTCGGATCGGGAACGAAATGCGTCTGGGCTTCGGCGAAATGATCTTCCCACGCAGCCGCTTGTGATTGGACAGCCAGAGCGGTGAGCGCGACAATAAGCAGACGGCGGACGGAAGTCATCATGACGGACTCGGAAGTCGGTGCGAAAAAGTCATTGTACCGCGTGAGTTGCGGCGGTATAGGTGTTTGAGCGTGAAAACGGAGGAACCATGCCTTTGGTGACGATACGGGTGACGGGCGGGAGCGAAGCCCCGACCCCGGAACAGAAAAAAGAACTTATCCGCGGTGCGACGGATTTATTGGTGCGGGTTTTGGGTAAAAATCCGGCGACGACAACCGTCATCATCGATGAGGTGCCGCCGGAAAATTGGGGCATCGGCGGCTTGGATACTCCCGAGCGTCGGCGTCGTGAGAAAACGGTTGCGGCGTGAGCAGAACGGTCTTTCCCCAGAATGAGTGGAAAGGACAGGAAAAACGGCGTGAAACGCCTTGAGTCGGCATGAGAATTTCGGTGTGCTTAAAATTTAAGCACTTGTCCGGTGTTGCGACGTACGAGACGGCGAAAACTCCCGTCGATATGGGCGTCGGAAGGACTTTTTTCCTTTTGAGTCACCCGCGGAAGACTGATATACTTAACAAATTGTTTTAACTCCCTGCGGATCAGACGGTGCGCGGCATGGCGGCCGATCTGAGTCCCGAATAATCCAGGATGTCTGATACTAAAGCGCTCACCTTTTCCGACTTCGGTCTTGATTCCCGTATTCAGGCGGCCATTGCCGCGATGGGGTATGTGAAGCCTACGCCCATTCAGGAAAAGGCGATTCCGGCGGTTCTCGCAGGACGCGACGTGATGGGGGCGGCGCAGACGGGTACCGGGAAAACCGCGGGGTACGGGTTGCCGTCTCTGGAACGGGTGCTGCCGTTTGCGAATACGTCGGCGTCTCCCGCGCGTCACCCCGTGCAGGTGCTGATTTTGGCGCCCACGCGCGAATTGGCCGACCAGGTAAACGTCAACCTGAAGGAATACGCGAAGGGAACACCCCTCCGAGTGGACGTCGTCTACGGCGGCGTGGACATCAAGCCCCAGGAATTGTCGCTGCGGCGCGGCGTGGAAATTCTCACGGCAACGCCGGGCCGGTTGCTTGATCACGTGGAAAGCCGGGCGGTGAATCTTTCGCAGGTGAAGATCGTCATTCTCGACGAAGCCGACCGAATGCTCGACATGGGGTTCCTGCCGGACATTACCCGCATTCTGAATCTTCTCCCCAAGGCACGTCAGAATCTGATGTTCTCGGCGACGTTCTCGCCCGAAATCAAAAAGCTCGCCAAGAGTTACTTGAACGACCCGGTTTTGATTGAAGTGGCGCGCCAGAACGCGACTGCGGATACCGTGAAGCAGGTTTTCTACCATGTGGATGACCGCGTAAAGACGGATGCCCTCATCGAAATTCTCAAAACGGGGGATGACGGCGCTGCCCTGCGTCAGGTGCTCGTCTTCGTCAATGCCAAGATTACCTGTCGGCGTTTGGCCAGAACGCTAGAACGCGCGGGGCTCAAAGCCGACGCCATTCACGGCGACAAGACGCAGGAAGAACGTATTGCGGCGTTGGACGCCTTCAAAAAGGGCGACTGCGAAGTGCTCGTTGCGACCGACGTGGCGGCGCGCGGTTTGGATATCGCGGAATTGCCGACCGTCATTAATTACGATGTGCCCTATGTGGCGGAAGACTACGTGCATCGTATCGGGCGTACGGGCCGCGCTGGCGCGAAGGGCCTTGCCGTCATGCTCATCACGGATGCGGACGAAAAGTCGGTGACGGCGATCGCGAAACTCACGAAGCAGACGATTGATCCCGAAGAGTATCGCCCGGTGCGTCCGCCCCGTCGTTTGGACCGAGAAGGACGGGGCGAAGATCGCTTTGACCGAGGTGCCCGTCGGCCGCGGCGGGATCGCGATAATTGGCGCGACAATGATCACGAAGGCCGCGTGAAGCCCGAGGGGCCCGCCTATAAACCCGCGGTCTACGATCCGATTTTTGATCGTCCGTATGAACCGAGCGAAGCCGCGGAAACGCCTGCGGCTGAACCCGTGCGCACCTGGTCGCGGCCGGCAAAGAAAAAGGCCCCGGTTGCGGCCCTTTTGGGCGGTTGGGGACGCCGTTCGTAATATTGCAATACACAGACGGCTGAAGATAAACACGGCGGGAACAGAGGTTGTCGCCGTGTTTTCGTTCAGTGCCGCGGAGAAATCGGTCAGTCAGCGGAGTCCTCAGGGTGCGCCGCAAAGTATCGGCGGCGGCTTTCCTTCACCGGAAGCGGCTTGTCGTCAGGGCCGAGGCATACGTACACCAACTCGGCTTCGGTAACGAGATCAACGAGATTTCTGCCGCGGGTGATGTGTTCGGCGTAGACGTCCACTTTCACGGTGAGACTCGTGTTTCCGACCTTCATGATGTCGGCGTAAAGCGACACGATGTCTCCCACTTTGATGGGGTGTTCAAACGTAAAGGACGAGACGGCGCGCGTCACGACTTTCGGAGTGAGGGCGTAGCGCATGGCGGCTTCGCCGCCCGCCAAATCCACCTGACTCATGACCCAACCGCCGAAGATGTCGCCGTGCTGATTGGTGTCGCGGGGCATCGGTTCGAGACGCAGCGTCGGGATGCGGCCGACGGGGAGTTGAGTGCGGGGTTGTTTTTCCATGATAAAGACCGTTTTACGTGAGGATGGGATCGTAGGCAAAAAAGCAGTATTCGGCAAGCCAAGAGTTAGCCGATGAACCAGGTAAGGAAAAAACGGCGGCAAAAAAATCCCCGCGATCCGTCACAGGACAGCGGGGAAAGACAAAAAAACGGTGAACTAATCTTGGGGCTTAGTCGGTGTAGGCCGTCTTCGGCAGAATTTCTTCAACGATCGGTTCCTTACGTTCGTTAAAGAGCTTCTTGTTGCGCTTAAAAAGGTTGTCGCCCGTCGTATCGATCGTCACGATGAGGGGACCGAATTCCTTCACCTTCATGCACCAGGCGGATTCGGGCATACCGAGTTCGGGCCACTTCACGTCTTCGACGACTTGCACGGCTTCGGCACCGATCACGGCGCAGCCCGCGGGGAAGAGGCAGTGCACGGCCTTAAACTTGCTGCAGCCCTCTTCGGTGTTGGGGCCCATGCCGCCCTTGCCGATGATGAGGCGCACGCCCGTCTTCTCGATGAATTCCTTTTCAAAGAGTTCCATGCGCATCGAGGTCGTGGGGCCGATCGCCACCACGCGCCAGCCGCTCGGACTCGTTTCGTCCTTCGTCATGATGGGGCCGCCGTGGAAAATCGCGCCGTCCTTGATGTCGACGGGGAATTCGCGCCCCAACTTCACCACGCGGGTATGCGCGCAGTCGCGGGCCGTGATGAGTTTGCCGGTCAAATAAACCACATCGCCGATTTTGAGATCAGCCAAGTCTTCGGCCTTGATCGGCGTCGTCAGAATCTTCTTGCTCACAGCGTCACCCCTTTGTGCGTAAAGATTTCATAGGAAAGATCCGCCTTGAAGTGAATGCCGGCGCGGCGGTGCGCCCAGCAGCCGACGTTGACGGCTGCGGCAAGGCAGGACGGATGGCGCGCAGCCTGTTCGACGTTGACGCCCATCACGGACTTCACGCCGCCCACGCCGTTGGGGCCGATGTTGATCTTGTCCAGCCCTTCGGCGATGAGGCGTTCGAATTCAGCGCCCTTCGGGTTGCTGTTGTGGCTGCCGACCGGGCGCAGGAGAGCCTTTTTCGAAAGAACGGCCGCGACTTCGGCGGAACCGGCAATACCGACGCCTACGAGAAGCGGCGGGCAGGCATTGATGCCACGATCGCAGATGAGGTCGAAAATGAAGCGCACGACGGCTTCGTAACCTTCAACGGGCATGAAGACCTTGGCATGACCGGGGAGCGAACAGCCGCCGCCCGCGAGGTAAGCGTAAATCGTGCATTCGTCGGAATCGGGGATGATTTCCCAGTCGAGGTACGGAATGCGCACGCCCGTGTTGTTGCCGCTGTTCTTTTCGTCAAAGATCTGCACGGCGTTGTGGCGCAGCGGTGCGCGCTGCGTGGCGAGTTTTGCGGCTTCGGGGAGGCATTTCGGGAGGTCGCCCAGGAGCGGGAATTTCGAGCCGCACTGGATGAAATACTGAATAACGCCGGTGTCCTGGCAGCTCGGCACGTTGCGGCGCGCAGCCGCTTCCTGATTGGCGAACATCGTGTCGTAGATGATGTTCGCAAGTTCGGTGTTCTGTTGAGAGCGAAGTTCCTTCAGTTTGGCAACGACATCATCGGGCAGGTGCTTGGCCATGTACGCCGTGAAGTCCGCCATGATGCCGGTGAAGCGGTCGCAAAGAGCTTGATCAGACATGGTTGGGTTCTTCTTAAAGGGGGTGGGATCTAATGTTCGAAGGAGATCGGCTAGGTCTTATGGCGTAGCCATTCTCATCCGACAGAAGCATTGTATATAGCCTTTAAGCAATGCTTGCTATAACTTTCATAGTTTTTAACCTATAACCAGACAAGACTCGGCACTTTGCGATTATTGAGCTGAATTTCGAGAGAAAACGTCGGACGGCCTGGACCGACCGTTCCTAAAATGCGGAACACCAAAGCTGCCGGGAGTCGGTCAGCCGATTTTTTAGACGGGAGAAATGAACATGCAGTCGTATGATCTTTATTTGCCGACGCACTTGGTGTTTGGCAAGGGCCGAGTGGCGGAATTGGGAAAACTCGCTGCGGGACGCGGTAAGCGCGTTCTCATCACTTACGGCGGCGGCAGCGTGCGCCGCACGGGCCTTTTGGATGAAGTAAAGGCGCAGTTGAAGGACTTTGAGGTTTTCGAATTCGGCGGCATTGAGCCCAACCCCAAGATCGGGACGCTTAAACGCGCGATCGAACTCTGTCGCAAGGAAGCGATTGATTTCATTGTGGCGGTCGGGGGCGGCAGCGTCATTGACGGAACGAAATGCATTGCGGCGGGCGTCTACTATGAGGGAGACGCTTGGGATCTTCTCTATGACTCTGCGAAGATCAGTCGTACGGTACCGTTCATTGCCGTGCTCACCTTGGCTGCGACGGGAAGCGAATATGACAATTCGGGCGTCATCAGCAATCCGGCCACGAACGAAAAACTCTTCCTTTATGCGCCGACGCTTTTCCCGGTCGCCTCGATTTTGGATCCGACGTGGACGTTTACGGTGCCGGCGTCACAAACGGCGGCGGGGTCTGCGGACATCATGTCTCACACCTTTGAACAGTATTTCGTCGCCGAAGGCAACGACATTTCCGACAGCATGTGTGAGGCGGTGCTTCGAACCGTCATTCGCAATGCGCCCAAGGCTATCGCCGAGCCCGATGATTATGAGGCCCGTGCCGAACTCATGATGGCGAGTTCCTTCGGCTGTTGCGGACTGCTGGCGATGGGACGTACGCCGTCCGTGTGGCCCTGCCACGGTATCGAACACGAAATTTCCGCCTACAGCGACATTACGCATGGCGTGGGGCTAGCGATCATTACGCCGCACTGGATGCGCTACACCTTAAACGAAAAGACGGCGCCGCGCTTTGTGCAGTACGCGCAACGTGTTTGGGGCATTAAGGACGAAGGGGAGGCAATGGCGACTGCCGAAAAGGCGATCAGCCGTACGGAAGCTTTCTTTCGGTCGCTCGGAATCCCTGCGAAGCTGTCGGAAGTCGGTGTGCGTGCTGAAGACTTTGAAGCGATGGCCGAACACGTGGAAAAGTTCTGGTACCCGCTCTCCGGGGCCTTTACGCCCATTGACCGCGCCGGCGTCCTGGGGATTTTGAAAGCGTCGTTCTGAACGATAAAAACCGCCCGCGGTCGCAAAACCGGGGCGGCGTTCTTTCTATCAGTCAGTCGTTAAAGCACGGCACTGATGGCCTTGGCGACGTAGGCAACGTTGCCGTGGTTCAAACCGCAGATGCAGATGCGGCCGTTTTTGACGGCATAGACGCCGTAATCCGTGGCAAGTTTTTCGACCTGTTCAGGCGTGAGCCCCGTAAAGGAGAACATCCCGGCCTGACGCGTAACGAAGCTGAAGTCGCGCTTTGCTCCCAACTTGGCCATTTCTTCGGCGAGGAGCCCTCGCATTTCCCGGATGCGGTTGCGCATGCCGGCTAATTCCGCTTCCCAGTGTGCGTAGCGCGCGGCGTCGCTCAAGACGTGCGACACGATGCGGGCGCCGTGGGCGGGCGGGTTGGAGTAGATACAACGGATGACGGCCTTCAACTGCGAGAGGACGACCTGAGCTTCTGCGGCGTTTTTCGTGACGACCGTGAGGGCGCCGATGCGTTCGCCGTAGAGATTGAAGGACTTCGAATAGGACGTGGCGACGAGAAAATCGAGATCGCTTTCCGCAAAACGCCGGATGGACCACGCGTCTTCGGCGAGCCCCTGACCAAAGCCCTGATAGGCCATGTCAAGGAAGGGAACGAGGCCCTTTTCACTGCAGACTTTGATGACTTCGTCCCATTCGTCGTGCGTGAGATCGTAGCCCGTGGGGTTGTGGCAGCAGGCGTGGAGAATGACGAGCGTTTTGGCGGGAAGGGACTTCAAGTCTTCAATGAATCCCGTGAAATCGATCCCTTCCTTGCCGTCGTAGTAGCGGTAGCCCTTTAATTCGTAGCCAGCCATCTTAAGAAGGGCGTTATGGTTGCCCCAGGTGGGCTTGCTCGTTGCACCCACCGTGGCGCCGCAGATGTGGTGCATAAAGTCCATGCCGACTTTGAGGGCCCCCGTACCGCCCAAGGTCTGCACGGTCGCAGCGCGGCCGGAAAGAACGACTTCGCTCTCTGCCCCGAATACCATCTTCTGCACTAACGCGCCGTAGCCTGCGAGACCGCTGATCGGAATATAGGTGTGAGGAATGCGGGCGGCGGTAAGCGTTTCTTCGGCTTCCTGCACGACTTCGAGAATCGGGGTGACGCCTTCTTCGGTTAGGTAGGCACCGACGCCGAGGTTGACTTTCTCAGCGCGCGGATCCGCGCGGAATTTTTCAGCGACGCCGAGAATCGGATCCGCAGGGGCCGCCGTAAGACCGGAAAAGAGCGAAGAAGACATAGTGCGTACCGCCTTATAAGAATTGAACACAGCAGCCGCTCAGAGCCCGCGGGGACTCTGGCGGCAAACAATCGCTCTTGAGTGTACTCCGACGGCAGCGGCGGGCGGTGAGGAAAATTGCCTATGATTTTTCGGAGAGCATTTCCATACGGTGCAGCGGTATTCGTCGTAGAGAATCGCGCGAGCGGCATCGAAACGGAAGCGGGCATAGAACGGTTGTACTTTGTCGCTTTAAGAGGCAGGCATCGCCAAGCGCAGGAGACTGATGAGTTCCGAGGCATTCTTGACACCCAATTTTTTCATCGCTGCCGCCCGATGCGTTTCCGCGGTACGCACGGAAATTCCCAATTGGGCGGCAATCTGACGATTAAGCGCTCCCGCCGCAATTTTTTCGACGATGGTACGTTCGCGTTCGGTGAGGGACGCGAGTTTTCGCCGGGCTTCAAAGGGATCTTCTTTCAGATCGGCAAAGCCTTCGAGCGATCGGGCGACGGCTTTTGCTGCGGCGTCAATGAGTCGGGCGTTCATATCGGGCGCCGATTTCTGCAGAAAGTCCACCGCCCCGCGCCGTACGGCAGCGACCGCGAGATCGATATCGCCGTGTCCTGTAAGAAAAACGATGGGGAGGTTGTAGCCGCGTTCCGTCATAAGTTTTTGCAGTTCCAGGCCCGACATCGTGGGCATGTTGTAGTCAAGTACCAGGCACCCGGGCACCGAAGGCGAATCCCCGGCGAGAAACGTCAGGGGATCCGCGTAGGCAGCGACGCGCCAGCCTTCGCTTTCGAAAAGAAACTGCAGACTTTCCAAAACGTCAGGATCGTCGTCCACGAGGCGGATGAGAGGAAGCGGTGTGGTCATGATTCAGAAGGCAATGTACTCAAAGTGACAGTCACGATGAGGCCGCCTGAGGCGGGACGCGTGAAGGTGAGGCGGCCGCCCAAGTCGTCCGTGAGGCTGCGCACGATGGAAAGCCCGAGTCCCAAGCCTTTGCGTTTGCTCGTGACGAGGGAATCCGCAAGAAGCGAATCCCATTCGGCGTCGGTGAAGCGACGTCCCGGATTCTCGATTTCGATCGCGGGACTCCCCGGAAAACCCGTGATGCGGCAACGGACGACACCGGCCGTACCGCTTATTTTGACGGCTTCAGCGGCGTTTTTGAGGAGGTTGATGACGATGAGTTCGATTTCGAGAGGATTTGCCGTCGTGTAGATCGGTGTGGGGGAAGGCGTAAATTCCATCGGCACGCCGAGATTACGGAAGCTCTTGCGGGCTTCGGCGACGGCGTCGGAAACCGTTCGGTTGATTTCGAGCGGCGCTCGGCGCCGGTCGCCTTTGGCATAGGCCCGCACCTGATCGACGATGGCACCGGCGCGATCCGTCTGGTGCGAGATTTTGTCGAGTGCCGTGAGGGCCGCATCGCGCGTGACCGTGCCGTTTTCAAAGCGCCGCATGAGACCGAAGGCCTGCATCGAGATGGCGGCCAAAGGTTGACGCAGTTCGTGGGCAATGATGGAAGACATTTGCCCCACAATACCGACTTTTTGGAGCGCCAGAAAACGGTTTTGTGCGGCGACCGTTTCCTGCGAGAGTTCATTTTCCCGTTTGAGTGACGCTTCGAGTTCTCGGGTACGGCGACGAACCAGCGTGCCTACGGTGACCGAATGCAGAACGAGAGCGATGAGGAGCGTGAGTGCAATCGCAAATCCCGGCCAATAATGCGCGGTGAAACGCTTGAAACTGAAGGTGGCGAGGTATTCGTAGGGGCCGATCTTAAGGGTCCTGAAAAGGTTGTCCACACCGCGGAAATCGGTTGCAATCGACCAACGGACATCATCCCCGATGGGCGGCATGGAAAAAAGGGCCGCGGCGATTTTACGGCTTAAGTCAGGGGAGAGTGAGGGCGCAGTGGCAATGACCCAATTCGGATACAAGTCGGTGGAATGCACGCAATCGATGCTTCCGTCGTCTCGGGCGCCCAGAATACGGAATCGCGAGAGCGTGAGGTTCATGGCCTCCATAAAGCAGGTGCGGACAACTCCGGCGTCGTTTCGGCCGTCTTCCACGCGTCGGATGACTTCGGCCATGTCGTGGTTCGTGAAGTCCGCGCGACTGAAAAAGTGCTGGGGATTGAGACCCCGGCGCGCGAGTTCTCCCAAGGCGGTCTGCCATCCGGAAAAGCCTTTTTCATGGTTCGCGGCGACCGACTTTCCTCGCAGGTCTTCGATCGTTTGAATCGGACTGTCGTTTCGAACGAAAAAGACGGAGCCCTCGGCAAAATTGGGATTCGGGACGCGACGGGAGGCGGCGGTCGCTAAATCTCGGACGCCGGCGCCTTCGATGGCCATCCGACGAAAAGCCCCGGCGGAGGTGAGCGTCATGTCGAAAGCGCCTTGTTTCACGCGCTCGCTCAAGATTTCAACGGGTAAGGTCTCAAAGACGATATTTTCTTCGCCCAAGAGGTTCTCCAGCAGCGTTTCGGTCGCCGGAATAATGGGAAGGTTTACCGAATGCGCGGCAAACGTACTGATGCCGAAACGTATGGGGCGATCGGCGGCGTAGGACGAACTGACGACGCTGAGAAAAAGGGTGAGGACGGCGAAAAGTCGTCGCATAGTGTTCTCTCAGAGCGCGGCGTGCAGCACGGCGAGAATCCCGTCCCGATCCATCGGTCGGAACGATTTTTCCATCGGGCGCCGGATGGCGGCCAGATGATCCGCCATTGCTTCAAAATGTTCGTCCGTGATGCCGACTTCCGTGAGGGTGGCGGGCATGCCGATCGAGCGGAAGAAGTCTGCCGTGAGGTCGACGGCTTTTCGTGCGGTCGTCATGGCGTTGCCATCGGCAGATAAGCCCCAGACCCGTACGCCGTACTGCGCAAAGCGCGGGGCCGTTGCATCCGTTAATGTCCACCGCATCCAGTGCGGGGTAATGATGGCCAACCCCGTACCGTGCGTGATGTCGTAAAAGGCCGAGAGCTCGTGTTCGATCCCGTGGCAGGGCCAAGGACTTCCTGTGCGGCCCATCGCGAGGAGTCCGCAACAACCGAAGGAACTGGCGGCCATCAGTTCGCCTCGCGCTTTAAGATTCTCGGGATGCGCAAGGGCAATCGGCGTGAATTTGATGACCGTCCGCATCAGTGCTTCAGAGAGGCTGTCGGTGAGGTCGTTGCCTTCGGCGACAAAATACTGCTCAAAAACGTGCGACAGAATGTCGCAGGCTCCGGCCGCCGTTTGGCCGGCCGGTACCGTGACGGTATAGGCGGGATCGCAGAACGACACCGCAGGAAAGAGAAGCGGCGATTTGAGAGAGAGCTTTTCTTTCGTCTCCGGGTTGGAAATCACGGCGCAGCCGTCGTACTCGCTCCCCGTGGCCGCGAGCGTCAGAACGGCGACGACGGGAAGTGCCCGGATGACGGAGGCCTTCTTTTTGACGAGATCCCAAACGTCCCCCTCAAAACAGGCGCCGGCGGCTACGGCTTTGGCCGCATCAATGACGCTGCCCCCGCCCAACGCGACGATGACGTCAATTTTTTCATCGCGGCAGATCGCAACGCCCCGGCGCACGGAATCGATTTTGGGATTCGGGGCAATGCCCGACAATTCCGAAAGGCGGCAACGGGGAAGCAGCGCCTTGACTTTATCGAGGAGGCCCATGCGCCGAACGCTGCCGCCTCCCGTCACGAGAAGCACGTTGGAGCCGAATTGTTCAACGGCCGCCGTGAGGCCGCTGATGACGCCTTCGCCGAAAACGAGGCGGGTGGGGAGATTCAATTCAAAAGGAAGCATGGAGTCGTCCGCAGAAAAAAGTTTGGCGGGACGAATTCTAAAGGCGGCCGGCCCGGGCGTAGGCACAAAAAAGGCCCGGAGCCCCGAGCCTTTGTGAAAAGAGAATGCGGATTATTTGCCCGCAAGACGCCGGTAAAGCGCTTCTTTTTCGTTGATGCGCTGCATCACCTGATCCTGGCGGGAGGTTTTCGTCGTACCTTCGCCGCGGCCGGTGTTGAGACGGTCATAGACGTCTTCCTTGTCGGCGACGTGCTGCATCACGGCGTCTCGGCGAGCTTTCTGAGCTTCTTCGGCATGATCGACGATGTTGCCGGCTTCTTTATGAAAGGCAACCTTGTCGGCAACGCGTTTCATGGCGGCGTTGTCGGTGAGTTTTTCGAGTTTTGTCATGGCTTCAGTGGCTTTCTTACGTGGGTTCGAAAGCCGCTCCCTAGTGTGGTTGCGTCTGTCCCGCGAGGAGGAGACGGACGAGAAAATTATCCTTTTTATCAGGGGCGTCATCGTAGGCTTCTTTCGAAAAAACGAAAGGGTCTGTACGGTAAAAACGCCCCAGGCTTTAGCTTTTGAGCAAATAGTGACAGGGTGCACGGTAAACGGAATCCGTAAAGTACCTTACGGAGCCTGATCTCCGTCAAGCTTTGCCGTTGTTAGCAGGGAAAAAAATTACGTCGTAAGTCGGAAGTCGTACTCCGCAAAGAATTCTTTTTATGTGAAAAATTCGGAGGAACCTGGGTAAACTGCTTAGCGTTATTCATGGAAGGTAATAACGGTTTACCCTGATGGCAAAGGAAATTAACGGTGAGAATAATTCTCAATAACGCTCCCTCAGGGGGCATTTTGTGCGGGAGTTAATTCCTTGTAGGGAAGTCCTCTCGCGCTTTAAGAGAGAGGATTCATCATGACAGAACTTACTCGCCGTTCTTTCCTTGCCGGCGCGGCTGCCGTGGCGACGGCCCCCGTCGTCGGTACGGCCCACGCCAAAGACACCAAGTTGCCCCGTCCTGACGTGAAGGCGGACTATCCCGCCGCGGGAAAAACGCAGGCCTTGTTTGACCGTGTTCCGGACGTGGACCCCGATGTTGCGAACAGCGGTACTTTTGACTTCGGAGTTTCGAACTTAAATGAAGGCGAAACCATTACCGCCACCCGCTGGGGTATTGTGCGCCCGGTCGTGAAGGGCGGTCGCGTCGTGGAATTGAAACCCTTTGAATACGACTACGCGCCGAGTCCCAACATTCAGGGTCTTGCGGAAATTCCGTACTGCGAAGCCCGCATCCGCTACCCGATGGTGCGTGAAAGCTATTTGAAGTCCGGCCCCAAGAGTAAGGAAAAGCGCGGTGAAGATAAGTTCGTGCGAGTTTCCTGGGATAAGGCGCTTGAACTCGTCGCCAAAGAACTCACCCGCATGTACGACACCTACGGGCCTTCGTCCGTTTACGGTTCCAACTACGGCTGGAAATCCACGGGGAGCGTGAACGATCCTTGCGCACTGCAGTACCGTCTGCTGAATTTTATGGGCGGTTTTACCGCAAAGCGCAATTCCTATTCTTCCGCAGCCGTGAACACCATCCTTCCCTACGTGGTGGGGTCGGGAAACCCCCGCTGCACGGCGTGGGACAACGTGATCGACCACAGCGAACGCATCGTCTTTTGGGGCTGCAACCCCTTGGTGACAAACGACATCGACTGGTACACGACGCTGCATAACTACGCGGGCTACATGCGTGCCCTTAAAAAGAAGGGTACGAAGACCTATTGCATCAACCCGGTTTACAACGACACCGCGGAATACATGAAGAGCGAGTGGGTGGCCGTCAACCCCGGCACCGATACCGCCGTCATGGCCGCCATGATTTACGAACTCGAAGTGACGGGCGAAGCCGATCACGCGTTCCTCGATAAGTACACGGCGGGGTGGAAGGAATTCCGCGCCTATCTGATGGGCGACGAAGACGGCGTCAAGAAAACCCCGGAATGGGCTGCGAAGATTTCCGGCATCAAGGCCGAAACCATCAAGGCCCTCGCGCACGACTTGAAGGCCCACCGCACGATGCTCATGATCGGCTGGGGTATCCAGCGTATTGATTACGGCGAACAGTTCCACTGGATGCTCGTCACTCTGGCGGCGGCCTTGGGGCAGATCGGTCTTCCCGGCGGCGGCTTCGGTACGAGCTACCACTACTCTTCGGGCGGCGCGCCTCTTGCAAACGGCCCCTTCGTGGGCGGCATTCCGAGTAAGGTCGCCCCGGTCCGTCCCGTGAAGCCCTGGCAGGGCAGCAAGGTGCTGCACGTCGCGGCCATTACGGATGCGCTCGAACACCCGGGCGCCGTGCGCGACTTTGACGGCAAGAAGGAAACGTACCCGCACTTCCGCATGATTATGTGGGCGGGCGGTAATCCCTTCGCGCATCACCCCGACACGTTCCGCTTGGAACGCGCGTGGAAAAAGCCCGATACGGTCGTCGTCACCGACGTGGTTTGGACGGCGACGGCGCGCCATGCCGACATCGTGCTCCCGGCGTGCACGTTCTTGGAACACAACGATATTTCGGTCATCGGCACCAATTCCTGCGACGGCGTGGTGGCGATGCACCAGGCGATTAAGCCGCAGTACGAAAGCCGCAGCGACTATTGGATCTACAGCCAGCTGGCGAAGAAACTCGGGTTTGAAAAGGAATTCACCGAAGGCCGTACCGAAATGCAGTGGATCGAAAAGATCTACAACGATGCCCGCGGCATGAGCGACGTGTACGACATCACGATGCCCGACTTCAAGACCTTCTGGGAAAAGGGTTTCCATCTCTATGACGTGCCGGAAGAAGCACGCCGGTATGTGTCCTTTGCGGAATTCCGTGCCGATCCCCAGGCGAATAAGTTGAATACCGAATCCGGCCTCATTCAGCTTTACAGTCCGAAGATTGCCGGGTACAAGTACGACGACTGCCGCGGTCATGCGATGTACTTTAAGCCCGCCGAGGGGACGGCCTCGGCGACGAAGGACTATCCGCTGGCTCTGATGGCTCCGAAGGGTCGCTACCGTATGCACAGCCAGTTGGACTGCGTCAACAATCGTCAGCGCGGCAAGATCGAAGACCGCGAACCCGTGTGGATCAATCCGAAGGATGCCGCATCCCGCAAGATCGAGAGCGGCGACGTCGTTTTGGTCAAGAGTCGCCGCGGTGCGATGTTGGCGGGGGCGATCGTCACCGAACGCGTCAAGCCCGGCGTCATCGTCGTGCAGCACGGCGCGTGGTTTGATCCGAGGAAAACCCCGAAGGGACGCATCGACGTGGAAGGGAATTCCAACTCTCTCACGATCGATAAACCGACGTCGAAATTGGCGCGCGGCAACGTTTCTTCCACGGGTAACGTCGAAGTGACGAAGTGGACGGACGAATTGCCGCCGGTGACGGTTTTCGTGCAGCCGCGCCGCAAGCTCTAAAAATGCGTCAAAGATGCCCGTTTAATGGGTGTCGTTGACTGAAACGGAGTTGCCGGAGGGGAGACCTTCTGCACTCCGTTTTTTTATTTTTCAAGCAACGGAAAATGGCGTGAAATGTTTGTCGGTTCGTGAAAAGCTTCGCGTACAATCCGCGCTCTCTTGTATTTCCTTCCGTATCGTAACAATGAACTACCAATCTTTAGCCAAGCTCGAAAAGAAACTTGCCGGCTACCCGCAGAAAGCGCGTGATTTTCTTTTTGCGCTCGTATCGGATCCGTGGCAGGTGAAGCGCGACAATCTTCAGCAGTTGGCTCGGTCGTTCGGAATGACGTTGTTGCAGGGGCAGAATATTCTCGTTAAGTTGCATGCCGACGGTTTCATCACGGAAGGTTCCGTTGAGATTGCGTCGGAGTACTGCGGCAGTTGGCGTCTGAAACTTGCGCCCGAAGCGATGTTTGCCGCCCTCAAGGCCATGCGGCCGTCGGATGTGACGACGTGCCGCTATGAAGCCGTCTACGCCGACGGGGTGTCTGAACCGGAGAAGGCCGCTTGTCGGGCGGCGGATTATGAGGGGCTGCTTCTTCTCATGGTCACGGAAAAACCGGCCGCTCAAAAGATCCCCGACGGCGTTGCAAAAGCCTCCGCAGTGCTTCAGGATCGTTTTGAGAATCTGTGGCTCGAGATGATCCGCAATCCTCGTTGGAAGAATTTTTTTGCCGTACTGCCGCAGACTTGGGCAAGTCAGTTGGTGTTTGACCTGTGGCGGCACACGGCGGACGACTGTTCGTGGGCGGAAGTTGAGGCCATCGTCTCCGCGACGCAGGCCATGGCGGTGACTGAAGAAGAAAAAGCGAAGGTATCGGACTGGGCGACCTTTCGGCGTTTTTGGCGGGAGGGCCACCCTGAAGACCAATTAAAGCGCATGAAGACGACGTCCCAGCATTTCTATCTCATGCAGGCCGTGGTGAGTCTCTTGACGGGCGACGCTGAGGCGGCGATGAAAGCGGCTAAAAAAGGACTGCGGGAACGCCCCTACGAAAATTACAAATACTTCTGCGGCTATTGGGAAAATTTTGTCTACGGGCTCGCGCTTTATGCAGACCGACAGACGCCGACGACGCAGCGTTCCATGGGGCCGATCGTCAGAAACATTGAAAAGCTTTACGCCATGGAAGCGGTGTTGGGGCTTTTTGCCTTGCTGGGAAGTCACTCGGAGCCGGGGAAGGTATTGCCCGGCAATTGGACGCGGCGGCTGGGTATGAAAGAGGGGCCGTCCGTCGCCATATTGGCGTTGCCTGCCTTTGCATTTCATGTAAGTTGTGTGTTTGACCGCGAGCCGGGGACGGCGGTCACCAATGCCGTGAAAGCGGTGGCCAAAGATTACCCGGTGATTGAGCAGCTTTGGACGGCAGTGACGGATCCGGGTTCGGAAAAGTTGAATGAGTATGAACAATCCTTCGGGATGAAACCCCTCATCGCTTATCAGCGGCGCGCCGAACCTTGGGAGGCCGCACTGCAGGAACTGATGGACTTTACGGCGCTCGCCGCGAAGAAAAAGCCCGCCGATGCAGAGATCGGCCCCGCCGCCCGCGTTTATTACCTTCTTAATACGGAGGATTGGCAGCTGACGCCTCGTCTGCAGAAAACAAAAAACGGCACCAGGTGGAGCGCAGGGCGCGACATCGGAATGAAGACCTTTATGGAAAAGGCGGCCGACGCCATGACGCCGCAGGACTGCCGGGTGGCTGATGCACTCTCGTCGTATCGGGGGTGGGGTAACTCTGTGTATTACGAGTGGAACAAGGGGCGGGCGATGGCCGCCCTCATCGGACACCCGTATGTGTATGACGCAACGGATTCCGCACGACACCTTGAAATTGTGAAGGGTGAACTGCAACTTTCCGTCACGAAGGAAGGTGAAGGGTTTGCGGTTCACACCAACATTGAAAAAGCAAAGGTTTTTGCCGAGTGCGCCGTGAGAGTGCCCGAAGATGGCAAGGTGGCAGTGATTGAGATTTCGGATGAAAAACGAAAGTTCCTCGACACCTTCAAAAAAGCCGGGAATCTGCCGAAAGAAGCCGAACCGATGCTCACCACGATTTTGGAGCGCCTCTCGATGCGCATGCCCGTGATGAGCGAACTGCTGAAAAATTCGGAAGCCCTCGCAAAACAAAAGGGCGACAGCCGGATTACGCTGCAGATTTCGCCCGCGGGCGACGGTTTTGCCGTGCGTGCGGTGGTGCGGCCGGCGGCTGGGGCTGCGGTGGTCTGTGAACCGGGAAAGGGCCTCGAATACCTGGCGGTCAACGTCGAAGGAAAACCCGTGCAGGTTGCGCGCAGCCTCAAAAAGGAAAAGGCGGCCTTTGCGTCGCTCGTGGAGAAACTCTCGTTCTTGGACGACAGTCGGGAAGAGGAGACGCGTTGGCAGGTGACGACCGAAGGGTGCCTTGAACTCTTAAACGCCGTTTTTGGTTTGAAGGACGTAACGGTAGAGTGGCCTGAAGGCGTCAAATTCCGCGTGACGCATGCCGCGTTGGGGTTTGCAGACCTGCAGCTTTCCGTCAACCGCATGGGAAATTGGTTCGAGGTTTCAGGGGCCGTCGCCTTGGACGGCAAAACGAAATTGAAGGTGACGGAACTCTTGCGTCTCGTGCGTGAAGCGAAGGGCAATTTCATCGAACTCGGCAAGGGGGATTTCGTCGCACTTACCGAAAGCCTCAAAAAGCAGCTCGCGGCGTTGGACCGCGTCGCAGGCGGCTCCGGCACCAAAACGCCTCAGGTGTCTGTTTTCAATACGGGACTTTTGGGCGAACTCGAGAAGAACGGGGCGGAAATTAAGGCGGACAAGGCGTTCCGAGATCTTCAGGAGCGGGTAAACGAGGCGGCGGACGTTGACGTGCCGGTGCCTGCGGGACTCACGGCGGAACTTCGAGACTATCAAGAAGAGGGTTTTCGCTGGATGTCGCGTTTGGCGGCCTGGGGGGCGGGGGCGGTACTCGCCGACGACATGGGGCTCGGGAAAACCGTGCAGACGATTGCGGTGCTCGCGTCGCGTGCGGCGCAGGGGCCGCAGTTGGTGGTAGTACCCGCGTCGGTACTTTTAAATTGGCGCGATGAGTTGACGCGTTTTGCGCCGAGCCTGAAGCAGGTGATTTTGAACCTCGCGGGCGACCGCGCCGACGTTCTTAAAAAAGCGAAGGCGGGAACGGTGGTCGTCACGACTTACGGGATTCTCACGAGTGAAGTGGAGACGTTGGCCGAAAAGACGTGGACGACCGCGGTTTTTGACGAAGCGCACAACGTTAAGAACAAAGAAACAAAATCCTTTAAGGCGGCGGCCGAAGTGAAGGCCGATTTCCGCATCATGCTTACCGGGACGCCGCTGCAGAACCACTTGGCGGAAATCTGGGCGCTCTTTGAAATTGCGGTGCCGGGCTTGTTGGGGAGCTTCAATCGCTTCACGGATCGCTTCGTGCTCCCCATTGAACGCGATAAAGACCGCGATCAGCAGCGCCTTTTAAAGCGCCTTGTGTCGCCTTTTATTTTGCGCCGCACGAAGACCGACGTGTTGAACGAACTTCCTGAAAAAACGGAGATGACCGTCAAAGTCGAACTCGCGGCGGAAGAAAAGGCGCTTTACGAGGAACTGCGCGAAGAAACGCAGGTGAGTCTTGAAAACGGGGAAATCAATGCCATGCAGGCGTTGACGTCCCTGATGCGTCTGCGGCAGGCGGCATGTTCGGCCGAACTCATTGATCCGGCGCTCACGATTCCGTCTTCCAAGACGCAGGCCTTCCTGAAATTGGCGGACGAATTGATTGTAAACCGGCACCGTGCCCTGGTCTTCAGTCAGTTTACGAGCCATTTGGCGTTGATCCGCCGAGCGTTGGATGAAAAGGGCATCAAGTATCTGTACCTTGACGGCTCGATGTCGCCTGCGCAGCGTATGAAGCTCGTGGAAGCCTTTGAAAACGGGGAGATGCCCTTGTTCCTCATCAGCCTGAAGGCAGGGGGCACCGGGTTGAATTTGACGGCGGCGGACTACGTCATTCACATGGATCCGTGGTGGAACCCGGCGATTGAGAATCAGGCGAGCGACCGCGCGTACCGCATCGGGCAGGAACGCCCTGTGACGATTTACCGCTTGATTGCCGCGGGCACGGTGGAAGAAAAGATTCTGAAACTTCACGCGACGAAAAAATCGTTGGCGGACGCCCTTCTCGAAGGCACGGAAATGTCGAGCCGCCTCGGACGCGAAGAGATTATGGAACTCCTTTCTTTGGCGAAGTGATCATGGCGGAAACCAAACGAGAAGGCCGCACGGCCTATGCCGCGGCCCGGCATCTGATTGTGGACATTGAGACGCTGGGACTTACGGTTCCGGCGCCGGTACTGTCGATCGGCGCCGTGTTTTTGGATTGTTCTGCGGGGCTTCCGGCTTCGATGCGGACGTGGCAGGTGAAGGTCGATCCCAACAAGTGCATCGGCGAGCCCGATCCGAAGACCTTGGACTGGTGGTCCAAACAAAGCGAAGAAGCTCGTCGTGAAGCGTTTGAGGCGACGCCCGACGCGAACCCCTTCGGAAAATTTCTGGGATTCGTCCGGGAGGTGAAGCCCACGTATTTCTGGGGTAAGAGCCACGACTTTGATTTTGGTCACCTTGGGGCACAGATTGAAGCGCTGGGGATTCGGCCGCCCTGGACGTATTGGCGGCTGCGGGACATTCGGACGATTGAGGGACTGGGACTGCATTACGACGGGGACGATGCACTGCTCACCGAACTTCGCGACCGCAACGCGTCGGCACTGCAGCATTCGGCAATTTCGGACGCCTTGGTTGAAACCGAGCTTCTTTACGAAGCGATTTTGGCAACGGCGGCGGGCGGCCGTTAAGGCGCCTCGTCACGCAGTCTGTTCGCTTCGGAACTGCCCGGGCGTCATGCCGAATTGACGGCGGAACCGTCGGATGAAGGCAGACGGGGTTTCGTAGCCGGCGTTGCACGCGGTTTCTTCGACGGTTTCTCCGTTTGTGAGGTCGTTTACTGCGCTCAAAAGTCGGATCGAGAGAATCCAGTCTGCAAGCGACAGCCCCGTTTCTTTCTTCACGTCAGAAGTTTAGGGACGTACGTCTTTCGGCCTATAGCCGGAAACGGACAACTGACAGCTCCCGACGACTAAAGTCGCGGGGTTCCAAGCTACTTCAGAGCTTCTGCGACCACCTTATCTCCGTCCGGAAGGGCGGAGAGTCTGCGAATCGCCACTGACTCGGCATCACCTGGATTTAACGGAGCTATTCCGCGAAGGGAATGCACTTCATCGGCCCGGCAGAGCAGCGGTACTGCATCCTGGTACCTGCCGTGTGCTTACGCTTCCGTTCTTTTAACGCCTCTCCTGTCAAAGCTTGGCGAAGCCCTTTTATGACATGCTTGGGTCAAGAGAAATAGGGTTGCTCAAAATATTCCGAGGTTCTTATCACAGGTCTTCAGTACCTCATCCTGAAGCTTCAGAAAATTCGTCCAGTCATCACAACACGCCTTACGATCGATGGTGTCCAAATTCTTTCCCGTCACATGACTGATGAGAAAGGCCGAATACAGGTCTCGCTGTACGCGGTGTCCGTCTATGACGCACCATCGGTCGCAGAGGCGTTTCTTTCGGTACTGACCGGTTGAATGATCAAATTGGCTGGCTTTTACCTGGCGGGATATGACTCGTTTAAGTGCGTATCCCCGGTACTTCAGCTTCCGGTCAATGATTGAGAGCAACATGGCCGGAGCCCTGCGGGCCACCGTCCTACCGAAGCGTTTTTTGGAATGGATCTTGCCGTTTTTCCGGTTGACGGTTGTTTCCTTGGCTCGTGCCGCCCACGATGTCACAGCCGTATCTTCCACCTTGATGTCCGTACTCTGAGCGATGAGCTCATTGGCAGCTTTCTCTTGCGACTGCTTGCGCACGGCGGCTTGTTTGCGGAAGAGTTCTTTGCGCTCTGCTATGAGTTTTTGACAACGCCTGGAAGGCACGAGACGACAGCCCTTCTTGAACGTACCGTTTTCGTTGTACGCCTCAGGATTCGTTGCCCGGTAGGAACGATCAATCGCACGATTGACACGCCGCAACGCCGCCTCAATGTCTTCGCAGTCAGGAGCCAGTTCTTCAATGACGGCCGCTTCCGGCGAATAAGCCACTAGCGTTGACGGCGAAAGGTCAATGCCGACAGCCGGTTTTCCTTCGCCGTACTGACGTTTCTTGGGAGGCGGCATGCCTTCCTTCACAGCTTGGATGAAAAACCGACGCTTGCCACGAATCGTCCGTTGGAAGAAACGGATGAATTTGGTCTTATCGAGGAATGTTTGCTGAGCGTACGTATCATTGCGTTTGACAATGATCGGGAACTCCAGCGTGCGGGTGTGCTTGCCGCCCCACAGCACCTTATCGCTCTTGAGTCGTAAACCGGTGGCATTGCTCTTATTCTCGATAGTAATCGGAGCACCACGACGTTTGAAGCGGACTTTCTTGGCGTTGCCGAAGCGGTAACGCTCGAAGGCACGCCAGGCGAAGGTCGCGGTTTTCTGCATTTCGTTGACTCCTAAAGGAGAACAGAAATGGCGGTTGATCGTCAAAGCGTACGCATGAAGGGCATACTCAGAAAATCCTTCGGTTTGCTCGATGGCTTTCAGTTGCTGGCGCAGAGCCCTCTGCCGGGATTTTTCATCAGAGGAAAGCTCTGTTTTACGGTTGAGGGCCTGAAGTTCCTTCAGGGCTGAGCGCCATTCCTGAATACTGCGAACTTTTCGCCACAGCTTCTGGCAGTGCCCGAGACATGTGTTGTAAATCTGCCGTGCACACTCCATCCGCCGATCGATTTCCGGCTGGTCTGAGGAATTCACTTTCACCTCAAACGTAATGCAATAGCTCTCGGTCACAGTACGGTTCATCGGTTTTACTTGTCTTCGGGGATTTCCGTTCATCATTATGACTGAAAATCTATCAAAAGATCGCGCTGTCGCGCGAGCGCAATTACTCCCCATGACTAAGTCAGGGGCTTCCTCGCGCGGAAAATTGTGATGTGCCGAAACGGCCAAACGAGACCGGTATGGCGCTTGCCAAACGATGTCAAGAAGCAGGTCGCTTTCTTTGTCAATGCGATATTTGTCTACCCGACATTTGTCCAGCCTAGTTAAAAAGACGTAGTCCCCTTAGTCATAATGGCCTCAGCCGGCGTCTGATAACGATAAGCAGGACGGGCGCCGAGACCTCAATAAGGAGAGACGTCATGGAAGTCAATTTGCAGCTTTCTCGTCGCGCATTTGTGAAGGCGGGCGGTGCAATGACCGCTGCCGCCACGGCAGCGACGGGCGGGCTCACGGCCCTATGGCCGACGGAAGCCCAGCTCAAAGAATTGGAACATCAGGGGTGGTCGCGCCATCCCTTGGCCTGCACGATGTGCGGGGCTTTCTGCGGCCTCGTCGCCATGAAAAAAGACGGGGAACCGGTGAGCGAAAAAACGGTTCGCATCTACCCCAATCCCGATCATCCCCAGCGTGGTTACTGCGGTCGTGCCGCCGCCACGATGTGGATTTGGAACCACCCCTTGCGAATCCGCAAGCCCTTAAAGCGCATCGGTGAAAGGGGCGAAGGGCGCTTTAAGGAAGTGACGTGGGATGAGGCGTTGGACGAAATCGGCGCCCGGCTTCGAGCGATCGTCGAAAAGACCGGGGAAGAAAGCGTGGTGGTGACGAGCCACAGCTTCACGGGGTTGAGTAAGTGGCTCGCGTTCCCGTTGGGATCCCCGAACAACATCAGCCATTCCGCGACCTGCAACTCTGCCGGTATCGGGGCTCGCGACTGGGTGTTCGGCAAGGGATTCGGCGGTGCCGGGAAACTGGAACCGGACTACGCGCATCTGCGGTATCTTCTTTTGATCGGCCGCTCCATGGGAAGCGCCATGGGCGCGTTGGCAACGATGAACGCTGCGCGTGAAAACGGTGCCAAGGTGGTGTCCGTCGACCCCCGCATGCCCGACGTCTGCTACGGGGACGTGGAATGGGTGCCGGTTCGCCCCGGTACCGACATGGCGTTTGTCCTGTCCGTGATGGAAGTGATGATCCGTGAAAAGCTCGCGGATTTTGATTTCCTCGCAAAGCACACGAATGCTGCGTACCTCATCCGTGAAAACGGTGCGCCTTTGACGGAAGCCGACGTGAAGAAGGGGGGTGCCGCTGACCGCTTCGCGCTTTTTGACGAAAAGACGGCCGGACTCGTATTCCAGGGCGTGAAACGCGACGAAAAGGGTAATGCCGTGGGCTTTATCGAAAGCGCCGACACGAAGCCCGTGCTCGACTACACGGGGGACGTGACGTTCGCAGACGGTACCGTTGAGAAAGTTGAAACGTGCTTTGCGCACTTAGCCGCCATCACGGCGCATTACGCACCTCAGGAAGCGGCGAAAATCACGGGTATTCCGGCGGACAAGATCGTCAAGATCGCCCGCGACTACGCGACTTTCAAGGGGTGCGTCGATGACGGTTGGTACACGAGTAAGAACGGCAACGACATTGCGACTTATCAGCTGATCTGCATTCTCAATGCCTTTAACGGCAACATCGACAAGAAGGGCGGTCTCGTCGTCACGGCGGGCGGCGGCTTTAAGAAACCCGACGTGGCCGCCGGGAAGGGCCCCAACGGCGAAAAGTGGGAGATGTCCAAAGCAAAGCGCATCGACAAGATCGTGACGCCCGAAACGCAGGGGAACTTCTGGGTGGCCTTGGAAGCGATGAAGACCGGGAAACCCTATCCGGTGCGCGCCGCCTTCATCGTGGGGACGACGATGTTTCACCGCGAAGCGAATTCCGCGCGTCTGGCGGAAGCCCTCAAGACGCTCGACCTGTTGGTCGTGCAGGACGTTCTGCCGCACGAAACGGTGGACTACGCGGATTTCGTGCTTCCCGCGACGTATTTCCTCGAACGAAAGGAAACGGCCGGTGTCAAGTGGGCCTTAAACGGGTCGGTGCACACGTCCGATGCCGGTATCCGGCCGCCCGAAGGGTGCGAAGCGCGTCACGACGTTTGGATTGAACTTGAAATCGTGCGCCGGGCGTTCCCGGAACGCGCCGAACGCGTGGGATACAAAGAATGCCGCACCGCGGACGAATTCGATGCGTGGTTCAATAAGTTTGATGACAAGGGCGTTGAAAACTTCATCAAGACCCAGGAAGCAAAGAAACCCGGCATGGGTGAAAAGGTGCGCCGTGATCTCGCGGAAAAGGGCTGGACTACCGTCAATTGGAAGAAGTATGACGTTTACCCCTATGTGAAGCCTTTCGGGACGCCCACGGGCAAGGTGGAAATCTACGGCTTTAAGTCCTTCTCCAAAAAGGGTTATGACGCCATTCTCCCGATTTCGGGTTTCGTGGTGCCGCCCGCGTATTCGCAGCCCAAGGCGGAAAATGAATTCATTCTCGTGTCCGGCAAGAACTGCTCGGTGAGTTCGGGCCTCGCGATGTTCTCGATGACGTCCAAAATGCTAGGCGACCGCACCCTTTGGATGAATCCCTCGGACGCAGCCAAACTCGGCATCAAGGACGGTGAGACCGTGCATGTGACAGGGGTGGACAATCCCTATCAGGCGGACGTCAGGGTTTCCGTTACGAAGCGCGTCATCAAGGGCTCGGTTTTTGCGTTCAGCTACCAGGGCGGCGTGAGAACGAAGCACCTCATTACCGACAAGCGTTTTGATTTCGTGAAGGAAGGCATCAACTCGCACTGGTTTGCAACCGGATATGCCGAACCCTTGAACGGGTGCCTCGCGAACAACTCCTGCATCCGCATTACCCGCATCGGAGGTTAAGCCATGGAAAAAACAAAAAAGCAGCTGGCGCATCTCTTTGATGCGACCCAGTGCATCAACTGCGGCGCCTGCTCCATTGCCTGCGCTCAGACGAACTACCCGGATCTCATGAACGAGGTGAATCCGGCGTGGAACACGATCTGCTGCAACATTCGTCAGATCAAAATCGAGCGCGAACGCCCGATGCAGCTTCTCGTGCAGTGTCAGCAGTGTTCCGACGCTCCGTGCGTCAAGACCTGTCCTTTCGGCGCGAATTACTACGACGAAGACGGACTCGTGCGCAACGACCCGAAGCGCTGCATCGGCTGCAACTACTGCATTGCGTCTTGTCCTTACGACGCGCGGTGGAGCAACCCGAAGACGGGGCTGCCGAGTAAGTGCCTGGGCGAAGGGTGCCTTGAACTCGTGAAGAGCGGCGCGGCGCCCGCCTGCGTGACGGCGTGTCCGGCCGGTGCCCGACTTTTCGGTGACGTCAATGATCCGGAAAGCGCCATCAGCCGAAAGATCGCCCGTTCGCGTACCGTGAAGTTGCTTGAAAAGAACGGTACGAAACCAAACTTCTATGTGGTGGTGTCCAAATGATTGATACTACGCTTTTTACCGCCCAGATTGAAGTCGCTCACTGGGGCTGGACCATTGCTTTCTTCTTGTGGTTCGTGGGGCTCTCCGGCATGGGGATGTTCGTCAACTATTGGCTGCGCGATAAGTGGATGGTGAACGTCTGCGCCGTGGCGGCGGTGGTGGGGACGCTTCTCGTGATGAGTCACTTGACGCGCATCCTGAACCTGCCGATGGCGGCGATTCATTCGCTTCTTGCGATGTCCTTTAACTTCACGAGCTGGATGTTCATCGGTATCTGCCTTTTGGTGGTGCAGTGCGTGGCGACGGTACTCTACGCGCTCGTCGCGGGCGGTCTCATCCGCTGCGACGCCTGCCGACGTTGGTTTGCGTCCGACGTCGTGAACGGCGTTCTCGCCGCCTGCGGCGTGGCGGTCACCATTTATTCCGGGTTCCTCTTGACGCAGGCCGTAGGTGTGACGTTCTGGAATACGGCCCTGATTCCGGTGCTCTGGATCATTTCTGGGTTGGCAAGTGCTTTCGGTGCCGTAGAACTCTTGGCTGTTTCGGGACGTATCGACGAAGGAAAGATCGCCGGCTGGACGAACCGCGCCGGGCTCTGGGTGGAAATTTCCGAACTCTTTGCACTCTTTGCCTTGGTGCACGTAGGCCTGAATGCGGCTTCCGACGCCGCCCGCATGGGGGCTGAATCCCTTATCGGCGGCTCTGCGTCGATGCTCTTTTGGTGCGGTGCGGTGGCGTGCGGCGCAGCTCTCCCGCTCATTCTCCGTATCGTGACGAAGAATCGGACGGCAGCGGCCTTAGGGGGCAATCTAGCTCTCGTCGGCGCCCTCTGTCTGCGTGCCGCGGTCTTGATGGCCGGATACTACGAACCGACGCTCCTCTGACGCGCGCTTGATCTGACGAGAATCAACCCGTTCCGGACAAACATCCGGGGCGGGTTTTGTTTTTGAGTGTAGGAGAAGGCGAACTCAAGAGGCGCCGCATTCCCCGAGCCGCATCAGGAGTTTCGTGATGTCGGCGGCGGTCCGCAGACCGAGCTTTTTACAAAGGGAGCCACGGTGCGCGATGACCGTCTTTTCCGTGATTCCGAGGTTGAAGGCGATCTGCTTATTGAGAAGCCCGTCGGCAACGCCGCGCGCGACTTCTTTTTCCCGTTCGCTCAACTGCCGCCAAGCCGACTGTGCCTTTTGAATGACGTCGTGCGCCTCGCGCTGAGCACGATCCCGTTCGACGGCGCGGCGTACTGTCTCAATAAGGCGCAGGGTCTCGACGGGTTTGGGCAGAAAATCTTCGGCGCCGTCTTTGATGGTTTTGACGGCCATGTTGATGTCGCCGTGGCCGGAAACGAAAATAACGGGAAGGACGTGACTTCGGAGCGCCATTTCGTGCTGCAGCTCGATCCCCGTCATGCCGGGCATACGCACGTCGAGAATGAGGCAACCGGGCACGAGAGGATCGTCTTCCTTTAAAAAGGTGAGGGCGTCCGGATAGATGCGGACATTCCAGCCTTCGCCTTCCAATACGAATTGCCAAGAGCGTCGGACGTCTTCATCGTCGTCGCAGACGCGGATCAATACGTTTTCAGTCATGATTCGTCAATCCCTTGAGAGCGGCCATTTTACGACGGCCGTGAGCCCCTCGGGTTGATGTTTGCGGTAGGTGAGCGACGCCCCGTGAACTTCAAGCAGCGACCGGATGATGGCAACGCCGAGCCCCAGTCCGTTGGTTTTCGTAGTGAGTCCAACGTTGCCGATCGCATTCAACGCTTCGTCACTGATTTCCGGGCCGTTGTCTTTAACGGTGAGGATGGCGTAATCCGAGTCGGCCGTGACGGCAACGTCGACATGTGCTTCGTCGGTTTGCGCCGACGCTGCCTGCGAAGCGTTTTTGACGAGATTCGTCACGACGAGTTCGACTTCCGTCGGATCCATATCTACTTTGGGCGATGGGGTGGTAAGGTCGAGCGTAAACACCGTACGGGGTTTGGCGGTCTGTCGGTAACGCGTGACGGCGCGGCGGGCAATGTCGGACAAGGGTTCGGCGTAGCGTTCAAGCGGCCGCGTCTTTGCGTATCGCCGGATGTGGTTCACGATGTCGGACGCCGTCATGTTCGAGCGGATGATTTCTTCCAAGGCGAAAAGAAGGGTGTCGCGGCTCACGGCGTCGCCGCGCGCGAGGCGCTGTTTCAAACTCCCTGCGTAATTGCTGATGACGGTCAAGGGCTGCTTTAGTTCGTGCGCCACCATTCCTGACAAAAGCCCCACGGCGCTTGCGCGGTTCAAGGCTTCGAGTTTCATCGCGGATTCTCTGGCGACGAGATCGCTCGCCAATTTTTCCTTGACGGCGATTTCCGTCTGCGCTGTTTTGCGTCGCACGATCAGGGCGAGCATTACGACGTTTCCGAGTAAGAGAAAGAGCAGTGAAATGGCCCCTGCAATCCAGGGCCAATAAGCCTGCAGAAACCAACCGAGACTGGCTTCGTTTTTTAGCGGCATCTGCAGGGTGTTGAAGAGTTCGTAAATGCGGCGGTGATCCGTCGGAATGGTCCATGTGAGGCCGTCTTTACCTTCGGGAAGTGCGAGGAGCCCTTTCGTAATGCGGCGGGCGACGTCGGCGGAAACCGTGGGTTTCACCGTCAGAAGCCAGTTGGGGTAAAGGTCGGAAGAGCGGCGACAGGCGATGGTGTCGTCGGTTTTCTCATTGATGAATTTCAGTGCCTTGGGATCCAACTGCCCCTTGTCGATCAGACTTTCCGTGAGGCAGGTGACGAGAAAGCCCGCGTCCGCGTCGCCGGTTATGACGGCATCGATGATGTTCGTCATGGGGGCGCCCGTGACGATGACGTTCTTAAAAAATCCCCGGGGGTCGATCCCCTGGTGAATCATTTCGACGAGTGGAATCTGCCAGCCGGCAAATGCGGTTTTGCTCATGACGGCGACAGTTTTCCCCTTGAGGTCGGCAAGCGTTCTGATGTCGTTGCGGTTGCTGCGGGTGACGATGGCGGCGCCGTTGCCGAAATTGGCGTCGGGCGTCCGGTGCGTTGTGACGGTCAAAAGCGGAATGCCGTCCGTGCGGCTGATCATGAGACTCGTGAGGCCGCTTGAGGCGATGGCGATGTCAAAGGCTTTTTTGTCCGCAGCCTTGAGGAAACCGTCGGGATCGTACGTGGTGACGCGGATCGTTTCCGGCGCCGCGGCTTCTCGGATGATGCGCACCGTGTCGGCATACCACGCGAATGTGATTTCCGGGCCGTAGGAATACATCAGGGCGACTTCGAGGGGGCGAGCGGATGTGCCGCCGGAAGCGAGGAGGCAACACGCGGAAAAACAAGCGAAAAGACGACGCACGGCAGTGTTTGAGAAAACCAGGGTAACGACAGTGTAGAAGAAAACAGCCGACACCTCCGTCGGAAGCATCGGCTGTCGGTCAGACGTCAGTCAAAAGAATCAGTCCTTCTTCTTGCGGTTCGCAAAGAAGATGTCCTTCTGAATGTCGGTCGTGCGGATGGTGAAGAGTTCGTTCGTGAGGTTTTCGGTGAGAGCTTCCGCGTCCTTCAGAACTTTGATGTTGAAGTCGTTCAGAAGCTTGTCGGCCGCCTTCGGATTCGTCTTCACGGTTTTGAGGTACTTCGCTTCCATCGTCTTCTGGGCTTCGGCGGTTTTCGCTTCAAAGTCGCGGTAAGCGGTCTTCACCACGGGGGCGAGCTTCTGGTAGTCCGTCATGACGAGCGTCTGCAGTTTGCGGTACTTCCAATACGCGGACTGGCTGTCGGCCTTGTCGGTACCCATGCCGTAGTTTTTCGGCACGGCCTTCAGGCCCTGATAGAACGGAACATAGCAGGACAAATCCGCCATACCGAAACCGACGTACGTGACTTCACCCACGGCCTTCGGCATCCAGGGACGCACGTGCATCACATGGGATTCGTACGTACGGAAGACGCTGATCGGACGCCAGGGTTCCGAGCCGTTCAGCTTGGGAGAGTACGGGTCGTGCGCCGTGCCGTCGTAGTGGTTGCGGAGCACCGTCTTCATGTCTTCCACCGTGAGTTTCTTCTCAGGCTTCAGATACACCGGGAACTTGCGGCCGTCGGCCACGTTCTGCTCAAGGGAAGGATTAAGGAGTTTCTGGATCTGCCACACGCGCGGATCGTTGTAGTCGCGGTCACGGTCGTCGTCACGGCAGAAGGCCTTGGAGAAGTTGAAGTCACCGTCCTTGGCGGCGTCGTAGCGCCCGTGCTTAACGGCAAATTCGATGAGGCCCTTGGAGCCCATGTAGTTGGCGTCGCCCGGAACGTACGCCTGCAGGCGGCCCTGGTTGCCGGACGCGAAGTAGCTGTCCTTCGGGGTGCGGTGCGCCATCCAGTGGTGGCCCGTTGCGGTTTCAAAGTACCAGATTTCCTTTTCGTCGACGAAGACGACGCCGAAGCCTTCGCCGGCACCGATCGTTTCGACGATGTTGCCCAAAATTGCCACGCCTTCGCGGGCGGTCTTGGCGCGGGGGAGAATCACGTCCAGGAGGTCGTCTTCAGTGAACCCCGTCGCTTCGTTGTAGGGATCGATCGCAAGCAGGTCGTCACGGGCGAAAATCGATTCCGTGCCGGAGATACCGACGCCTGCTTCGTTAAAGCCCACGGCACCGTGCAGCTGCGTCTTCCAATTGGGAACCGACGTGTAGCGCATGGCGTTCTTGGGGAGGGGATACTCAAACGCCGTCGCACCGTCATGATCCTTTGTGCGGTACATGCCCTTCTGGTTCTTTTTGGCGGGGTGGATCACAAAGTGCTGCGCTTTAAGGGCGTTGCTGTCGGCGGCGCGGGCGACGAGGAAGGAACCGTCTGCGGTGGCTTCTTCACCCACGACCACCGTGGTGCAGGCCAAAGCCGACGTAGAGAGCGCTGCGGTCACCGCAAGCGCCAGGGTGAGCTTCTTAAACATGGCGATATGTCCTTGTTTTGTACGCTCCGGTCTTCAGAAAGTCGGCGTCGGCAACACTACCGGACAAAGGGGAAATTCGTCGGCAGAGCGCTGCACGGACCGGGGCGGAAATTGACGCCGATAGGAAGGAGGGAATTATGAGCCGCTATCCTGCGGAATAGGTATGGATTAGGTGGAAATACTTACATATCTCGGCAGCGTGCGGGAAGACCCGCAGGTCGTACGGGAAAACACTGGACTCGGTACAATGCCGCCGTCATTCAAAATCAAATCGGGCGCCGCGATCGGCGCCGCTTCTATCATGGAAAAAATTCAGAGCTTCCGCATCAATCACGATGTGTTGGAACCGGGGATTTATGTGTCGCGCATCGACGGCGACATCACGACCTATGACCTCCGTACCCGTAAGCCCAACGCCGGGGACTACATGGACGTCATCACGATGCATTCCGTCGAACACATGATCGCGACGCTCATCCGAAATTCGGAAATCGCGTCCGACATCATTTATTTCGGTCCCATGGGCTGCCAGACGGGATTTTATCTTTTGGTGCGAAACGCCGACAATGAAAAGGTGTTGGCCGTTTTGAAGGATTGCCTCAAAAAGACGCTTGCGCACGAGGGGCCCGTCTTCGGGGCGGCGGCCGCCGAATGCGGTAATTACCGTTGCCTCTCGATTGAAGCGGCCAAAACGGAGTGTCGTCGCTACCTCACGGTTCTTGAAAATCTCGTCAACCCGGACTTCAAATATAAGGAATAAAACATGATAGGCATCATCGGCGCGATGGAAGTGGAAGTGGCGCTTCTCAAGGCTAAAATGGAAAATCCCGTGACGGAACGCGTGAGCGGCATTGATTTTGTGCGCGGTACGCTCATGGGACAGGACGTGGTGCTTGCGCAGTGCGGCGTCGGCAAGGTGTTTGCCGCGGTGTGCGCGCAGACGATGATCGTGAAGTTCGGCGCGACGATCATCGTCAATTCGGGCGTGAGCGGGACGCTCACGAAAGACCTGCATATCGGGGACGTCGTCGTGGCGTCGGCCTGCGTGCAGCACGATATGGATACGTCGCCCCTGGGCGATCCCGTGGGGATGATTTCCGGGATTAACCGAGTGCAGCTGCCGGCGGATCCGGCGCTCATTGCGGAATTTGACGCGGTCTGCAAGGCGCAGGGCGTCAAGCATTTGGTGGGTATCATTGCGACCGGGGATCAATTCATCGCCTCGGACGCGAAACGCCGTTGGATTGTGGAAACGTTCGGTGCGGTAACGGGGGAAATGGAATCCGGGGCGGTAGCGCAGGTCGCTTACATCAATCAGTGCCCGTACGCCATTTTGCGCGTCATCTCTGACGAAGCCGACGGCGCGGCGACTGTGGACTTTCCGACGTTTGTGAGAGCTGCGGCAAAGACCTCTTCGGAAATCGTGCTCGCGTGGCTTGCGCGTCGCAGCGCGTAGTCAGAGCGATTCCGTCACACAACGGAAAACGAAAATAGCCGGCGGGCCCGTGGGAGCTCTGCCGGCTATTTCTTGAAGTCCGGATCAGTCGCCGTCCTTCAAATCCTTTAATTCACGACGCAGGATTTTCCCGACCGGTGTTTTGGGCATCGCCTTCACAAACACTACGGTTCTCGGGCATTTGTAACCCGTCATGCGGGCGCGGCAGTATTTCACCACGTCTTCGCGCGTCAAAGCCGGATCCTTTTTAACGATGACGGCTTTGACGATTTCCCCGACCTTCGGGTGTTTGACGCCCGTCACGCCGCATTCGAGAACGCCGGGCATGGAGGCAATGACGTTTTCGATTTCGTTGGGGTAGACGTTGAGGCCGTTGACGATGATGAGATCCTTCTTGCGATCCGTAATCGTGATTTTGCCTTCGGCGTCCATGTAACCGACGTCGCCGGTTTTAAGCCACCCGTCCACGAGGACGTTGGCGGTTTCTTCCGGCTTTTCCCAGTAGCCCAGCATCACCTGCGGGCCCTTCACGCAGATTTCACCGGTGTAGTCGGGGATTTTTTCGGGATCGCTGCAAAGGCCCAAGTCTTTGAAGTCGTCGGAACGGATGGTGACATCGGTAGAAGGAATGGGATACCCCACCGAGCCGTCCCACGGAGCGCCGGGGAGATTGCCGCAGACGCCGGGACTCGTTTCCGTCAAGCCGTAGGCTTCAAGAATCGGGCAGCCCGTCACCTTGGCCCATTTTTCGGCAACGGCTTTCTGCACCTGCGTGCCGCCTCCGACCGTCATCTTGAGGTGGCCGAATTTGTGGGCTTGGAACTGCTTATTGTTGATGAGGGCGTTAAAGAGGGTGTTGACGCCCGAGATGATCGTGAAATTCCACTGATCCATCAAGGCGGCAAGTCCCGGAATGTCGCGGGCATTAGGGACGAGCACCTGCGTAGCGGCTTTTTTCGCAAAGCAGAGCGTCGCCGTGAAACTGAAGATGTGATAAAGAGGGAGCGCCGTCATGGCGATTTCCTTACCCACTTCAAACGTCTGCGAAATCCAGGTGCCGGTTTGTTCGACGTTGGCGAGGACGTTGCGGTGCGTCAACATGGCCCCCTTGGCAACCCCCGTCGTGCCGCCCGTGTACTGTAAAAGTGCGATGTCGGTGTTTTTGAGTGCGACGGGCGCAAAACCGTGATGCTTGCCGATTGTCAAGGCATCACGGAAATTGACGCAGTTCGGAAGGTTGAATTCCGGTACCATCTTCTTCACGTAACGAATCACGAAGTCCGTCAAGAGCCGCTGGTGCCACGGGAGCATGTCGCCCACCTTCGTGGTGATGATGTGCTTAACCTTGGTTTCGGGAAGCGCCGTTTCCAGAGTTTTCGCGAAGTTCTCAATGATGACGACGGCTTTGGCGCCGCTGTCCTTTAACTGGTGCGCGAGTTCGTGGGCGGTGTAAAGCGGATTGACGTTCACCGCAATGAGCCCCGCGCGCAGAATCCCGAGAAGCGCAATCATGTACTGCGTGAGGTTGGGCATCATGACGGCGACGCGGTCGCCGGGTTCTAATCCCAAAGACTGCAGGTATCCGGCAAAGCGGGTTGAGAGCGCGTTCACCTCTTTGTACGAGATGCTTTTTCTGAGGCACACGAACGCCGTCCGGTTTCCGTGCGTCTTGGCGACTTCGTCAAAAAGTGCCGGAATGGAAGCAAAGGTGTCGGGATTGATTTCTGCAGGAATGCCGGCCGGGTAGTGAGCCGTCCAAGGATGATTCATTGCGCTGTTCTTCTTTTAGTGGCCGGCAGGGACGGGCCCGGTCGGTGTGAGGTGGTTGTTAAAGTGGAGGAGAGCCTAAGCGCAAATTGTGCTCAGAAACGGGGTTAAAAACTCGGGATTACCCTTAGGTCGCTAACGCGAAATCAGGCGTTCGGATGAGGCTGAGCCCGCTCGGAGAGGGGCTCAGAAGACTTCCGTATCACGCCGCATGAAATTTCAGTTCCGTATAAAAACTTGTTTTAATTCAAAGAGCTTGCTGGGCTCGTGGGGTTTCCGCTTGGCGCGCCTCGGGACAAAATATCAACGGGTTTGAAAAGGAAAGTTTGGAATAAGTGAGAAGAAGGAACGGGATCATCGACGTGAGGAAGCGCTCACCGAAAAGAAGATCCGCGAGGAGTGTGACCGGCTTTCGAAGTTGGTACTTTCGAGTCCCGTGGTGCTGTCGCTGTTTTTGCCGCATACGTGTTGGGAGTTTGAGGGGCTGACGTCGGAAGAGGTGCAAAAACGCATCATTCGGCATCCTCAGGGAACGCGGGCGATGGATGCGAAAGCGGCAGTGGTGTTTGAAAAGACGGAAGTATTCAAAGATCAGGCCAAGACGACTTTTGACATGCTCTTTGAGGCGGAGCCCCCGGGAAGCGTCATGCTGCGGATCAACGTGGAGGTGTATGCGCATACATGCCTTGAAAACATTGGCTTGGCAGGCATACGCAGTTAAAATCCCCGCAGGATCCCTGATAACGACAGTATCTGACTGAAGAAAAAGGAAAACTGAGGGGGGCCAAAGCGCTTTTTGTAGGGGTTGGAACGTCTAAACCAATCACCACATCCAACGGTCGGATTATGACAACAAAATGCTCAGGTTGGTATAGTTCGTCGCTACTGACAGCCTGTTCTTCGTCGTACTCCGTTGGAGATTTCAATGCATGCGAATGCAGGTACTTTTCCAGAAGCGTGAGGGTGCCG
>UQUM01000016.1 GCA_900544255.1 uncultured Sutterella sp.
AAGCGACTCCACGGTTTCCCGGTTCTTTTCATCCGTCACCAAGGATCAGATTTTTGGTTTCCTTGATGACTGGAATGCGCAGAGAGACCATAGAAATCGCAGGCCGCCCAAAAGTCATCCAATTCGCAAAAGGGACGCGACGCCGTCAGACCCACGAGGTTGTAGACGGCGTTCCCCAAGCAATACACGGGCTTACCCAATTCAAGCGCCGCCAACCCCACGGTGCTGTTCACCACCACGACCGCACGGCATTTTGCCATCAGGTCCGCCGTCACCCCGCTTTCCACGAACGTCACGCGTTCGGCGACGCCCAATTCCGCCGCCATCGCCGCTATGAAGCGTCCGTACTGAATGAACCCGTTATCAAGCGGATGGTCCTTAATGAGAAGGCGACTTTCCGCGGGGGCTTTTTCCGCAAATGAGGTCATGACGTCCGCAATCGCTTCCGTCATCCGCACGTAAGGCGAATAAAGCTGAATCTGGCTGTCGGTGTTAAGCTGCAGCGGGAAGAAGTAGTAGGGCGACGTTGCCTCGTTAAAGGCCGCGGGCGTCTGAGCGTCCCGGGCCCACCGCGATTTCCTCGTCAAATACCGCAGCAGAATGCCCAACAATTCATGCCCGATCGTCATCGGGCGATGCGTGCGGTAGCGGTGAAAGACCGGCCACAACAAAACATTCCCCGTGTGGTGCAGCACCGCGCGCCAGACTTTCCCCGGCATCGTGTTCGTAATCCCCGCGGTCGTCCGTTCCGTTAAGTTTCGGGCCAACGCATGAATCGCGGCGGGCGACTTCGGAAGCGACGAGCGGCCGTTGACGCCGCCTTCTTCCAAGGTGGAAAAACGGCTTCGCAGATACCCTTCTTCAAAAACCCATATGCGGATGCCGTGAATCTTCGCAAGACGCACCGCTTCCCAGTGCAGCGGCCGCCAGTCGCCGTAGACGCAAACGTCCGTGACGGCCAATTTCCGATAAAGGTTTCCTACCCAACCGATCCAGCCGTAGAGATCGCCCGTATACCAATAGGCCTTTTTCAGTCCCCAGAGCGCCGCATCCCCGCCGCAAAAGTTTACTTTGTGCACCGCAGCGCCCGCGCGCACGAGTTTTTCCGCGAGCACCCGGAAGAACCCGCTCTGCGGGCCTTGCAGGAGGAGGAACGTGCGTCCGGTAAGTGTCTGAGGATTGCGGGGCGTCATGAGCGTTTGTCCTTGGTCTCAGAGCCCCGTCGGCGTCAGATTGCCGTCCGCCGCCGTTTCAGCCTCAACGGCGGCAACGGCTTCGGCCGTCAAATCGAGCGCCTTTCGAACGGTGTCTTCGGTGTGCGCCGCCGACAAGAAAAACCGGAGGCGCGCCGCCCCCTCTTCCACCACGGGATAGATAATGGGCATGACGTTCACGTGTGCCTTAAAAAGCCGCGTCGCAACGCGCCCTGCCGTCAGGGAGCTCCCCAACATCACGGGCACCACGGCCCAACCTTCGGCTTTGCCGGTATTAAGACCCAATGATTTCGCATACGCCACGAAAAAGTGACTCACGTCCTGCAGTTTCTTGACGCGCCAGGGTTCAGAGCGCATCAAACGCAGTGCCTCGGTGCTGGCTGCGGCCAGAACGGGCGACATCCCGACGCTGTACACGAACCCCGGCGACGTGTATTTCAGGAGTTCCACGAGTTCCCTGCACCCCGCGATGTAGCCCCCGCAGCCGCAGCAGGTCTTGGAAAGCGTTCCCATCCAAATGTCGACGTCCGCGGGATTCATACCGAAGTGTTCCCACGTACCGCGCCCCGTCGCCCCCAGGACGCCCAAGGCGTGCGCTTCGTCCACCATCAAAAAAGCGCCGTATTGCTTTTTAAGACGCACGAGTGCGGGCAAATCCGCGACGTTCCCGTCCATCGAAAAAACGCCTTCGGTGACGATGAGACAGCGTTCGGCAGAAGAGCGATGCTGCCCGAGGAGTTTTTCCAACGCCGCCATGTCGTTGTGCGGGAATGCGAGACGCTTGGCGCCCGAGGCCTGCGCACCCACGACAATCGAGTTGTGCGACAACTGATCGTGCAGAATCAAGTCCCGGGGACCGAAAAGTTTCGCAATGGTGGAAACGTTCGTCGCGTGCCCCGATACGTAGGCCACGCAGTCTTCGGCGTCGTACACCGCGGCCAGTGCGGTTTCAAGCGTCCGATGCGGCGGACGTTCTCCCGCGACCAAACGCGAAGCCGAAGCGCTCGTACCCCAACGGTGAAGCGCCTCCGAAGCCGCCTTTTCAATTCTCGGATCCCCGTTTAAATCAAGGTAGTCGTAGGTGGAGAAATTAAGGTACGTCACGCCGCCGATCACCGTCGTCGCTTTGGCAATCCCGTCGTGGCAGAGAAAAAACGGATTCACGAGCCCCGTCTTTTCCGCCACGGTCTTTTCGACGCGGATCTGCTTTAACGCGGGGAATTCGGCAAAACGCGTGTACTTGGCGTCCACGGTCTTCACGATATGACTGTCCGCAGGGCGACCCACGGTCGTCGACCGTTTTTTTAGTCCCGCAAAAAGGGCCGCCTGTTCTTCGTCCGTCAATCCGAACAAATCCGCTGTCATCAGAGGCCCTCCTTCTTATCGGCTGCCGCGGCAAGCGTCGCCTTTTCGTTTTCGGTCAGCGTGACGCCGTGCTGGCGGCTCATCGTTTCAATCAAGACTTCTCCGTCGGCCGAGGCGTTCCCCGGCCTTTCCGCCTTCACGGAGGCGTAGAACGTTTCCGCCATCGTGCGGATAGTGGCCCCCGCAAAGGCAGTACCGGCAGCAACTCTCACCCCGAATCGTTCTTCGAGTTTCATCGCAAGTTCCACGACGGTGAGGGAATCCATCCCGATGTCGGACACCGGTTGATTGACGTTGAGTTCCTCGGGCGCCAATCCCATGATCCGCGCGACTTCGTGCGCGACGTCCGAAGTCAAAAGTTCCACCGCTTCCTCGTCCGTCTTGCCTTTGAGTCGCTCCGAGAGTCCCATCCCCGACGCCGCAACTTCGCCGGCCCCTTCCGTGAGAACTTCAAAGCGCGGCCCCGCGACCACCGGAAGGTTTTTGAGCCGCTTCCAATCCGCGGCGAGGTAATGCACGGCGTCAACCCCCGTTGCCGTCACGGTCGCCCACGCGTCCGCCACGGCCTTCACGGTCAAAGGCGGCGCCCCGAGCATGCGTTCCAACTGCGCCTTCACCGCGGAGGCCTCTGCCAACATCCCGGCGTCCGCCACGGGGCCCCAACCGATGAGGTTCGCGGGGAGCCCTGCCGCACGACGGCTTTTCACGACAGCTTCGAGCCCCGCGTTTGCCGCGACGTAATTGGCCTGCCCCGGGTTTCCGATTAAGACCGTAGCGGAGGAAAAGACCGTGAAGAAATCCAAAGGCCACGCCTTGTCGCGCGAGAGGCGATCCAACAACGCCGCGCCGTCGACTTTCACGCACCAAAGCGACGTGAGCGACTCTTCCGTCTGATCCTTCAGCAAAGCGTCTCGGATGAATCCCGCGGCATGCACCACGCCTTTGACGGGCGGCAAGTTGATAAGTACTTTCTGAATTTTGGTTTCAGCTTCGCTTGAAGCGATGTCCACGGCGGGCGTCACTACCGTTACGCCTTCTTCCTCAAGCTTCGCCACAAACGCTTTCGCCGAATCACTTGCTGCGCCGTGTCGCGACAGAAGCATGAGGTGCCGGGCCCCCGCCGTCACGAGTTTCTCCGCCACGGCACGCCCCAGGCCGCCCAAGCCCCCGGTGATGAGATAAAGCCCTTCGGGATCGACGGAGAGCGTCATCGGCGTTTCGCGTTCTGCGACCGGCGTCAAATCATCCGTCGTCACAACGATCTTTCCAACGTGCACGGACGCCTGCATCGCACGGAAGGCGTCTTTCACCCGGAGCGCCGGATAGAGGGTGACGGGGAGCGGCCGGAGTTTCCCCTCGGCAAACGCCGACATGACGTCGTTAAGAAGGCTTTCGGCCAACGCGGGATCCGCCGTCAGAAGCTGATCCACATCAATCCCGAAATACGCAAGATTTTTTGCAAAGGGCTTTAAAAACATCGGACGGTCGGCATAAAAATCGCGTTTTCCGAGTTCAAGGAACCGTCCGAAGGGAGCCAAGAGCGACAACGAGGCGTCCGCCGCCGCTCCCGCCAAGGAATTCAAAACGATGTTGACGCCCTTACCCACCGTATCGCGCCGGACATCATCCGCAAACTGCAAACGACGGGAGTCGTAGACGTGCGTCACGCCCAGCGACCGAACAAGATCGCGTTTCGCGTCCGTGCCGGCCGTGGCATAAACCTCAAGCCCCAGCATCGCCGCTATCTGAATCGCGGCCAATCCCACGCCGCCCGCCGCGCCGTGGATCAAAACCCGTTCACCTTTCCGGGCCCGCGCAAGCTGCACGAGGGCATACCACGCCGTAAAAAACGCCACGGGCACGGATGCCGCTTCGGCCCACGGGAGGTTCGCGGGTTTCGCAACCGCCGCCCCCGCTTTCGTCACAATTTCGGTTGCAAAGCACGCAGGAGCAAAAGCCGTCACAGCGTCTCCGGGCACAAACCGCGTGACGGCAGGCCCCACTTCGGTCACGACGCCTGCGGCTTCCATCCCCATCGCAGGACCCGAAAAGCCGTTTTCAAGCGCTTCTTCGGGAAGCATTCCCATGGCCCACATGACGTCACGGAAATTAAGGCCCGTCGCCTTCACCGCCACGCGGATTTCGTCCGAGGCCAACGGTTTTCGTTCGGTACGTTGCCAACAGAGGCGCTCCAACTGCCCCAGCGCTTCAAACGTCAGGACGGCCGGCAGCTCCTTTTCGTGCGTCAATGCAACCATGCGTTCCACGCGCGACTTTGCCAAACGGCCGGCGATCACCGTCACTTCATCCGCCTCCGACTTCGCCGCAGACAGCATTTCCGTAACGCGGGCAATCGTCGCTTCCGTCGTATCCGCGAGCGTCACGACGTGCACGGACAACGCCGGGCATTCGTTTTTCACCACGCGCAGCAGGGCCCGCACACCGGCTGCCGCGGGCGCGGCATCGGTATTTAAAACCACCCACCAGTCAAGGGGCTCGCCCTTCACTGCCAGCGCCTTCGCTTCGTTTAATACCGCCGTAACGGCTTCAGGGGTACGTACATCCATCACCGTTATCCGACGAGCGGCGCCCTCCGTCACCGTAATCCCGGCAGCGGTCAAACGTTCCTTAAACGTTGCCGTAAGTGCAGCATCGGTGCCCTCTGCCGTGACGGCCGCGACCCTTTCGCGTTCGACGGCAAATGCGGGACGCCGCGCCGCAAAGAAAAACGTCGGTGCCGTCGCCTCGGGCGTCAGAACCCGTGCGTCTTCCAACCCGGATTGCTTCACGGCCGACAACCAGCCCGCGACGTCCGGCATCGGGGGATAGAAGGTGCCGTTCGCCTCGACCCACCAATCGGCGTCAATCCCTTCCAGAAAATTCGTCAAGTCGTTGGGCGCGGTATCGGCAACGAGCAACCATCCGGCGGGTTTCACCATGACCGCCAATGACGCCAAAGCCGACGCGGGCGTCACGTCGCGCACCAAGCCCCCGGGCACGATGACAACGTCGAAGGTACCCGCTTTTTCCGCCGTCACCACCGCCACGCCTTCGATTTTTTCGAGTGCGGTCGCAAGACGCTCCTTACCGCGTGCGTCCGGCGTCACGACCGTCAAATGCACGTTGGCGCCGCACGCACTTCTTAAAGCCTTCACCTCCGCCGCGTCGGTCGTTACGAGCCCCGCATTGAGCGCCGCATCCGGGTACTCACGTGCCGAATCGGCCACAAAATGCGTAAGAGTCAACGCCGCCAGTTCCGACTGCACCGAGGGGCAGAGGCGGCCTGCGGCATTTGCCGCCATTTCCGGATCCGTGTCCCCGGTCAAAAGTTCCGGAATCTTTCGGCCGATGTCGTTTACCGTCTGCCAAAGGGGCCATTCGGCCGGGTACCTCGCGAGAAGCGTCCTTAAAAGCAGGGCGGCAGCGGGAACCGTCTGCGTCGGTACCGTGTACCCCGCATCCCGTTTCTCGGCCCACCCGGCGGTGACGAGGCACTCTGCCAAAAAGACGGCCCAACCTTCGTTCACCACAAAACTTTCGGTCGTAAAAAGAAGTTCGGCAGGGACGGATTCATTTCGGCGTTGCACCGCTTCGTACGCAAACGCCGCAAGCGTCACGCGCACCAAGGGTTCGGCATCCGCCCACGGCATCAAGGTACCGTCAAATGCCGCAGACGCCGCCTTGAGGGTTTGCGTCAGCGCCTTTTGAACCGCTTCCGCCGAACGGGGTTCCCATTCCCGACGCGTCACTTCCCGGTAAAACGCGGGCGGCACCGCGACGGGGCGCTTCACGGTTTTCTGCAGCCGCACCCCCGTCATCGCAAGGATTTCGCGCCCGGACGCATCAAAAAGCGACACGTCCGCCGTGACGGAACGCGCCGTCCCCCAACGAATCGTCACTTCACTCCACGCAGCGACGCCGCCCCGATCCAAGACGAGTCGGGCAACGGCCACGGGGAGCCACGCCGAATCCGCCGTCCCCTTCCCCGCGAGCCCCGCAAACACCGTCTGCAGTGCGCCGTCGATCAAGGGCGGCGCAACGAGCATCGCAGCCTGACCGAAGGCAACGGGAAGCGACAACCGTGCCGTAATGACGTTTCCCTTCACCCAAAGGCGTTCGACGCTTTTGAAGACCCCCGTGTAGTTAAGTCCCATGCGGGACAACCCGACGTAAAAATCGTCCGTCGCTACCGCGCTACCCAACGTCTTTTCGTCAAACGTACGCTTTGCCGGTACCCAATCCGTAGGAACGGTGCGCGCGACGACGTGCGTCAACCAAGCGTCCGTCATCGCTGGACGCGATTCCAAGGTGATTTCTCCGGCGTCACTTACGTGCGTGCGCACACGGTGAAAGGCACCTTCCGTGAAAATCAAGGGTTTCAGAATGTTGAAGTGCCGGATTTCAAGCGCCTTTTCCGCCGGTGTCACGGCGCGCGCCGCCGCAGCCGCGGTTTCAATAAAGCCCGCGGCCGGGTACCAGATGCCGCTTTCAATGCCGTGCCCCGCAAGCCACGAAATACGCACGGGATCAAGTTCGTTTACCCACGTGTTGAGCGCCCCGGTCGTTTTCCATCCCAAAAGGGGATTCACGGTCTGCGGGGCAAAAAGCGCTGCCGATTCCGACGACGCCTCGGGCCAACAGCGCTTTTCGTTCCAAACGTAGTGCGGAAGCGTCCGGTCGCGCGGCACCACGGGCCACAGTCCCGTAACAGGCCAGCCGTCCGCCGCGAGTTGCAAGTGATTCTTTTCCCAAGCGTCCGTTCCGTCGCCGCGCCGCAAGAGCCCCGTCACCGTACCGTCCCGGTGCTTTGCTTTCAACGTCGCCTTGACGTAACCCGCCAAAACGGCATGCGGCCCCACTTCCGCAAAGCGCGTGACGCCGGCGTCCACGGCGGTCGATACCGCGTTTTTAAACTGAACGGTTTCCCGAAGATTGCGCCACCAATACGCCGCATCAAGCAGCGCTTCGGACTTCCCCGTCACGGACGAAATGAAGGTTTCCGAGGGCGTCGGGCAAATGCCCTCGACGGAATGCAGGAAGTCCGCCTTAAGCCCCTCCAACGCCGCACTGTGAAAAGCAATCGTCAACGGGAGCACCAAGGCCTTCCCGCCCGTCGTTTTTACGGCAGCCGTAAAGTCAGCAACAGCTTCAGGCGTGCCGCTGACGGTGTAGTCGCCGTCGGCATTCACGGCCGCGACCGTCACCTCAGGGTGCGTCGCGCGCAGCGCGTCCCACGGAGTTTTCGCCAACCGCACCGCCGCCATGGCGCCCGTCCCCGTCAGCGTCTGCTGCAGACGCGAGCGGTGGTAAATCACCGTCACGGCGTCTTTCAGCGACAAGGCGCCTGCCGCCCAAGCCGCGGCGACTTCCCCGGCGCTGTGTCCGAAATACGCGTCGGCAGTGAGGCCTTCGTCACGAAGTACGGCCGTCATTCCGACTTGCACCACAAAAAGAAGGGGCTGCGCCACGAACGTATCCGTCAAATTCCACGCAGCATCATCCGCTGCCAACACGGACGCAAGATTCCACCCCGCCAAAGGACCGAAATAGGTGTCCGCATCTTTGACAGCCGCGGCAAAGACGGGGTTCGCCGCGAACAACGCCCGGCCCATACCAACCCACTGGCTGCCATTGCCGGAATACACCCACGCGGACTTCACGGCCCCCAGGGCGTTGCGCCCCAAGGCGGCGTTTTTAAAGTCCGCGGCGCCCGCTGCCAACGCACGAAGCGACGCCAAAGCGTCTTCAATCGACCGGGCTTTGAGGTAAAAGCGGTGCGGGAGATGTTCCCGCTGATGAAAGAGCGCCGCAGCCGTCCGGTTAAACGCCGCAACATCGGCCCGCGCAAGACGCTCCGCCAACTGCTTTGCCGCTCCCGTCAAGCTTTCGCGGCTTTTTGCCGTCACGAGCAAGGGGAGCAAGCGATCCGTCGAAACCTTTACCTGTGCTTCCGGCGCCCGATATTGCTCCAACACCACGTGCGCGTTCGTGCCGCCGAACCCGAAGGAATTCAAACCCACCAAGGGAGCGCCTGCCACGGTCGGAAGCTTCTCCGTCTTAACGGGCACGCGAAGCCCCAACCGCGCAAAATCAATCGTCGGATTCGGCGTTTCCAAGTGAATGTTGCCCGGAATTTCGCCTTTTTCAAGCACACAGAGGACTTTGGCAAGTCCTGCCATCCCGGACGCGGTTTCAAGGTGTCCGAGGTTAGCTTTGACGCTCCCCACGGCAAGAGCCGCCCCCGTTTTGTGCCCCAGCACCTCGCCGATCGCGCGGGCTTCAATGGGGTCGCCCGCCTTCGTACCGGTGCCGTGCGCTTCCACGTAGGCAACGCGCGCTTTCGGGAGTTCCTCGCCGTAAATCCCGGCCATCAACGCGGCCTGCGCCTTCCCGTTCGGAAGTGCAATCCCGGCAGTGCGGCCGTCCGAATTCACGGCCGTCGCCCGAATCACTGCGTGAACGGCATCCCCGTCTTTTTGGGCTTGAGCAAGCGTCTTCAGAAGCACCACCGCGCCCCCTTCGCTCCTCACGTAACCATCCGCTTTTTCGTCAAAAACGCGGCAGGCACCGGTTTTAGAGAGCATGTGCGCTTTGGAGAATCCCACGAAGCCCATGGGAGCCAGCAGAACATTTACGCCCCCAGCGACCGCGGCCGGGACTTTCCCGTCCGCCACCGCCCGACACGCCATATCCAATGCTACCAACGCCGACGAACACGCGGTATCCACCGTCATCGAGGCCCCGTGAAAATCAAAGGCGTAGGAAATGCGGTTGGAGATGAGGGAAAGCTGCGTCCCCGTCATCGTGTAGGCGTTCGTCGACGCCAAATCATCCGCGTGCAGCATCCCCATGTCGGCACTCGCCGATCCCATGTAGACCGCGGTGTCCGACCCTGCGAGCGTTGACGGAGCAATCCCTGCGTCTTCAAACGCCTCCCACGTCATCGTGAGCGCCATTCGCTGCTGGGGATCAAGCGATTCCGCTTCTTTTTCCGAGAACCCCCAAAACGTCGCGTCAAAAGCACGCACGTCGCCCGCGATCCCCGCCCGCATCGCGTAGGTCATACCGGGGGCGGTCGGATCGGCGTGCCGGTAACGCGCCACGTCAAAACGCTCCGCAGGGAGCGTCCCCAGACAATCCCGCCCGTCGGAAAGCGCTTCCCAGAGCGCATCCAATGAACGCAGGCCGCCGGGGAAACGGCAACCGATACCGATGACGGCGACGGGTTGTTTCAAAAGCTGGGTCACTTTCTTATCTTTGTTCTGGTGGTTTTGACGACAATCTTTTCCTGCCGAACCGCGTCCGCGGCGTCGGCAGTTCGTCAGGAAAAGACTCTCGGGCGACCGAAATCCCCCGAGAGACATCCGTTGTGAGCACCGGCCTATGGAGAAAAAGCCGGGGGGCTCAACCGAATTAATCAGAAGCTGTGCTTCAAGCCGGCCACGACCTGCACGGCGTACGGATCACGGTTGTTGACGGAGTCCTGAACGTAGCCCACGCCCGTATAGACGTTCGTACGCTTGGACACCGGGTACTGGTAACCCGCACCCGCCGTCCAGCGGTTTGCCTTCTTATTGGTCTTGTCGCTTTCAGCGTGCATGTAGCCCGCGGAGAACTTCACCGAACCACCGCAGACCGGCACCGCGGTACCGGCCACAATGCCGTAACCTTCGATGTCGCCGTAGGCTTTTTTATTCTTCGCGAGATCAAAGCCCGTTTCATCGGCTTCGCCGCCCACTGCCGCGGCGTTGTCAAAATACTGAGCCGCGAGATAGACCTTCGCCACGTCGAAGTCGTAGTTGCCGCCCAACGTGACCGTGTACTGATCCTTGCCGTGGTGAGCAAGCGTATCGGTCGCGTGTTCGGAGTAACTCGCCTTATTGACGTAGTCGACCAAACCGTAGAGTTCGAGGGCTTCGATCTTGTAGGACGCACCCAAAGCGAAGTAGCGATCCGTCGAGGATTCATTTTCAATCTGCTTATGAACCTTATCGGTCGCTGCAGCCGTCTTACCCATGGAGTACTGGGCATGGATCTTCAAGCCATAGAAGTCAGGCGACACATAGGTCACCGTGTTGTCCATACGGGCGGGCTTATAAGCAAAAACCATGTTCTGGTTGCCGATGATGTCGGCCCAGCCGGTGCCGAAGGCACTCAAGTCACCCATCATGCCGAAGGAACCCGCGTCTGAATGCAGAAGACCCACGCGGCCGAAGGAGAGCTTGCCGTAGGCGGTGTCGATAAAGAGCTGTGCCTCACGGTTAAAGATCACGCCGGATTCACCGAGAGCACCAGTATCCGAGTCAAAACCATTTTCAAGCACAAACCCAACCTTAAGGCCTTCGGCGACGTCTTCCGTCCCCTTCAAACCGAAGCGGGAGCCGGCGGACTGGCCGGAAACCATCGCAAATTCGTGATCAGCGGATTCACCGGCGACATCATCGTCGCTGTAGGTGTAACCGAGCCCCGTATCCACCACGCCGTAAAGCGTCACGTCGGATGCGTACGCAGAACCGCACACCGCGCAGATGACGGCCGCACTGATAAGCGTCTTTTTCATTTTGTACTTCCTTTCGTATTAAAAAGTGCACCAGTCAACATCGTGCTTTTCCCCCTCACACAGCGATCTTTTTTGCCACAAGATCCTGGATATGCACGATGCCTGCCAGTGTTCCTTTCTCGTCACAGACGAGAAGCTGATTCACCTGACGAGTGTGAATTTCGTTTAAAGCGACGTAGGCTGAGTCCGAGGGCGACACCCACTTGGGGTTTGTCGTCATGACGTCCGCGGCCGTCGCGTGAGCAAAGTCAAAATGGGCGCGCATCTTTCGGCAGAGATCCCCTTCCGTAAAAATGCCCAAGGGGCGACGCTCGTCATCCGTCACCACAAAGGACCCCATTTGCTTGGCGCTCAAAATTTCCAACGCATCCAACGCCGGGGTATCGGGCGAAACGACGGGAACGGCGTCCCCGGAACGCATGACGTCGGAGACCTGCAACAACAATCGGCGTCCCAAAGCACCCGCAGGATGTGACTTCGCAAAATCTTCCGCGCAGAAGTCCCGCGCCACCATGAGAGCTCCGGCAATCGCGTCACCCAACGCCATCGTGACGGTGGTGGACGCCGTCGGCGCCAAATTCAAGGAGCAGGCTTCGCGTTCCACCGGGGTGACCAATGCCACATCGGCGTACCGCGCCAAGGAACTCTTTTCGCGCCCCGTCATCGCGATGATGGGCACCGAGAATTTCCGCAGAGCCGGGAGAATGAGAAGAAGTTCGTCAGATTCCCCGGAAAAAGAAATCCCCACGAACACGTCCCCGGGACGGATCACCCTGAGGTCGCCGTGAGCGGCTTCGTCAGCGTGCACAAAAATCGCAGGGGTGCCGGTCGAAGCAAAGGTCGCCGCCAATTTGCGGCCGATGTGCCCGGATTTCCCCACGCCGCAGAAGATGACGTTCCCGTTCGTCGCGAGCACGAGTTTCACGGCCCGCAGAAACGCATCACCTAATTTTGCTTCGGTCGCAGCGATCGCTGAGCGTTCCAACGCCAGAACTTTGCGTCCTTCGGCGATGAGTTCGGCATCCGTGTGAGACATATCCCCTCGCCTGGAAAATTCGAATAAACCCTGAGAGGGTTGTTTTTGCCTTACTCCGTTATGACTTCAAATTTAAGGGGGGGAGGGGTTGACAAAAATCAAATAGGTGAAAAATTTAGTTGAAAAAACTTGACATACCCCCCTCCCGGGCGCCGTAGACTTAAGTTCAGGTTCGGATATTGAATTTACAGGGACATATGAGTCTATTTTCAAGGTATTTATGAAAAGCAAATTCAAAACTGTCCGGGTTATTCTTTATTCCAAGAAGGATCATGTTATGAATGCCCCCTCCATGCGGGTTCACACCTTTTGAAAAAGTCCGCGGCTGCGGCACCTTTCAAAAAATCCTTGATTTTCCTTGCGGTTGCGTCGGCTCTCTGCAGTACCGCCGCGGCGAGCCCCAACGGATCGTCCTCGGTTCTCCTGAAGCCGGTCTGCGGCGACAGCACCTTCCCTGCGGCTTTTGACGAAACGTATACCGCCGGTCAAAGCGACAAAGAAACCGACGGCGTCATCGGCATCGCAGCCTTCAACAACGGCGCTTCCGTCAGCGATTTCTCCGCAAGGCTCACGCTCAACCGCAAAAACGTCGCAGCAAGCGCCTACACGGTTCTTCTCAACCAATCTCCGGTGACGTTTACGGGCTCGAGCACCACGCTTCGGATGACGACGATCGACGGCGACCATACCGACCCCAACGGCACGTTCAACGCCTCGCAAACCACGAAGGCCCTTTTTGCGGCCGACACCACGACGCTCGCTTCGACCATGAAGGGGGCCAAGGCCGGTTCCACCAACACGCTTCATCTCGAAGGCAATTCCACCGTGGCTTTCACGGGAAAGAGGGAGTGTGTAGATTTTTGTGTCTAGCGCAGGTTTACGGTTGAGCTTGGTTGCTCGCTAGCGGGGCATTAAACCCCAAGTACCTCGGGGCCGTCAAGCCCCGATATTCTCATCAGTGGTAATGCGGCTGTTTACGGTACGGCGGTTGCCTGGGAAGGATGCGTACGTTGCCATTTTGACAGGCGCGGCATGGTTTGATGGGGATTGGCCGTGATGTAACGGGCAATAGTGATGACTTTTGGCGCTCGCCCCTCATCCAAACTGCAACGAATGTCGTCGTCAATGCCGCTTTCCTTTCCGACCCTCTCGAGAATGTTGGTGACGCCGGCATGTCCCCAAGTGACCTCTTCAACTGCAGCGGGCTTATTTTCGCCCGAGTCCTGCGTAGGTTTTCGACGCGGACGAGTGGACACAATCTCGTCGGTGCCGGGCATGATCTTCCCGAGTAAGCGGGAGTCAAACGTCCGCGTATAACCGACCTCTGGGTCGTACCGGCGCTTGCGTTCGTAGACGTAAATAATTCCATTTTCCTTCTTTACGCGAACCAGGGAGGTTTTAACAGCCTCGAAAACCGGACGAGGTAAGGTAATTCTCCTTTTTGACAAGTTACAAACTTGTACAGTAGTAACTTGTTAAAATCAATAAAAAATCCCGCCAATTGATTGAACTGACGGGAATTTATTGAAAGGATTATTTCAAAAACACTTGACGAGTTCGCAAAAATCTACCATTCAGGATAGGATACCGGCAGAAACTTCTGCGGCCTCTGTCCCAACAACAAGAACCCCACCCAAGTCAGCCTTCCTTGGTCAAGCCTTCTTCTGTGAACAGCGTTTCCGACACAATACTCTCTTCGAAAACTCGATTGCCTTGTATTTTGAGAATCAGTCGTCGATAGCGCCACGGATCCGCCTCACTCAGCCCGGCTCCTTCCGCCAATCGATTTTCAGAAGCGGACGTCACCAAATCTTTGGTATTCATCATGGCGGATTCAAAAACAAAAAACGTCCAAAATTTCTTCTGGACGCTCGGTACAACCCACAAGTTGTCAACCTAATTTTGGTGGGTGATGAGAGACTCGAACTCCCGACCTTCGCCGTGTAAAGGCGCGGCTCTACCAACTGAGCTAATCACCCGTTCATCGGTTCACAGAACTCTTTCTGCGAACCGGAGAAGCTCGTTAGTTTACAGCATCCTTCAGAGATTTGCCAGCACGAAACTTCGGCGCCTTGGCCGCGGCGATTTCGATCGTTTCGCCGGTCTGGGGATTGCGGCCCGTACGAGCAGCGCGTTCAGCGACGGTAAACGTACCGAAACCGACGATGGCAACGTCCTTACCCTTCTTCAAAGAAGCGGTCACGGCTTCCACGAAGGCGTCAACGGCCGCACCGGCCTTCGCCTTGGAAATGTCCGCCTGGGTGGCGATGAATTCAACGAGTTCAGTCTTGTTCATGAGAATGACTTCCTTAAGTCGATCCGGACCGCCTGCCCACAAACATCGGCCCAAGACCTGTTTAATAACCTTGGTGGATTGTACCGCACGAAAACGCCTGCTAGTCAAGTCTTTTCAGGCTTTTTTCGCAAATTTTGCGGGTTTTCGCACGCTTTTCGCCGTTCCAAAGCAAAACCCGGCCGAGATTCCTCTCAGACCGGGTTTTAAGAGCGAAAAATCCGCGTCAGTGAACGACGGCGCTCACCGCATCCGCCACGGCAACGCCCGTCACTGCCGACGTTGCAACCACGGGGTTCGTTTCTTCCTTCGCTTTGAGCGGTTCGGGTTTGCGAACCAGGGCTTCTTCAAGCACTTTATCAATCCAACGCACCGGCACGATTTCCATCCCGGTCTTCACGTTATCAGGGATCTCGGTGAGATCTTTGACGTTCGATTCCGGAATCAGCACCTTCTTGATGCCGCCGCGGAGCGCCGCAAGAAGCTTCTCTTTGAGGCCCCCGATTTCGAGCACTTCACCGCGAAGCGTGATTTCGCCCGTCATCGCCACGTCGGGACGCACCGGGATGTTGGTCATCGCAGAGACGATCGCAGTCGTAATCGCCGCGCCGGCGGACGGTCCGTCCTTCGGAGTCGCGCCTTCCGGGAAATGAATATGCCAATCGGTTTCACCGAACGCCTTGGCTTCGATCCCCAATTTCGCCGCGCGGGCACGCACGACGCTTCGGGCGGCTTCCACGCTTTCCTTCATCACGTCGCCGAGAGACCCCGTGCGCTGCACGATGCCCTTGCCCGGGAAGACCACGGCTTCCACCGAAAGGATGTCCCCGCCCGCTTCGGTCCACGCGAGGCCGTTCACCTGCCCCACCTGCGGTTCCTTCTGCGCGACGCCGTACGTAAAGCGGCGCACGCCGAGAAAATCCGCGAGGTTTTCAGCGGTGACGACCGTTTCCTTCACCTCGCCCTTTTTCTTATCGGCGTTCTGATGCACGACCTTACGGAATACCTTACCGATCGAGCGTTCGAGACCGCGCACACCGGCTTCGCGGGTGTAGTAGCGGATGATGTCGCGAACGGCGGAATCCTCAATTCTCACTTCGCCCGTCTTCACGCCGTTCATTTCCATCTGTTTCGGAATGAGGTGTTCGGCGGCGATGTGCATCTTCTCGTCTTCGGTGTACCCGGAGAGATTGATGACTTCCATTCGATCGAGCAACGCCGGCGGAATATCGTAACTGTTGCTCGTCGCGACGAACATCACGTCGGACAAGTCGAAATCGACGTCCACGTAATGGTCTTCGAACGTACGGTTCTGTTCCGGATCCAAGACTTCCAAGAGCGCCGCCGCCGGATCCCCTCGGTAGTCGTGTCCGAGTTTATCGATTTCGTCCAGGAGGAACAGAGGATTACGCACCCCGGCCTTGGTGAGCGACTGAATCACTTTCCCCGGCATCGAACCGATGTAGGTACGGCGGTGACCGCGGATTTCGCTTTCGTCGTGCACGCCACCCAAGGCCATGCGCACGAATTTGCGTCCTGTCGCGCGGGCAATGGATTCGCCGAGACTCGTCTTACCGACGCCCGGCCCCCCCACGAGGCAGAGAATCGGCGCCTTTACCTTGTCGACGCGCTTTTGCACGGCCAGATACTCAAGAATCCGTTCCTTCACTTTCTCAAGGCCCCAATGATCGGCATCGAGAACCTTCGCCGCCTTCGTGAGGTCGGAGTTGACGCGGGTCTTCTTTTTCCAGGGCAGTTCAAGAAGGGTGTCGAGGTAACCGCGGATCACCGTCGCCTCCGCACTCATAGGCTGCATGAGGCGCAATTTTTTAAGTTCCCCGTTCGCCTTTTCCTGCGCTTCCTTACTCATGCCGGATTCGGCAATTTTGGCTTTATACGCCGCAATATCGTCCGTCTCAACGGCTTCTTCCCCACCCAATTCCTTTTGAATGGCCTTCATCTGCTCGTTGAGGTAGTAATTGCGCTGATTCTTGTCGATCGCCTGCTTCACACGGCCGTGAATGCGCTTTTCGACGGCAAGGATTTCGACTTCGCCCGCAATGAGGCGCGTCAACGCCGTCAAACGCGACTTCACCGACGTATCCGCAAGAAGTTTCTGCTTATTCTCAAGCGACACCGGCAGCTGCCCCGCCACGGCGTCCGCAAGCGCATCCGCGTCCCGCATCGAGAGAATGTTCTGAACGACGTCGTCCGCAAACTTCTTTCCGGTTTTGGCGTACTCCGCGAAGTCTTCGGCGACGGCACGGCGCAGTCCTTCGACTTCGGTACCGTCCGTCTCGGTGGAATCCAAGCGCAAAGCGCGGCAAAAGAGTTTGCCCTCTTCGTCCGACGTCAGCGATTCAATTCTCACGCGGCGGTGAGCCTCAATCAAAACCTTCACCGTCCCGTCCGGGAGCCGCAGAAGCTGCATCACCGTTCCGACCGTACCGACGTCGTATACGTCGTCCTTCTTCGGGTCGTCGCACTTCGGATCCTTCTGCGTCACGAGAACGATGCGCTTGTCACCCTTTAAGGCGTCCTGCACCGTCCGAATGGTCTTCGGCCGCCCGATGAAAAGCGGCAGCATCATGCGCGGGAAAATCACCAGATCGCGCACCGGCATCACGGGAGCCGTAATCACGCCGGGCGTACCTGCGGTAGTATCGATTTCAGTCATTGTTCTTTCGTTAGGTCTAAGCGTCCCGTCGACGGGACTGCAGTATGGGGCTATGTGGGGGCGGTTCTGCCCTTTTTCAACCCCGTCCGCGGGTCTCGGGACTTTAGCAGAGAGTCACACCGCAGCAAAAGCCGAAAACGCGCAGAATCCGTCCCGATCCTGCGCGAATGACTCTGCTCTCGTCAGCGCGTCGTTCTCGGCGCTGTGATGAGTTGGGCGGCTTCGCCTTTTTCCACCGTTTGCGCCGTCACCCGCACTTCGCCGATTTCAGGGCGCGCCGGAACGTCGAACATGGCACCCAAAAGCACCTCTTCGACGATGCTTCTCAAGCCGCGGGCCCCGGTCTTGCGGGCCATCGCCTTCCGGGCAATCGCCTTTAAGGCGTCGTCCGTCACCGTGAGCTTCACGCCTTCCATCGCAAAGAGTTCGGCGTACTGCTTCACGAGGGCGTTCTTGGGTTCGGTGAGAATCGAAATCAGCGCTTCTTCGGTGAGTTCCTTCAAAACCGCAATGATGGGAAGACGCCCCACCAATTCGGGAATGAGACCGAACTTCACCAAATCCGAGGGCTCGGCCTGCTCCAGAAGATCACTTACCGCCGTTTCTTTTTCACTGGCGACCGTCGCCGAAAAACCGATTCCAGATTTGACCGAGCGGCGCTTCACGAGTTTTTCAAGGCCGTCAAACGCCCCGCCGCAGATAAAGAGAATGTTCGTCGTATCGACGACCTGCATCTGACCGCGCGGATTCTTGCGGCCGCCCGAAACCGGCACATTGCACTTGGTGCCTTCCACAAGTTTCAACAGAGCCTGCTGTACGCCTTCGCCCGAGACGTCGCGGGTGATGGAGGGGTTTTCGCTCTTACGGGCGATCTTGTCGATTTCGTCCAAATACACAATCCCGTGTTCGGCACGCGCAACGTCGCCGTCGGCGGCCTGCACGAGTTTATGAATGATGTTTTCGACGTCTTCACCGACGTAACCGGCTTCGGTCAACGTCGTCGCATCCGCAATCGCAAACGGAACGTTCAGGACGCGGGCAAGCGTCTGCGCGAGCAGCGTCTTCCCGGACCCCGTCGGCCCCACGAGCAACACGTTCGACTTCGACAATTCCACTCCGTGATCGTCCGCGAGATGCCGCAGACGCTTGTAGTGGTTGTAAACCGCCACGGACAACACACGCTTGGCGCGTTCCTGACCGATCACGTAGTTGTTGAGGTGATCAAACAGTTCCTGCGGCGTCGGCAATTTTTCCGTGAGTTCGGGGGCGGCTGCCGTTGCGTTGTCTGCCTCAGGCTCTTCGCCGGCAGTCACCTGAGGCGCAGCCGTCGCCGTAAAGCCCGCCGCCTTCATGAGGCCCTTGATGCAGCGGTCGCAGATCTTGATGCCGCTGCCCGTATCGATCAACGCCTTGCAGTCGTCCTTGATACGACCGCACACCGAGCAGCGTTCCTCTTCCTTATCGTGTGTAAACATAGTTTTTACCTCAGGCTGCGCGGTGCGTGAGAATCTTGTCGATGATGCCGTATTCGAGGGCTTCCTGCGGATTCATGTAATTGTCGCGATCCGTGTCGCGGGTAAGTTCCGCCAGAGTGCGCCCCGTACGTTCGGCGAGCACGCCGTTTAAAAGGCCCTTCAATTTGAGGATTTCCTGGGCCTGGATTTCGATGTCGCTGGCCATGCCGCGGGAGCCGCCGGAGGGCTGGTGAATCATGATGCGGGAGTTGGGAAGGGAATAACGCTTCCCTTTCGCGCCTGCCGCCAACAGAAAGGCCCCCATCGACGCCGCCATCCCCACGCAGATCGTCTGCACGTCGGGCTTGATGAACTGCATCGTGTCATAAATGCCGAGGCCGGCATAGACACTGCCGCCGGGGCTGTTGATGTAAAGCGAGATGTCTTTGTCCGGATTTTCGCTTTCCAGGAAAAGAAGCTGCGCGATTACGAGATTCGCGCTTTCGTCGTTGACTTCACCGGACAAAAAGACGATGCGGTCGCGCAACAGGCGCGAATAAATATCAAAGCTGCGCTCGCCGCGCCCGCTCTGTTCAATCACCATCGGAACGAGCATGTTGCTGGGAAGCATTCTTCATCTCCTAAATCTTTACGCAGAGTCTCAGAAACCTGAGACACGAAAGGCGGAAAGTGCGCTGCGGTGCTCCAAAGGAACCCCGCGGCGCGCTTTTCCGCCCTGTCGCCCTTCCGTCGCCTGCGCGGGTCGGAAGAGCGGGTTTTCAACGTCTGACGTCGAAGCGGCGATTACTGCGCCGTCTTCATGAGGTCGTCAAACGTCACGGTTTCATCCGTGGTCTTCGCGGCACCGAGCACGAAATCCACCACCTTTTCTTCAAGGGCGAGGTTCATGTAGGCCTGAGCGGAACGGGGGTTGCCCATCACTTCGGAGACCATCTGTTCGGGCTTTTCGTAAGCCTGAGCCATTTCAGTGACGAGCGCCTTCGCGTCGTCAGCGGTCACGGCGAGCTTGTTGGCTTCAACGATCTTTTCGACGAGCATCGTGAGCTGAACGCGCTTTTCGGCCTGGGGCTTGAAGAGATCCGCGGGGAGCTGGTGCTTTTTGGCGTCAGCCGCCTTGATGATGCCGCGGGCGACGTAGTCGTTCACCATGTTCTGAGCCATCTGCTGGGCTTCGGTTTCAACGAAAGCCTGGGGAACGGCAAAGGTGGCGAGTTCCTGAAGCTTACCCATCACTTCGGCGCGCACGCGGTTCTTCAGACGAGCCTTCACTTCGCGTTCGAGGTTCTTGCGGACTTCGGCCTTCATCTTGTCGGCGCTTTCAAGGTTCAGCTTCTTCGCGAATTCATCGTTCAATTCGGGAATGATCGCCTTTTCAACCTGGGTGCATTCGATTTCGAACGTCACCTTCTTACCGCAGAGATCCTTAGCGGGATAGTTTTCCGGGAACGTGAGGTCAAAGGACTTCTTTTCACCGGCAGCCATGCCTTCCATCGCCTTTTCGAATTCAGGCAGCATCGTGCCGGCGCCGACGATGCACTTGTAGTCGTTGGCGGTACCGCCTTCGAACGCTTCACCGTCCTTCAAGCCCTTGAAGTTCACCGTCACGCGGTCATCCTTCTGAGCCTTACGGCCTTTTTCGACTTCGTAGGTCGCACGCTGGTGCGCCATGATGTCGAGGGTCTTCTGCACTTCAGCGTCCGTCACTTCGCAGGCGTAGCGCTTCAGTTCGAGGCCCGTGAGCACCGGGGCTTCGACTTCGGGCATCACTTCCACCGTAGCCACGAACTTCATTTCGGCGTCGCCGGGCTTGTTGGCGCCTTCAGCACCCGCAATCTTCGGGAAGCCCGCGATCTTGAGGCCGGAAGCCTTCGCCGCTTCGACGTACGCTTCTTCAATGAGGCGGTTCATCACGCGGTTGTTGGCTTCGTAGCCGTACATTTCCGCTACCTTCGCGGCCGGCACGTGACCAACGCGGAACCCGGGGAGCTTCGCCTTCTTGCCGAGCTTTTTGAGTTCAACAGCCACACCCGCTTCGAGGTCGGCGGTCTTCACGGAAAACTCAATCGTCTTTTCCAGAGGATTCACCTTGGGCTCTGCGGCCTTAGCGGTTTCTTCGGTCTTGGCGGCTTCAACGTTTTCAGTCATCGCTTTCAATCTTTCAAGAAAAATAACGAACCGGCGACCTTTGACGGAAAGCCCGTTGTCGAAAAGCTTTCCGCTTTGTCGGCAGTCGCAAGGCTCAAGTGAAAAAATTCAGTCTACCGACCCCGACCCTGAAGGGCCGAAACGGTACGAAACGGCGGATTATACCGAGAATTGCCGACGAGAAGCCTTCCGCCCACAAAGTTTTCCCGTCGAAAATCGTTTCCCCTCTCGGACATTTCGTCAATTTTCCTCTGAATCAATGCCCTCTCTTTTTTGTTCCTTCTTTAATTTTGAACGAAAATTCAAGGGGCGCTACACTTTGCGACTTTCCTACTCCCATTCCCTAAAGGAACAACAATGTCCGAATCCACACCGCGTTCGGCCTGGTCTTCGAGGCTCGGTTTCATTCTCGCTGCCGCCGGTTCGAGCGTGGGCTTAGGCGCCATCTGGAAATTTCCCTATATGGCAGGCACCAACGGCGGCTCCATCTTCATGCTCCCCACGATCGCCTTTGCCTTGACGATCGGCCTTGCGCTTCTCATGACGGAAATGTGCATGGGCCGCACAAGCCGCGGCGGCGCCGGAACGGCGTTCCGCAAATTGGGGACGCCCCTCACGCGCTTTTTCGGCCCCGTCTCCGTGCTTACCGGTGCCTTGGTGCTGGGGTTTTATTCCGTGGTAGGCGGCTGGTGCACGCATTACCTCTTGGCGTCTCTTACCGGGAACCTCGCCGCAGACGACCCTCAGGCGCTTCGAGCGGCGTTTGAAGCGTTTGCCGCCGATCCTTATGAAGCTGCGGGCTGCCACGTGCTCTTTTTGTCGGCGACGGCGCTCGTCGTGCTTGCCGGCGTACAAAAAGGCATTGAACGCGTGGGCAAAGTGTTGATGCCGCTTCTATTCATTTTGATGCTCGTTCTTATCGGACGCGGCCTCACGCTTCCCGGCGCCATGGAAGGCGTCAAATTTCTCTTTAAGCCCGACTGGGAGGCCTTCACCGGCGAAGCCCTTTTAAACGCCATGGGATTTGCCTTCTTTTCGCTTTCCGTCGGTTCGGGCTCCATGATGAATTACGGCAGTTACTTGAGTAAAGACGTCAACATCGGTCCCGCGACGCTTTGGATCGTCGTTTTGGCCGTCATGGCCTCAGTCTTGGGGGGGCTCATGATCATGCCCGCCGTCTTTGCGTTCGGCTTGTCGCCTGACGCTGGTCCCGGCCTCACCTTTGCGACGATGCCCGCCGTTTTCAGCCACATGCCCTTGGGTTCCTTCTTTGCCGTCCTCTTTTTCCTGTCGCTTTTCGTCGCGGCCTTGACGAGCGCCATCTCCATTCTCGAAATGGCTTCTCAGCATTTTGTGGATCGCTACGGCTTCACCCGCCGCAACGCCGTTTTGCTCGTTGCGACCGGACTCGGGATTTTGGGCATTTTCTGCGCCCTCTCCTTCGGTCCCTTAAACGGCGTGAAACTTTTCGGCCTGACGCTTTTTGAAGGACTCGACTATCTCACGTCCAACATCGGGATGCCCTTGGGGTGTTTGGGGATTGCCGTCGTCGGCTGTTGGACGGCCTGGCCCGCGATCCGCACCGAACTCACTAAAAACGGTCGGTGGAGCGAAAAGGGTCTTGCCGCCTTCCGACTCTTTGCCGGCATCTTGGCCCCTGTTCTGATCCTCGTCGTTGCAGCCCGAGGTCTGGGATTTTTCTAAGTTACATTACTTATAAAAATCCATTTTCCAAAAAACGCCGAAAATAAACGGCGGAGCCGGATTTTGATGTCCGACTCCGCCGGTTTGTCTGACTCAGCGTGAGACTGAGTTACGCCGACAAAATTACTTCTTCAGGTTCTTCACCGCGCTGTCAGCAGCCACGGCGCCGGATATGATCGCCCAGCTATTCATCATAGCCGTCATCGAATCCGCACCGTTGGCGCCGCCCACGACGCAGCCCGCGCCGTAGAGGTTGCCGATAGGCTTACCGTTCTTCGCGAGAATCGCAAGTCCCGTATTCGCCTTCAAGCCGCCCAACGTCGTGCAGAAACGAACCTTCTGCTCAACGATGTACCAGGGGCCTTCGGACAAGGGCTTCAACACCTTACGACCGAAATCGGCGTCCTTACCGGCCGCCACCATCTTGTTCCAACGGGTGACGGTCTTCGCAAGCTGCGCGGCGTCAATCCCCATCTTCTGCGCGGCTTCCGCGAGATTCATGGAGGTCGCCATCACGGGGTGACCGTTGTTCACAATGTGAGCCCAGCCTTCGAGCGTTTCTTCGTTGGGTACCAGCTTGTCTTCCAGGGACTTCGCCACGTATTCCTTCCAAGCGGCCTTATCCATCACGATGTAGAGCATGGACTTCTTCTGCGCCAGGGACACGTCGGTCAACGTTCCGAGCCCGGCCAATTCATCCACCACGCGGTTGCCGTCCATATTGACGTAGATGGCGCCCGACTTCTTCATCGTATCCGTCGAAGAAGCGGTCGCGGCCAAGCCGTGACCCGGCATCGTTTCCACGCCCTGCGGATACTGCTTCACGAGGTCGAGGTTGATCGTCGCAGCGCCCACCTTCTGCCCCATCTTGAGGCCGTCGCCGCTGTCGCTGTCAAGGCCGTAGAAAAGCCCTTCCTTCACCTTCTCAGGAAGGAGCGCCGAATTGGCACCGTAACCGCCCGAAGCCAAAATCACGGACTTCGTGTCAAACGTCACCCAGCGGCCGTCCGCGAGCGTCGCTTTGACGCCCGTAACGTTGCCCTTGGCGTCCGTCACGAATTCCTGCGCACGGGTATCGGTCATGATGACGCCGCCGCGTTCAGCAAGCTTGGCGCTCATCAATTTGAGGAAATTGACGCTGCGGCCCGTCACGCCCAACTGACGGCTCGCGGAGTGATCCGGGTACTGCGTCGCCGCGGGGCCGTACGGAATCTTAAGGTCATCAATCAGCCAATCCACGACGCTGCCCGCCTTCTTCGCGGTCATCATCGCGAGGGCCTTGTCGTTCTTGTACTTGCCGGCCTTCAGAATGTCCTTATAGGTGAGCTTCGGGCTGTCCTTCGTTTCCTTCATGACTTCACGCTGATAGCGCGAACCCGTGGCGATCAGCGTACCGGCGTTCAACTGCGTGTCGCCGCCGATCGCAGGCATCTTTTCAATCAAAATGACCTTAGCGCCTTCGCCCGCCGCACGCACGGCCGCCGTCAACCCCGAGGCACCGCCGCCGATGACGAGCACGTCGGTCGTCACCGTATCGGGAATCATCGACGTGTCGTACTTCGTCTTGTAGTACTGAGAGTAGGCTTCCGTATCGCCGCCCGCGTTGTCAATTGCGTCCGCGACCGAAGCACGGATGCCGTTCGACGTCAGCGTCGCGCCCGTCACCGCATCCACGTTCGTCGTATTGCCGGCTACGATGCGCGCGGGAACTTCGGTCAAAGCCTTATCGGACACCCCGACCGTTTCCGTGTGCTTCACGACCTTCACGTCCGTGATCTTGCCGTCCTTAAACGTCACTTCGCTCGTGATTTCACCGCCGCGGCCGAACCCCGTGCCGGTATAAACGCCGTCCTTGATGCCGGTTTGTTCGGGCGCTGAGGCGCACCCGGCCAACATCACCGCAGCTGCCGCAGCCACCGCCGTCAGGTGAAACATTCTGATTGTCATGACTTCTCTCCTATTAATGAGCGTATCCGGAACCTGCGCCCGCCGGATTCCACCGGCGTCGTCCGCCCTTCTCGGGCTCTCCGAGCTACATAATTTATTGTACGTCTTTCGTAGTACAAAACATCCCTGAAGAAGATAGGTAGAATCACTCAACATTTCAGCCCTAAGACGAAATTCGTGCGCATTTTTTGGCTTCGTCTGAAAGCGCTATCTGCCGCGTCTCTTTACTGCATCGAACCGCGGCCTTATTTGACGAAAGGACAACTTATGTCGAAGCTTTACATGGGTTTTGACGCCGGCACGCAGAGCGTGAAGGTCGCGATCTACGACAGCCGCATGAAATGCCTCGCGCAGGCCTCGGCCCCCACGACGCTTCACTACCCACAGCCCGGCTGGGTACAGATGAGCGCAGACGAATACCTCGCGATTGCCGTTACCTGCATGAAGAAATGCACGGATGAAATCCGCGGCAAAGGTTACGACACCGCCGACATCGCCGCCGTCATGGGCGACGGCATCATCTGCGGCATCTGCGGCGTCAACGAAAACGGCAAAGCCGTCACGCCCTACATCAACTACCTTGACAGCCGCACCCAGGATGATGCGGATGCGATCAACGCCGAAAAACGCGACATCTGGGGCCGCGAAACCGGCAACGCCGAAGCCTGCTGCATGTTCCCGGCGCTCTTTGCCCGCTGGCTCTTAAAGAACAACGCGCGCTTTCAAAAGGAAGGCGTCAAATTCGTACACAACGCCCCTTACATCCTTATGAACCTCGCGGGGCTTAAGGGGAAGGATGCCTTCATCGACTGGGGCACCATGTCCGGCTGGGGACTCGGGTACCGCGTGGAAAAGAAGGAATGGAGCAACGAACAGCTCGCCCTCCTCGGCATTGATCTCGCCTATATGCCCCGCATTCTCAAACCTTGGGACATCGTGGGCGGGGTTTCCACGGAAATGGCGGAAAAAACGGGCCTCAAGGCAGGCACCCCCGTCTGCGCGGGCGCGGGTGACACCATGCAATCGATGTTGGGTTCGGGCGTCTTCACGGCGGGACAAGGCGTCGACGTCGCCGGCACCTGCTCGATGTTCTGCGTTTCGACGAAAGGCATCGTCCCGGAACTGAGCCGCCCCGGCTCCGGCCTCATTTTTAATTCCGGCACGCTTCCCGACACGTATTTCTACTGGGGCTTCATCCGCACCGGGGGACTCGCGCTTCGTTGGTTTAAGGACAACATCTGCGACGCCGCAGACAACCCCCGCTACTACACGGAACTTTCGGAAAAAGCGGCGGACGTCCCCGCGGGCTGCAACGGCGTCGTCTTCCTTCCCTATCTCACCGGCGGATTCGGCGACATCAAGGCCGCAAGCGGGTGTTTCCTCAACATGACGTTGGACGATGACCGGTTCGTACAGTGGCGCGCTGTTCTTGAAGCCATCGGTTACGACTACATGGAAATCACGGATACCTACCGCGCGGCGGGTGTTGATCTCTCCCGCATCACCGTCACCGAAGGCGGCAGCCGCGATTCCCTGTGGAACCAAATTAAGGCCGATATGCTTGCCGCCGACGTCGTGCGTTTCCGCACCGCGGGCGGCGCCGTCGTCACAAACTGCGTCTTTGCCGCGAAGGCTGCGGGCGACGTTGAGGACGTCACTCAGGCGCTCTCGCAGACCTTTGTGAAGGACGCGCAGTACCAGCCCAATGAAGCCAACAGCCGACTCTACCGCAAGCTCTTCAACCTCAAGACAAAACTGGTGAAGGACGACATGAAGGCGGCGTTCGACACACTGGCTGCCATGCGACCGGAAAAAATCCGCTGATCGCAACAGCACTGCATCGGCCGGTAACTATAGGGTTTCATGGCCGATGCTCCCTTGTTCCCAAGGAGATTTCTCCATGGCGACCATGTTTGACCCGGCTCATTCCGGCTCGATTCTCAAGGAGACATTGTCCTATCTAAAAATCCGTCCCCGAATTTTTGCTCGAAAGATCAACATTTCCCCGGATACTTTGGAACAGATTCTTCGCGGCAAAAGTCCCATCACATTTGCAGTAGCACAACGTATCGCCGAGATTCTGCCATGGCCCTGTGCCCATACTTGGGTTCGAATGCAGTCGAATTTTGATCGTTGGAAGTCTTGTCACAAAACTGCCGCTTGAAAGAACGCCTCCACACCAGCGTTATACGACACGATATAGTACCCACCAAACGACATGAAAATTGACCCACCTCAAAGGGGATGGTTGGGTGTGGTTTTGGCGGCATTGGCCTGCAGGTGAAAAATCGTCGAGAAGCAACGACATTCCGATGCCCTGAAATTTCTTTCTCAAATGCCGGCTCTTTTTACAGTGAGCCAGCGCCGTTTACCCAATTGTGCCGTTGACCAGGATATCCCTGGTCGCATATCGTTCACCCACTAAAAAGCCCCGCATTCCCACGGCCGCAACCGCAAGGAATCGGGGCTTTCGCTTCGTCAGCGCAGAAAAACTCAATCGCGCTTAATCACGGGCGCCGCATCCTTCAGCTTCAGAACGCAGTGGTAAACCACGAGAAGCGCCAACACGATGAGAGCCACCGCAACCACGAGCTGCAGGCCGTGCACCATCAACACGAAGTTCCCGGCGGAAATCGCACCGAAAATCTTGATGATCTGTTCGATCAGCGCCGTCATCGTCACGACGAACATGATCGCCATGGGGCCGTAAAGCATCCAGCCCTTGCGACCGGTGGATTTGAGGAACACAGCCAACCCAGTCAAAACGAGTGCCGAGAGAAGCTGGTTCGCAGAGCCGAAGAGCGGCCAAATGCTCATGTAGCCCGCGATGCAGAGAGCGTAACCGCCCAAAAGCGTCAGCACGGTGGAGAAAACCGTATTCGTGAAGAGCTTCTGCACGGCGTTCTTTTCTTCGCCTTCAGAAGGCGTAAAGAGTTCCTGCAGCGACATACGACCGATGCGGGCAACGGCGTCCACGCTCGTCAAAGCGAGCGCCGACACGCACATCGTCAGAATGCAGGCCGCGATCTGCTGCGGCACGCCGAAGATCGTGGTGAGGAACGACGCCACGGAGTGCGAGAACGTCTGGAAGGGAGTACCCGCGGGGAGCACGCCGTTATTGGCGGCCGCGCAAACGACGATGAGGGATACCACGCCCAGCACCACTTCCACGCACATCGAACCGTAACCCACGAGGCGCATGTCCCCTTCGCTCGCAACCATCTTCGAAGATGTACCGGAACTCACGAGGGAATGAAAGCCTGAGACGGCGCCGCAGGCCACCGTCACGAAGAGGATCGGGAAGAGATCCAGGTTCTTCACGGTGAAGCCCACGTAGGCCGGCATGTTGATGGTCGGGTTCTGGATGCAGACACCCGCAACACCGCACACGATCATGCCGATCAAAAGGAACATCGAGAGATAATCACGCGGGGTCTTTAAGAGCCACATCGGCATCACGGACGCCGCAAAGAGATAGGCAAAGACGACGTAGCGCCAGGTCAAGGCGTCGGCATATACCGGGAACGCGATACCGACGGCGAGCATCGCCACCATGAGCACCACGCCCACCACGAACTGCACGCCGGCCGAGGGCTTGCAGTACTTAAGGTACAGCCCGAAGAGAACGGCGACGAACATGTAGAGAAGCGAAATCGAGGCCGCGGCGGCGTTGGGCATCAATTCCGCCCCGGTCTTTGAGAAGCCGTTGAAGGTATTGGCGACCATGTCGCAGAACGCGGCAATCACGAGCATCGTGAAGAGCCAGCAGAACAAGAGGAACAACCGGCGCCCGGTGCGGCCCACGTAGTCTTCAATGATCATGCCGATCGAACGACCGCCGTTCTTCACCGACGCGTAGAGAGCGGCGAAGTCCTGCACAGCACCGAAGAAGACACCGCCCACCATCATCCACAAAAGGGCGGGCAGCCAACCGAACATGGCGGCAATAATCGGCCCCGTCACAGGACCCGCACCGGTAATCGACGTGAACTGATGCGCAAACACCGTCCAACGGGACGCGGGGGAAAAATCTTTGCCGTCGTTTTTGCTCACGGCCGGGGTCGGACGCTTTAAGTCGATGCCCCAGGTCTTTTCAAGCCATTTGGCGTATCCGAAATAGCCGACCGCCAGAACGACGATGGCGATCAGCATGATTCCAAGACCAGTCATAATGAAAATTTACTCCACTGTTTCTTATTGTTTAAGTCTCAGCGCCGCCCAATCCGGCGCATGAGTCAGTCGATCGTACTCTTTTACAAAAAGAAACACATGGAGCGCCGCTCAATTTCTGCGTTGCGGCAAACGAAATAAGCGATAACCCTCACCTACGTCTCGCCGAAAGGAGTACCCGGGAGAGCCCGAACACCATGACGCCGCAGAAAGCCGCCACGAGCGCGTATTTGGCGGCACTTCCCAAAACAAGCGGCACCCACAAGGACGTGCACACGGCAAAACTCCCCGTCGCGAAAAACTGCTGCACGGAAGCCGCCGTCCCTCGGTTCTGCGGGAAGAAATCCAAGTTAAACACCTGCAGCACGGGTCTTGCGACCGACATCATGAAGAAATACACCGCCGGCGTCACGAGCGCGAAGGGAAATCCCCACGCAAACCGCCACTGCAAAAGCGCCCCCGCTCCGGCAGCGACCGCCGTGAGAAAGGCCGTCGCAAGAAGCATCCGTTCGGCGCCGAACGCCTTCGCGAGATAGGGCGACGCCCAACTGCCGGCAATTCCCGTCACGGCAAGCGGAACCGTCAACCAACCGAACTCATCCAGTCCCAAGCCCAGGATATGCACCGCGAAGTCCGCCGCGCCCGCCGAATACAAAATGCCGCCCATGAAACAAAAGCCGTGCGCAAGCGCCCCCGCTACAAAGGGTCGGCACGCAAGCACCCGCCGGTAGTCCGAAAAAAGCACGCCCGCTCGGAAAGGGCGGCGTCTGTCTTTGGGGAGCGTCTCCGACAAAATCCACTCAACGACGACAGCGACCGCTGCGGCATAGCCGATGAGAAAAAGAAAAACGGCGTGCCAAGAACCGTGCACCACCAAAAAGCCGCCGACCACGGGCGCCAGCGCAGGCGACACGGCAAAAAACATCGCGATGAGCCCGTTCATCTTCGCGGCATCCAATCCCTGCCACCGATCCCGCACCATCGCAAGCGTCACCACCTGCCCCACGGCCGCGCCCATCCCCTGAATAACCCGACAGACGTTGAAAATCCAAAAGGCCGGGGCCGCAAGCGCCGCGATCGTTGCCGCGATAAAAAGCGCCATGCCTGCGAGAAGCACCGTCCGCCGCCCCAAAGCGTCCGACAAAGCGCCCACGACCAGCGCCGCGAGCGCAAACCCCGCGAGGTACACCGTCATCGTCTGCTGCACGGCGACAAAGGACACCCCGAAATCGTCCGCCATCTCAAAAAAACCGGGCACGTAGGCGTTTACCGCAAAAGGGCCGAGGCTTGAAGCAAAGCCCAGAGCCGCCGCATCGCGCCAAGTCGGTCGATCCGTCATTACAAAGGCTCCTTCGGGGGTATCCGGCTGAAAGTTCGCGGGTTCCGGCGCATCAAAGAGGTCTCTCACCGCCGACACTTCCGCTTCCAATTTCGCCCGCGTAAATTTCCCCTGCGTATAAAGTCGCTTCCATTCGCGGACGGTGTAGTACGGCAGGTGCAGAAACCCCGCCGTCGCCTTATAGCCCCAGCCGCGCTCGAAGTACTTCAGTGCTTCCATCTTGACGCCGGCCGTATATCGCCTCGCTGAGCCTTTTCCGAGGCTGCAGAGATCGCGCGCTTCCACGCCTTCAGGTAAATGCCGCGTATCAGCGCGGCTCATGCGGAACCCCGTCGGGGATTCTTTTTCGGGCAGACGCCCTCGCCCCTCCGCCGGTTTTGCCGTCCGCGCGTTATCCGCTGGCGTCACTGTTCCAGGTGCCTTCTCGCGCAGCTTCTTCATCCACTCGGGTTCGAACGCCTCCTTGCGCCAAGGCTTCGCTGCCTCGCCTGCCGTATCCAACCCTTCGTTTCCGTCATTGGGTTGCAACGTCATTTTTGAGCCTCCCTAAACGCCGCCTGAAAAGCCCGACCCACGAGCCCGATCGAAAGCCGTTTCTGCTCCAGCCGCTGCCGTGAAGAAAGCAATAGCCCTCAGAAAATTCGAGCGCCTGTCCGTAAACGCCTTTTTTGATCAGTTCGTTCCCGTGGAACCAAAACCGCCCGAAGCCCGTTCGCTCGCTTCAAAGCTCTCCACAATGTTGAATTCGGGTTGCACCACCGGCACCACCATCAACTGCGCGATGCGTTCCATCGGTTTTAATTCAAACGATTCTTTGCCGCGGTTCCACACCGAAACCATCAATTCGCCCTGATAGTCGGAATCGATGAGTCCCACGAGGTTCCCCAGAACAATCCCCTTTTTATGCCCCAAACCGCTGCGGGGCAAAATCAAGGCCGCATAACCGGGATCCCCGATGTGAATCGCAAGCCCCGTTTTCACGAGGTACGTATCCCCAGGGTTAATGACGACGGTCTCATCTACGAGCGCCCTCAAATCCACGCCGGCGCTCCCCGCCGTCGCCGTTTTCGGAAGGTTGTCGCGGACGCGTTCGTCCAGAATTTTGAGATCGATCTTCATTTTGTTATGTTCAACGTTGGTCAGAATTATCGGCGTCGTGCCGCAGACTTTGAGCGCCCGGCGAGCACCGTACCGGCAAAAATCGTAATCATACCGAGCGGAATACAGGCTTGTTCGAGTTCCGGCACCAAAATTCCCGTGACCATCGATAAAACGCCCGCGACGGCGACCACAGTCCCCATGACGGTGCCCAACTGCGCGGCCGCCGCCTGCTGTTTTTCCCGTCGTTGGGCTTTCCAGGCATCGACTTCCGCCTGACGCGCCGCGGCGTCGGCCTTCACCTCTTGCGCGGACTGCACCTTCACCATCCCGTCAGCCGACGAAATGGACAAAGGTTCCAACTTCCGCTCCTTGCCCGAGAGAAGCTTATCGAGGTACGTCACATAGTCGCCGCCCGCCGGTTCCAGCGTTTTCGGATCATGCATGCGTTTTCTCCTTCAGAAGCCCGACGATTTCCGTCACGATCTCCCCGGCAATCCGTTCTTTTGTAGTGGTCTCTACGGTACGGACACCCTTTTCCGTCACGATGACGACGGTATTCGTATCACGTCCGAAGGTCGCGGGGCCGTTGTTGCCGATGACGGCGTCCAAATGCTTCGCCGCGAGCTTTGCCTTCGCCGCTGCTTCGACGTTTTCCGTTTCGGCCGCAAATCCTACGGCGGTGATGTCGGGGAACGCCGCCTTCACCGAAGCAATGACGTCAGGATTTTTCACGAGCGTCAACGTCAGCCGATCCGCGCCGGGCACTTTCTTCATTTTCGTCGCCGCAACGGTTTCCGACCGCCAATCGGCGACGGCCGCCGCGCCCACAAAAAGGTCTGCAGTTTCCGCAGCCTTCATCGCTTCGCGGTACATATCATCCGCCGAGGTAACGTCAACCCGCGCAACGCCCACGGGCGCCGCCAACGCCGTCGGCCCCGAAATCAGCGTCACGTCGGCACCGGCTGCGGCTAAGGCACGCGCCACGGCATACCCCTGACGCCCCGAGCTGTGATTCGTGAGACAACGCACCGGATCAATCGCTTCTTGGGTGGGGCCCGCCGTTACCACCGCCTTTTTCCCGACGAGTACCTTCGGCGTTAAAAGCGCCGCCACACGTTCCACGATTTCCCCGGGTTCAATGAGACGCCCCGTCCCCTTGACGCCGCAGGCTAAATCCCCTGCGGCCGGCCCCCAAACATGAACGCCGTCTTCCTTGAGCTGACGGATGTTTCGCTGCGTCGCGGGATTCAGCCACATATTGACGTTCATCGAGGGGCAGACGGCCGTAGGCGCCGTACGGGCTACACCCGCGGAACTCACCAAGTCGTCCGCAATGCCGTTTGCGAACTTTGCAAGGATATTCGCCGTAGCGGGCACCACGAGAAAAAGGTCACACGCTTGGCTCGCCTTTAAGTGCGACAAGGGCGTCGCCATCACGTCCAATCCGACGGGATGCCCGGACAACGTCTGAAAGGTCAGCGGCGTCACAAATTCCGCGGCGGCCTTCGTCATGATGACGGAAACGTCGGCTCCCGCCTTTTTAAAGAGCCGCACGACTTCGCAGGCTTTGTACGCAGCAATGCCGCCCGTTACCGCAACCGTAATACGTGTGCCCTGCAGCTGATATAAATCCGACACGTCAAAAGTCCTTCCAAGAATGATTTTCTCGCATTGTAGGGAGAATTTTCGCTTTTTTAGTTTGGAATGCTTTCCAAGCAGAGCAATACGGAGTATTTGGCATGACGGCCTTTTCTCGTCAACCTCCTAATTCCCGCAGTCTGCGGCTTGACGTTCATCGATGTTCTGCGAAGGATTCCTAAGTTTCCGCAGAGCCCGACACAACAACGACCCGAATGGCATCAATTTGCAAATTCTGTGGGGAAAATTGCCCCTTTCCAAGGCAACTGAACCTTATCGGCCCCTAACTTCCTCTTTCACCGATTCACTGAACACGGTATGATTCCGTGCATACGAACACAGCCCTCTTCGGAGAGCCACATAAAAACGATTCGAGGTCACGAATGAACGAAACCCAGAACGCCCTGACGACTACCCTCAATGAAGCAGGGCAACTCGCCGCCGAACTCACGCTCAACTTCCCGCATCACGGCGACACGATGGACAATGCGGAATTCCTGCGTTACCTCCTCGACTGGAACATTGCTTTCCGTGACGACTACAACCGACTTGACGCCGAAGGCAAAGTAAGGCTTGCGCACGAACTTAAGGATCGCCTCACCCGTGAAATCGAGACCGCCAAGGCTTATCACAAGGGCGAATGGAAAAAGCCCGCCGCCGTTCAGACGGCTTCTGCCGCAGCTTTGATTGAAAAGTTGCGCGAGTCGCTCCGAGCTGCCGCCGACTGATTCCGACGTTTCCTGACGCCCCGCCCTGCCGGGGCGTTTTCTCGTGCGCAGCGCTCCTTTTTCCGCAGCCCCCTCCTTCACGGCTTTTCTCCGAAAATGCGGTGCGGGCGGCTTGTTTCTGGGAGCCGCGCTTGCCGTCCACGCGACGGACACCCTGCGCATTGCTTATCTTGACAGCTTTTCCCCGGACTTTTACGTGTCGGTCTATGCGCCCACGGTGCAGTACCTTAAAAAAGCGCTGCCGCAGTACCATTTTGAGTCCGTCGAAATGCGGCCACCCGTCACGGACACGGAACTCACGGCGGTGCAGCCCGATTTTCTTTTCTCTTCAAGCGGCGCCTATGGGCTCTTTGCGAAATCACAGTCCCTGGATCTTCTCTCCGTCCGCGCAGCGTCCAGGGATACCGCACCGGGGCCGGCCGCGGGAAGCGTTTTCGTCGTCCGAGCCGATTCCGGCCTGCAGACCATCGCCGACCTGACCGGTAAAAAAGCCGCCGCAGCTCACGCGCAGGCCTTCTCCGGTTATCTCACGGGGCTCGACCGGATTGCGCGCGAAGGTTTTGATCCGAAGCATTTCTTTTCTTCCGTTCTCTTCACCGACTACGGTTATCCTGACATCCTTTCCCGCGTTTCGGTGGGCGACGCCGACATGGGACTCGTGAGTCTCTGTGAGCTTGAAAACGCCGCCCGCCGTCATTCGGTGGATCCCGAGAAACTCCGCGTCATCGGCAACCTTGCCGAAAAGAGCGAAACCTGTGCGCGTTCGACCGAACTCTTTCCCGGCGCGGCGGTGGCGGCCTTTCCGACGGCCCCCGCCGCGGCCGTCAAAGACGTCACCCGGGCGCTTCTTGCGATGCCCGTGCAAACGGATTGGGAGTGGACGAGCGCCCGCAATATGAAGGGGATCGACGAATTCTTGGAGCACCTGCATCTCGGCCCCTACGCCTACCTCGAAGAGTAGTCGTTCGACGCCTTAATTAAGCGATTTGCCGGTGAAATTCTTCTTGTCCTCGCGCTGATTCTGGCCGTGATTTACCACATCGTACGCACGGATAAGCTCGTCGCGCAGCGCACGCAGGAACTGCGGGAAACGCTCGAACAACGCGACCGCTTGGCGGAAAAAACCCGAGAAACCCAGGCGGTGCTCTCCCTTTTTGAACGCCGCAGCATCGTCAGCGAACTGAGCACCATGTTTGCCCACGAGATGAAGCAACCTGCGGCAAACCTTGTGAACTACGCCGCGGGACTCACGATGCTCGCCCGGCGTCGGCCGGCCGACACGGTGACGAAACGAGAAACCGCCGCGCTTGCCGCCGTCTCGCGCGAAGCCAAACGCATCGCCGACATCGTGGAACGAGTCCGTGCCTACGCCAAGCACGAGCCCGTCAAACACGAATCCGTCAATCTCGCAGACGTCGTTCGAGAAACCGTCGAAAACTTCCGTTTGGCCCGAGGTACGTCCGTCACGATCACTTCGGACGTTGATCCGACCTTGACCGTCACCGGCGACCGCGTGAGTTTGGAACTCCTCTTTTTAAATCTCATCCGCAACGCCGATCGAGCACTTAAAGCGACGGCCGATCCCCGCATCCGCATCACGTCCGACATCCGGGGCGGAACGCTGCAGGTCACCGTGGCGGACAACGGCCCCGGTGTCGATGAAGCAAAACTTCGGTTGCTCGGCCGTGTGACGGGCGGCGCCCATCCCGAAGGCTTAGGACTGGGATTGACGATTGCAGCAGGCATCGCCGAAGTGCACGGCGGCCACTTGGAATTTTCACGAAACGAAGACGGAGGCCTTTCCGCCGCTGTCTGTTTTCCCGTCACGGAGACTTTGTCATGACACCCGTTATTCGTCTCATTGACGACGATCCGACCGTTCTCAATTCGCAGTCCTTCGTTCTCGAAGTGGCGGAGTTTCAGACGGCGTGTTACGACTCCGCGCAGAGTTTTCTCACAACCGGAGACACGACGTCCCCCGGCGCCGTCATCTGCGACGTCCGCATGCCGCAGATGACGGGGATAGAACTCTTTGCCGAATTAAGAAAACAACATGTCGCCCTCCCCTTTATTTTCCTCACCGCGCACGGCGACATTGAAATGGCCGTCTCGGCCCTGCACGACGGCGCATTTGATTTCCTCGTAAAGCCCGCCGATCCCGAAAAACTCATCGAACTCATCGGCCGAGCCGTCGCCAAAGACTCGGAAAACCGTGCGCGTCTTGCGGAATTTGCGGAAACCGAAGCACTCGTAAAAACACTGACACCCGCAGAAATGAACGTCGCGCGTTTGGTCGCAAAGGGCCTTGCCGTCAAAGAGATCGCCGACCTGCTCGCCGTGAGCGAACAAGCCGTCAAAATGCACCGCAGCAATCTTTTTAAGAAGTTCGGCGTCACGAACCCCGTCGAAGCCGCGCAAATTCTGCGGGACTACGACGAAGGCCTCCGAGGAACTCCCCTATGACGAGCCGCCGAACACTTCTCGGCGCCGCAGTCTTAGCAGCTGCTGTCCCCGCCCGAGCCGACGACGCCCCCCTTCGGTGGGACGCCGAGTACGACATCCTCATCGCGGGCGGCGGGGGCGCGGGATTGGCGGCCGCCGTCTCCGCGGCTGAGTTGGGCGCCCATGTCCTTCTCACGGAAAAACTTGCGATGTTGGGCGGCGACACCCTGAGGAGCACGGGTTACCTCGCCGCCCCGGGAAACCCCGCTCAGAAAGCCGCAGGGATCAACGATTCGGTTTCGTTTTACCGTGAACAGACGTTTGCGGCAGGCGGACGCACCGCGGATCCTGAGGTCGTCACGGCACTCGCGGAAAACCTTCCCGATACCATTCGCTGGCTCACGGAGTGCGGCGTCGTTTTCGACGGACGCAATTATGAAATTTACGGAGCGCTTTACCCGCGCTGCATCAAGCCGCTCCTTCCCCGAGGGAACGCCTACATCCGCACCTTGAGTGAGAAGGCGGCCCGATCTCACGTATGGATTCTGACCGAAACCGCCCTTGAAGCGCTCTTCACGACCCCCGAGGGCCGCATCGTCGGTGCTCGTCTGCGCCGCAGCGACGGTTCGGAATTTCTCGTGCACACCCGCAAGGGCGTCGTCCTCACAACGGGCGGGTTCGGCGCCAACACGGCGCTCATTTCGGAACTCGCACCGAAATTCGCGGGACTCGCGACCGACAATTCGCCCGGGAGCACCGGGGACGGTCTCACGATCGCCCGACGGCTCGGTGCACGACTCACCAACCTCTCGTCCGTCGAATGTGTCGCCGGCAACCCGCCCGGCAAAAAACGGCACGCCCGCCTTTTTATCCCATCGGACTTTATGCTGGTGAACCGCAGCGGTGAACGCTTTGTGCAAGAAGACGCCTCCCGCCGCGACATTACGGAAGCGCTTCTCGCGGAGGGCGGCCGCTGTTGGGCGGTTTTCGATGCACAAGGGGAGAGCCGGCTCGATCCCGTCTCAAAAAAAGCGCTTTATCAGGCACTCGTTGCCGACGAAGCCTTTCAGGCAGACACTCCGACGGCCCTGGCTCAAGCCTTAAACCTGAAACCTGCCGCCCTTTTGAAAACACTCCGGGACTACAACCGCGAAGCTTGGGGACGAACGGCGCCGCACGGCAAATGCCGCCGCATCGGGTGCTCCCCCGTTGACCGCGCCCCATACTGGGCCTATGAAGTGGGCCTCACCATCCATTACACCGCCGGGGGTCTTGCGGTGGATGCCGGCGCCCGATGCCTTGACAACGACAATCGTCCGATCCCGGGGCTTTATGCCGCGGGCGAAGTTACGGGAAGCGTGCATGGATTGAACCGCTTAGGCGGCAACGGTCTCGCGGACGCCCTCACGTTCGGACGCATGGCGGGGATTGCCTGCGCATCTCTTTAATCCTTTACTCTCTTTTCTTCTCTTTGTCAATAGACGGACGTTTATCGCACTGCGGTTTGAGTCCGCCTACGCTTTCGGTCATCCGCAGAGGGATCGGCCAGGCACGCAGCCTCCGGCCTCTGCTTCAACCGATTTTTCGGAGAGAGAAAATGACAGAATTCATGAATACCCGCCGCAGTTTCTTAAAGGGTGCCGCTCTCGGCGCCGCCGGCGTTCTGTCCGCGGGTGCCGCGGTAACGGAAGCCGTTGCCGCGCCCGCTAAGGCCGCACAGTACGACTGCATTGTCGTGGGTGCCGGCTGCGGCGGTTTGGTCTGCGCCATCCGTGCCGCACAGAACGGTCTGAAACCTCTCCTCATCGATAAGATGGGCAGCCCCGCCGGCAACACCGTCTATGCCGCGGGCTTTATGCTGGGCGTACACACGAAGGCTCAGCAGGCCAAGGGCGCCAACGCTTCGGACTCCGTGGATAAATTCTACGAAGACATGATGACCGTGAGTAAGCAGCACGGCGACAAACAGCTGACGCGCTACCTCGCCGAACACGCCGACGAAACCATGAATTGGCTGATGGATTACTGCGGCGTGAAGTTTGCCTGCGGTATGAAACTCGTGTTCCCGATGTTGGAACGCGCTCACCTCACCGTGGGTGAAGCCCAGCCCGGCGGCAAGCAACTCGCGAATTACCTCATGGCGAAGGCGATGAAGCTGAAGGTCAAGATGATGTTCAAGACCAAAGTCATCGAACTCACCACGAATGCGAAGACCGGTGCCGTCGACGGCGTCGTCGTGAAGGGCAAGAACGGCATCGAAACGATCAAGGCCAAGGTGGGCGTCGTCCTCGCCACGGGCGGCTACTCCGCCAACCAGGCCATGGTGACGCAGTACTGCGGCTCAGCCGCCGCCAACATGCCGATCCGCGGCTCGCGCATCATCGCCGGTGAAAACATTCTGCTCACGCAGAAGGTATTCGCCAAGGACGTCAACGTCAACCAGTACCACTGCGGCCCGATTTACGGCCCCACGGGTGCCAACCCCCTGAACATCGTCAATAACGGCGTCGCCGTCAGTAAGGACACCACGGAACGCTACACCGACGAAGGTCAGACCTACGTTCAGATGAGCCGCGATACGGCGGCAAAGACGAAGGACAATTGGGCCTTCATGATCGTTGACCAGGATACGCACGACATGCCGAAGCTCGCCAACGACTGGAAGAGCTACGAACGCACGGGCGCCCCGGTTTATAAGGCTGACACCGTTAAGGAATTGGCTGAGAAGGCCGGCCTTGATCCCGAAAAGCTCGTCAAGGTTATCAACGACTACAACAAAGCCGTCAAGGACGGTACGCGTAATCAGCTGACGCCTCCCAACACCCTGAAGGATCCTCGCCTCGTGGTGAAGGCCCCCTTCTACGCCGTTCCGTTCCAGGGCGGTATGACGGCCACGTTCGGCGGCCCCCTCATCAACACGCGTGCTCAGGTACTCGATTCTGAAAACCAGCCGGTGGCAGGGCTCTTTGCGGTCGGGAATGCCGCAGGCGGCCTCTTCTACGACGACTACGTGGGCGGTGCGCAGCTGACGAGCGCTGCCGTCTTCGGCATGGCCGCCGCCGACTTCATGAAGATGAAGATGGCCTGATTCAAAATCATAAAGGAGACCCCACATGAAGCACGCGTTTATGACGCTGCTTTGTGCGGGTGCCCTGGCTCTCACGGGAGCGACAGCGATGTCGGCTCCCGTTCCGACGCTTAAGGGCGCCCACAAAGCGATGAATCTGCCGTGTGAAACCTGCCACGGCGCGAGCAAAATCCGTGAAGTCCCGCAGGAAGAAGCCTGCTTCAAATGCCACGGTTCACGCGAAGCCGTCAAAAAGCTCACCGCGAACCTAAAGCCCAATCCTCACTTCGGGCATGATGAAACGGTGTCGTGCTTTGAATGCCACAAAGAGCATCAGGAGAGCACGCTCCTTTGCAACGACTGCCACCAGTTCAAATTCAAAACGCCGTGATGCGTCCCCTTCCCCGATTCCTCTGAAGACCGGGGAATTTTTTTCAGTGCACCCGGCAGGGCGCACTGAAAAAAAGGCCGGTCTCCCATTTTTTGAGAGTACCGGCCTATTGAGGACTTACCGACAAACGTCAGTCGTCTTCACCCTTCACGGGACAGACGGCCTTCCAAAGGAGCCCCACGAAGGCCCCGGCAACCGCAAAGGAAATCCAACCGAGCCCCACGGTGTGCAGAGGCACGCTTTCCTTTAAGAAGGTTTCAAAGCCCCCCAAGTCGACGCCTGCCGTCTCCAGTCCGTTGATCACCGCCATCACGAGCGTCGCCGTCATCGTCGCTGCGTACACGCAGCGACGCCCGTCAAACAGATCGTGACAGAACGCGAGCACGATGAGCGCGACGCAGGGCGGATACAAGAACATCAGCACCGGAATCGTAGACACGATGATGGTTTTGAGCCCGAAAAGCCCGATCAAGTAGGAAATCACGGTAAAGACGCCGACCCACACCACATAGGTGAATTTCCCCGTCAGCCGCACGAAGAACGCCGCGCAACAGGTGATGAGGCCGATCGATGTCGTCAGACACGCGAGAAGCACGATGAGAGAAAGCAGGAGCGCCCCGGCATGGCCGAAGAAATGTTGGGCACTCAGAGCCAAAACCGGTGCTCCCGTTTCCTGCATGCCGATCACCGACACGCTTTCCGCACCGATCTTCGCCACGAAGACGTAGATCAACGCGAGGAGCACGCCGGCAATGAGGCCGCACTTATACACTTCCCCTGCAATCGCCTTCGTACCCGTTACGCCGGAATCACGCACGGCGGTCACGACGAGCGTCGCAAACACCAGCGCAGCAATGGCGTCCAGCGTGTTGTAACCGTCAAGCCCCCCCTGCACCGCCGCCGTCACCGACATCGCGTACCCTGCTCCCGCCGCCTGCGGTTCACCCATCGGCGTCACAAAAGACTGCACGATAAAGACCAACAACGCAAGAACGAGAGCGGGCGTCAAAAGTTTCCCCACACGATCCACCAGTTTTGAAGGCGACGCCGCAAACCAGAACGTAACGGCAAAGAAAACCGCGAGGAAAATCGGCAGCGCGACACCCGTGGCGTCCGCCGACAAGAAGGGCCGAATACCGATTTCAAAGGAAACCGTACCCGTACGCGGGACGGCAAAGCAGGGACCGATCGCCATATAGCAGACGACCGTATAGAACGTGCCGAACCAGGGATGGACGCGGCCGGCCAATTCCTGCAGGTCGCGGCAGCCGGAGTACCCCATCGCCATCACCCCCAGCAGGGGCAACCCCACCCCGGTCACACAAAAGCCCAACAGGGCCCACCAAACGTTTTCTCCGGCACTCTGCCCCATGGCAGCCGGAAAGATAAGATTGCCCGCACCGAAAAAGAGTGCGAAGAGCATGAGACCGATGGCTATAAATCGGCCGTTGCGGTTTGTAGGCATAAAGTGATTCACCCAAAATTTTTCTGAGGTCAAAATCCGCCTCGCGGAACTTGGTAAGCCGCTTGTCGGAAGTCCCGGCACGCTCGGTAAAGTCGTGTCAGACGAATGTTCTCGAGACCGCTGCCGTTCGGGTAGAACGACAATGACTCACTTTCTTAAGCCGCATCCTTCGTCCTCGGATCTCGAGGCCGAACGGGCTCACTTAAACCGATTTCGGATAAAAACCGCCTTAAGGTTCGGTGAGTGTATCAACTTTGAATTTGCCCTTTCTACTTACATTTCCCGAGAATCTGCGCTTTTTTGTCAAACGCGAAGATTGACGGCCCCCCAGCCTAATGGCCGAGGATTCTTGGATCACACGCCGGATGCCGGCTTACGGTCTGACTCCGACTCTCCATAAAAAAGCCGACGGCTCCGTGCAGGAAACGGTCGGCTTCGCACCAAGACATCAGAATGACGTTTACTCGTCTTCGCCCTTTACCGGACGCACGGCCTTCCAAACGAGTCCCAAGAAAGCCCCTGCAACCGCAAAGGAAATCCAACCGAGTCCCACCGTGTGAAGCGGCACCGAATCCCGAAGGAACGTTTCCAGCCCCCCGAGGTCGACGCCCGCCGTTTCAAGGCCGTTCACCACGGCCATCACGAACACGGCGGCGATCGTCGACACATACACGCACTGCCGTCCGTCAAAAAGATTGTTGAGGAACGCCAGAACAATGAGCGTCATGCACAAGGGATAGAGGAACATCAGAATCGGAATCGTCGACGTGATGATCGTCTTCAAACCGAAAAGCCCGATCAGATAGGAAACGATCGTAAAGATCGTCACCCAGCCGAAGTACGTGAACTTGCCGGTCAGTTTCAGAAAGTAAGCCGCGCAGCAGGTAATGAGTCCGATCGAGGTCGTGAGACACGCAAGAAGCACCATCACCGCCAACAAAAGCGTCCCGGCGTGTCCGAAGAAATGCTGGGCGCTCAAAGCCAAAATCGGCGCTCCCGTGTCCTGCATACCGATCACCGTCACGCTTTCCGCGCCGATCTTCGCCACAAAAATATAGATGAGCCCCAGCATGCAGCCCGCGAGCAGTCCGCTCTTATAGACCTGGCGGGAAATTTCGCGTGCGTTCTTAAACCCGGCTTCGCGCACGGTCGCAACGACGAGTGTCCCGAAGATCAAGGACACCAAGCCGTCCAACGTGTTGTAACCGTCCAAAACGCCCTGCACGGCAGCCACCGCAGGCGTTGCATACGCCACGGTCGGCTCCTGCGGGGCCCCCATCGGGGTGATGAAGGACTGCACGATGAAGATGATGAGCGTCAGCACCAACGCAGGCGTCAGAACCTTACCGATGCGATCCACCAACTTCGAAGGTGAGGACGCAAACCAATACACGATGCCGAAAAAGACCGCAAGGAAAATCGGAAGCGCTACGCCTGCCGTCTCGGCCGAAAGAAAAGGCCGCACCGCGATTTCAAAAGAAACCGTCCCGGTGCGCGGCACGGCAAAGCAGGGACCGATCGCGAGATAACTCATCACGGTGTAGATAACGCCGTACACGGGGTGCACGCGGCTCGCCAAGGACTGCGCATCACGCGTACCGGAAAACGCCACGGCAATCACGCCCAAAAGCGGTAGTCCCACGCCGGTAATGCAGAACCCCAAAAGCGCCCACCCGATGTTGACGCCGGCGCTCTGGCCCATGGCCGCGGGGAAAATCAAGTTGCCGGCGCCGAAAAAGAGCGCGAAAAGCATGAGACCGATCGCCACATAGCGACCGTTTCTGGAGGAAGGCATAAGAATGATTCTTTAAAAACTAAAATAAAATAAGGTCAAAGTCCGATCCTGCGGTCGCAAACCGCCGTCGGACATTTCAGCGCCGTCTCGGTAAAGAACAGGCTGACCGAAATGGATTTTCGAGACCGTGCCGTCCGGATACGGCGGCGACGAATTCATTCTCTCAGGTGAGGCTCCGGTTGCCGGATCTCGGACAACGCACCTCTCTGACGCCGTAAAAGACTGGGTAAACACTTTTAGGCAGGAAGTTTTGATTTTAGCCCAATTGGTAAAATTTTGTATCCGTCTTTCGAACAGTCAAAAGGACTGAGCGAAAAGACGTAGGGTGTATTCTTGGCGCACTGCCTATACTGACTCTCGTTTTCCTTTTTAACGAGACCCGACCATGCCGGATACCGCCCACTTCAACGCCCTCTGCCGTCCTTTTGCGGAAAACCTCTTTGACACCGTACGGCACCTCTCGGCCTCCCCCGCTCCCCGCACCGGCGTCACGCGCCTCGGGTACTCCGACGAAGAAGAAGCGGTGATTCAGTACTTGGAAACACTCGGGCGATCCCTCGGGCTTGAAACGGAACGCGACGCCGCGCAAAATCTCTGGATGACCCTGCCGGGCGAAGACCGGACGCTTCCCGCCGTCGTCTCCGGGAGTCACGCCGACAGCGTGTTGGACGGCGGCAATTTCGACGGACTCGCGGGAATCGCTGCGGCACTCTGTCCCGTACTCTGGCTCAAAGAGAACCAGATCACTCTCAAACGCGATTACCGAGTGCTGGCGATCCGCTCTGAGGAACAAGGCCTCATCGGCACCACGGCGATTCTCGGGAAACTCAAACCCGAAGACCTCGCCCGTCGCTTCACCGCCGACGGCCCCACGCTCGCAGAGCGTCTTGCCCGCCGCGGTATCGATCCCTCTCCCTTCACGTCGGGAAAACCTCTTTTGGATCCGAAGTCGGTTGCCGCCTTTTTCGAAGCACACATTGAACAGAGTCTGAGATTGGATGCGTCGTCCGACCGGCGCGTCGGGCTCGTCACCGGCATTCGGGGACTGCGGGTTCATCGACGCATCCGTTGCCGGGGAGAAACCGCCCACGCAGGCGCCGTCGACTTTCCGTTCCGGCACGACGCGGCCGCCGCCTGCGCGCGGTTCGTCGCTCACATGTACGAACGTTGGCAGCATTACCTCGCGCTGGGTCACGATCTCGTCGTAACGACGGGGTGCCTTGCGACGCCTGACACCGCTATCTTCAACAAGATTTCGGGCACCTGCGACATGTCGCTCGACATGCGTACGCTCTCGGAAGCCACCTTTGCTGCGTTCTCCCGCGAGATTGACGAAACGCTTGACTTTCTCGCAAAGGACATGGGCGTCACCTTTACCGCGGATCCCGCGATCATCGTCCCGCCCAATCATTCGGATGCGGCACTCGTTGCGAAGCTCGAAGCCGGTGCCGCCGCACTCGGGATCGGCATTCAGAAGCTCGCTTCCGGCGCCGGGCACGACTCCGCCAATTTCGGCGCCGCCGGGATTCCCTTCGCGATGCTCTTCATTGCTAATCAGAACGGTTCGCACAATCCGAAGGAAGCGATGAAAACGGACGATTTCCTCGCCGCAGCGGCGGTCCTCACGAAAGCCGTCGTCACCTTTGACTGAACGCTACCGGGGCGTGAAAAGCCGGTCTTCGTCAGGGCCGGCTCCTGCTTTACGCACCGCAATGCGGGCAAACGACGCGTCTGCATCCGTTCGGCCTTCTTCGTAAGCAATGATGCGCCCGCGACCGAGGCAGAGCGTGAGGAGTTCCCCCTCTTTCAACCAATGGTCGGGATTACGGGGCTTACCGAATCGCGCAAGTTGCCCGCGGGTAAATGTTTCGTAAAGAAAGACGCCGCCCGGCGCGAGGTTGTCCCACAGCGCTTCCCAATGAGGGCGATAAAGGTAGTTGATTCCGATGACGGCGTCGAACGCTTCGCCCGCAAGCGGCCAGTCGGCCCCCTCCAAATCAAGCTCGCGAAACTCGGCTGCAGCCGGAAAAATCACAGGCGGGACATTCACGTCCACGGCCGTAACCTTCCACCCCATCAGCGTCATGAACCGCGTATTGCGACCATTTCCGGCGGCAAGTTCCAACACTCGGGCGCCGACCGGAATCAAGCCCGCAAAGCGCATCAGCCAGGCGCTCGCCGGATCCTTTACCCCCGAAATGTCGCGCGCCATCGTCAGAAAACCGCCACCCACTGCACCAGAACTTTCAAAAGGTGCATGAAGGGCGAAATAAAGTAGTTAAGAAGCCCCGACACGAGAAGCACCACGATGATCATCATGCCGTAGCGCTCAAGGTTCGAGTACGGTACCGCCCACTTCCACGGGAGAAGCCCCTCCAAAATCCGACCGCCGTCCAAAGGCAGAATCGGGATGAGGTTAAAGGCCGCCAACATCATGTTCACCGAAAGTCCGGCAAACGCCACGTCGACCGCAACGGATCCGAGAACGCTTTCAGGCGAAATAAGAATGATGAGTTTCAGAACGATGAGCCACGCTGCGACCTGCGCGAGATTCATCATGGGACCCGCGAGTGCCACCCAAATCATGTCGCGATTGGGGTTATAGAGTCGGCCGAAATTGACGGGAACGGGTTTGGCCCACCCGAAAAGCAGAGCGCTGCCTCCCGTCATCATACCGCCCACCAAAAGAAGTCCCGGCACCAAGAGCGTTCCCACGGGATCAATGTGCTTCATGGGGTTTAACGTCACGCGCCCCAGAACCCACGCGGTATTGTCCCCGAGACGCTTGGCCGCATACCCGTGCGCCGCTTCATGAAGCGTAATGGCAAGGACGGCCGGAACCGCGTAAATGAGAATTTCAGTAAGAAGAGAGAATATCTGCATAGTGCAGGCGAGTGTAGCAAAGAGCACTTCGTCAATGCGACACCCAAAGTGAAACCGTTCGTGTCTCCGTTTCAACAACCTTCAAGAAATCCTTGAAAGTTGCCGGTGCCGATTTACCGTCGTATCAAGAAGCTGCACCCTGAACTTCCCAGCGAAATTGACACTCAAAGCCTATGAGGGATGAAGGAATGTCATCACTTCGTGATAGGTTTTGC
>UQUM01000017.1 GCA_900544255.1 uncultured Sutterella sp.
AGGGCGTTTTCAGACACCGATTTTCCGTAAAACCGGTAGAACCTCCTTGTGAAAGCCACGCAATGGTTCCACGCCAAAGCACCGGCATTGATTTGTCGGTGCAGTTTCGTATTGCGCTTAGCCGAAAGTAGCTTGTATTTGTAGGTTCTCATGGTTGAAATGATACAGCGGATCTTCCGTAGTTTTGAACACAACAACCTGGGCGCCTTATATCCTCCTCCTGAAAGAACAGGTTTTACGGCGCGTGTGATAAAGGCTGTCGTTTTCGATTGCACGTTCGCTGAAGGCGTGACTGATGAGAAGTCCGGTGTCGGCCATGTAGCTTTTTTAAAGCTCGAATCTACACCTAAACGAGATTTTTCACACCGTGGGTATCGGCAAAAAGCATTGCAACCGGCCTGTGTCGGTTTGACAGAAAGTGTCCACGGGATCAGCATGACGGCCATCATTGACGAAAAGCGCCGACGGGCGCGGGAGAAAGCGGCATGGCGGAACAAAAGTATTTCGACTTTGAGATTTGCGGTTTAAAGCGCCGGCTTCCGTTTGTGAAGATTGCGGACGATTTGGCGCTCGCGAGTTTTGTCTGTCTTTCGGATACGGAGTTGGTCTCACGCGTGGCACCGGAACTCGTGAAGCGGTTGCCGCCCGTCGATATCCTCATGACGGCGGAAGCCAAAGGCATCATTCTTACGTATGAAATGAGCCGCCTCTTGGGACACAAAGAATTCGTCGTCGCGCGCAAGACGCGCAAGCCCTATATGGTGAACCCGATTTCGCACAAGGCGTGTTCAGTGACGACGCAAAAAGAACAAACCCTGTGGTTGGACGGCGTGGAAGCCGAGAAGATTCGAGGGAAGCGTGTGGCGTTGGTGGACGACGTGATCGCGACCGGGGAGTCGCTTGCGGCAATTGAGGCGCTTGCAAAGGCGGCAGGAGCCGAAATCGTGGCGCGGGCCGCCATTTTGGCGGAATTGGAAGCCGTAGACCGCAAGGATATCATCTACCTCAAGGAACATTTTGTGTTCCGTCCTAACCCGGACGGAACGTTTACGCCTCTCAAAAGTCTCAAAGATCGCCGGTAAACGGACGCTTCCCGCCGTGAGGCAAACAGCGATCGTTCACCGGTTCACGGTCGTCAAAGGGCGTCGGGCCACACTTCTCGGGCAATCTCTACGATGAGACGAATCTTGGCCCATTGATCCTCTTCTGTGAGGATATTGCCTTCTTCCGTGGAAGAAAAGCCGCACTGTGGTGAGAGCGCCAACTGGTTGAGCGGAACGTATTTGGCCGCTTCGGAAATTCTGGCTTTGACGGCGTCTTTCTTTTCTAATTCAGGGAATTTCGATGTGACGAGTCCCAGAACGACTGTCTGATCCTTAATGAACCGCAGCGGCTCGAAGCCGCCTGCGCGGTCGGAATCGTATTCGAGGAAAAAGCCGTCCACATTGCAGTGGGCAAAGAGAATTTCGGCAACGGGTTCATAACCGCCGGAACTGAACCAGGTGGAACGGAAATTGCCGCGGCAGATGTGCATCGTTACCGTCATGTCGGCGGGTTTGGCGGCGAGAATCTTATTGAGGCACGCCACATAAAGCCGTCCCACGCGGTCGACGTCAATGCCGCGCGCTGCGTAGGCCGCGCGTTTTTCCGCAGAGCAGAATTCGCCCCAGCTCGTGTCGTCCAACTGCAGGTAGCGGCAGCCTCGGGCGTAGAACGCGAGCATGGCGTCAATCCAGCACTGCGCGATGTCGTCCATGAGAAGCGCTTCGTTGTCACGATAACGTTCGATCGGCGTGTAGTTCGTACAGCGTACGCAGCAGATCAGGTGTAGCATGGACGGGGACGGAATCGTTTGTTTCACTGGAGCGCCGGCTGCGGCGTCTTTCAAAAAGTCAAATCCAGCCAAGAACGAATGATTTTCAGGGAAGGCGATTTTGTCCGCAATGACGACGGTTTCTGCGTTGGGCTGATGCCCTTTGAACTCTACGGACCACGACTCCGCCTTCACATGACGAAGCCCCTTGAGTTCCGCGAGGAAATCAAGATGCCACATGTGGCGTCGGAATTCGCCGTCGGTGACGGCGACGAGTCCGGCGGCTTTTTCTTTAGCAACGAGATCACGGATGGCGTCGTTTTCGACGGCGGTAAGTGCCTCTCGGGACAGAGTGCCGGCGGCAAATTGAGCACGAGCTTCTTTAACGGCGGCAGGGCGCAGGAAACTGCCGACGATGTCGGCACGGTACGGCGGATTCACTTGGGACATGATGATCCTCACTCAAAAAATGGGTGAGGTCATTGTGCCAGGCTCAGGCGCGGGAGTCGTCGGTAATACCGCAACGATTGTCAATTTTTCGGAAAAATAGCGCGGTGGCCTGAAGCGAGTACGGCAGACCCGGTCCAAACGATGACGGCGGCGGCAAGGAAACCGGCTCCCGCCGTGACGCCGGCGAGCGCAAAGAGCCCCCCGAAAATCCAGGGACCGAGCCCTGCGATGAGATACCCTGTGCCTTGAGCCGCGGCAGAGAGTGCCAGCATCGCGTCAGCATTCGGACTTTTTTCCGAAATGAAGATGAGGGCGACGCTGAACATTAATCCCTGGGGGACGCCCGCGAGGATACAGCCCGCCCAGGCAGTGAAGCCTCCCGCAAGCCACCCGGCAATCCCGAAGAGAAAGAGAATCCCGAGGATCACGGCCGCCCGGCGCAGCGTCTTGCAGAGGCGGAGAAATTCCTTGGTGACGAGGCTTGCAAAGAACCCCGAAAGCAAAAAGAGGCCTGAAGCGGTACCGGCAGTGGCCGTGGTGAAGTCGCCGGTTTCCGTAAGAATCGTCGGCAGCCAGGCGCTTACTGTGTAGATGGTGAGGGACTGCAGTCCCATGGTGAGAATGACGGGCCAGGCGGCCGGTGTTGCCACGAGCCTCAGCGCTTCAGTGAGGCGTCCCTGTTGTCCGCCCGCGTTGCGGGCCGGTGCGGCCATGAGCCAAAGTACGAGTCCCAAACAGCCCAAGAGGCCCCAGAAGGCAAAGGTCGGTACGGGTGTCGTCGTGAGGGATGCCAAAGGGGCTGCCGTGGCGGCACCGACGGCGCCCGAGAGACTGATGAGGGCGGTGAAGATGCCCATGGCGCGGTTCACGTCCTGCGGAAATGCGCTGCGGATGACGACGGGGATCGACACGTTGAGAAGCGCGATACCGGCGCCGACGGCTGCTGTGCTGATAAAAAGAAGCGGAACGGCATTCACGGTGCGGCAGAGACTTCCTGCGGCGACGGCGGCAAGCGCCGCAGTGAGCACCGCTTGCAGACTTCCCAAAGTTTTGGTGAGAGGTTGCGCGGCAAAGGAAAAAAGACCGAATGCCGCCACGGGAAGCGCATTGAGGAAACCGAACTCGATGTACGTGAGTGAAAACGACTGCATCACGGTGTCGGCCACCGGCCCCACCGCGGTGACGGGGCCCCGCATGACGAGGACGGCCGCGAAAACCGCAACCGCCGTGAGTAAGAAGGACTTCTTCACGTTAGGTCAGTACTGTGCGAACATCGCAGCGGCTTCCGCCGGGTTCGACGTTACCGTGAGAATCAGCTGCAGGAGAATACGGGCTTTCTGCGGCGACAGGGTGCCCGCGGGAATGAAGCCCGCCTTCTGCCACTTTGCGAGGCCTTCGGTCACGCACCCGGCGTTGATGCGGGACGCACGTACGATGAGAACGCCTTTTTCCGCGGCGTCAAAAAGCCAAGGGTCGGTGGATTCGTGAACGGAGCCGTTGCCGGTACCGGCGTGAATGAGCCCCTTAGCGCCTGCGGCGACGGCGGCACGAACGAGCACTCCGTCGTCATCGGCGTGACTCATGACGATGTCAACGCGCGGCAGCGCCTTTTTCGGGATGGAGAAAAGGGTGGCCGTCGTATGCTTTTTGACGGGCGTCTGCATGAAGTCGATCCGGGCGCCGGCAATGAGCCCGAGGCATCCGTAGTCAAAGCTGCCGAAAGCGTCACAGTTTGTGGGATGCTGTTTGGCGGCGGTGCGGGCGCTGTAGATGCGGTCGTTTAAGACGAGGAGAACGCCTTTACCCTTGGCGTCGGGGTGTACTGCAACGCGCACGGCATCGTAAAGATTGAAGGGGCCGTCGGCACTTAAGGCCGTTGCGGGGCGCATCGCTCCCGTAAAGACCACGGGTTTCTCAGTTTTTAAAACGAGATGCAGGAAAAACGCCGTTTCTTCCATGGTGTCCGTGCCGTGGGTGACGACAAAGCCCGTGACGTCGGGGTCGGCGGCGAGCGCCTCAATGCGTTCAGCCAAACGCACCCAGACGGAGGACGTCATGGAACTCGAATCAATGTTGCTTACCTGCTCAACCGAAATGCGGGCGACGGTGTTTAAAGCCGGAACAGCATCCACAAGGTCGCTCACTTTGACCTTGTCAATGGAGTAGCCCGTGACCTGTTGGGCGTTGGCGCCGGAACTTACAATCGTGCCGCCGGTGGCGAAAATGACGACTTTGGGCAAAGACTGCATGTTTTTTCTCCGTTAATCGTTGATACCGCCCGGAATATAGGGTTTGACGCCCAAGGCTTCCGCCTTCTTGGTGAGGGCGACGAAATCTTCCAAGGGGAGTTTCTCCGCGCGTTCCTGCGGGTTGACGCCCGCGGCCTTGATGTCGTCTTCGCTCATCAGAACCGACAAAGCGTTTCGAAGCGTCTTGCGGCGCTGGGCGAAGGCGTTGGCGACGACGGAAGAAAAAAGGGCAAAATCCACGGCCGGTACGTCTTCGGGCTTTTTGGGAATCATGCGCACGACGGAACTCACGACCTTCGGCGCCGGCGTAAAGGCGCCGGGCGGCACGTCAAAAAGCTTGTGCATCTTGTAGCGCCACTGCAGCATCACGGAAAGACGCCCGTAAGTTTTGGTACCGGGTTCGGCCGTCATACGGTCCACGACTTCGCGCTGCAGCATGAAGTGCTGGTCAATGACGACGTCCGCGGCTTCCATCAGGTGAAACAAGAGGGGCGAAGAGATGTTGTAGGGGAGATTTCCCACGACGCGCAGGCGTTCATTGCCTGCGACTTTTTTCCAATCAAGCGTCAGCGCGTCGGCTTCGATGAGCGTCAGCTGTTGCTGCGTGAACTGGGTTTTCAACCACCCGGCCAAATCCCGGTCGATTTCGACGGCGCGCACGTGACCGGCTCCCGCAATCAGCTCTCGGGTCAACGCCGCCTGACCCGGGCCGATTTCTACGACGGCTTGTCCCGGTTCGGCATCCACGGCTTTGGCGATGCGTCCGATCCAGTATTCATCCTTTAAGAAGTTCTGACCGAAGCGTTTTCTCGCCTTATGGCCTTCCATCATCTGCATAGTCATTGGTTCCGATCTAAAAAATTTAAAGGCGTTGCGCGCGGTGCGCCATGCGGCGCGCGAGGTGCAGGGCTGCCGTCATGGAGCCCGCGTCGGCAATGCCCTTCCCGGCAATGTCAAGTGCCGTCCCGTGATCGACCGAGGTGCGGATCCAGGGAAGCCCCAGCGTCACGTTGACGCCGTGACCGAACCCTTCCCGTTTTAAGACGGGAAGACCCTGGTCGTGGTACATGCAGAGGACGGCGTCGTACTGCCGTTCATGCTCCCGCACAAAAATTGTGTCCGCAGGCCACGGACCCGTGACGGACAGTCCTTTGGCCCTGGCGCGTTTTAAGGCGGGTTCAATCACGTCGATTTCTTCGCGCCCCATGTGTCCGGCTTCACCCGCGTGGGGGTTCAACCCCGTAACGGCGATTTTGGGATCCGAGAGCCCATAGTAGGTTTTGAGGGCACGATGAAGAATCGAGAGGGTCTCATCAAGGCGCTCGCCCGTAATGGCGGCGGAAAGCTCCTTGATGGGAAGGTGCGTCGTGACGAGCGGCACCTTGAGCGCATCGTCGGCTTCGCTTGAAACGAGCATCATGACGACGCGCTTTACCCGGCTGCGATCGGCAAAGAATTCTGTGTGCCCCGTAAAGTGAAGACCCGCGTCGCAGAGAATGCTTTTTTGCACGGGAGCAGTGGCCACGGCTGCAAAATCGCCGGCCAAGGCGCCGTCGCAACCCCGTTCCAGAAGTTTTACGACGTAGGCGCTGTTGCGGACGTCGAGCTGCCCCGGCACGGCCGGCACCGAAAGCGGCACGTCTTCAACGGAGACGTTCGCGGGAAGCGTCGGCAGCCCCAGTTTTTTGCGCGTTGCGTCCAAAAGCGCCCGGTCGCCCAGAAGGACGATCGGGTAATCGGCGGCAACCGCGGCTTTGAGAGCCACTTCCGGACCGATGCCGGCGGGTTCGCCCGTCGTCACCGCAATCGGTTTTTCACGCATCACGACGAACCTCAGAGATTTTCACGACGGATTTCGACGTAGGCCTGATCGTGCAGTTCGCGCTGCCACGTCGCGACGGCTTCGGTAAGTTTCTTTTCGCGAAGTGCCTGCTGAGCCGCAAGGCGCGAGCGTTTGGCGTCCGCCTTTTGTTCGCGGCGTTCCACGACCTGAATGAGGTGATAGCCGTACTGCGTGCGCACGGGGTCGGAAATTTCGCCGGGTTTCAGGCGCTTCATCACGTCTTCAAAAGCGGGCACCGTGTCCCCGGCCTGCAGCCAGCCCAAATCCCCGCCGCGCGTCGCGGAAGGATCGGCGGAATTGAGGCGGGCATAGGTCGCAAAGTCGCCTTCGCCCTTTTCAATCTTCGCCTTGATGTCGCTTAAGCGGCGGATCACCTGATCTTCGGGCATCAGATCCGAGACGAACATCAGGATGTGGCGCACGTGTGTTTGTTCCACCGGAGCCCCTGCCAGCTTGGCTTCAACGCCGTTGCGCTGTTCGGCAAGTTTCAGAATGTGCAGCGCGCCGTCCGTTTCCACTTCGGCAATGTAGCCGGGTTTGAGGTGATTCTTGATTGCCTGCCAGAAAACGGAAGGAAGACGCGTGGAATCACGCCATCCCAAGTCGCCCCCTTCAAGCGCGTCCGGTGCCTTGGAGTAAGCGGCGGCGAGTTTGCCGAAGTCTTCACCTTTCTTGGCACGATCCAAAAGGTCTTCGGCCGTGCGGCGGGCTTCGCGTTCGGTGGCGTCGTCTGCGTAGGGTAGCAGGATGTGTTCTACGCGGTATTCCGTGGTGTCGCTTCCGGTGAAGCCCGCTTGTTCCGCAAGATACGTGTCGACTTCACTTTCCGGAATGTTGATTTTCGAATCCACTTCGCGTTCCCGCAGGCGCTGCTGCGTGATTTCTTCGCGAATCTGACTGCGGAACTGGCTCCAGGCAACGCCTTCTTCCCGGAGACGATCCCGCAGTTCATCCGTGGTCATGCGGTTGTTGCGGGCGATCTGCTCAATGGAGGCCGTCACCATCTGCTCATCAATGCGGATGCCGATTTCACGGGCCCGCTGCTGCATGGCTTTTTCCGTGATGAGGCGATCCAACACCTGAGCGCGCAACTGCGGCATCGGGGGAAGCTCGATATTTTGGCGGCGCAGGTTGATCGCCACCTGATGCACGCGGTTCTGAAGTTCGAATTCCGTGATGACGTCGTTGTTGACGACGGCAATGATGCGGTCTAAGGGCACCACGGTTTCATTGGGTACCTGAGCGGCGTCTGAGGTCGGAGCAGTCTGGGCGTTGACGGTGCCCACGGCAAGAAGGGCCGCCGCGACGGCGCTGAATAATTTACTGGTAGTAGTCATAGGTTCCGTAGGCAGAAGGAAGGGGAGACTCGGACTGGTAGCCGCGGATGCTGCGCTGCAGCGTTTCCAAGGGGCTTGAGCCGACGCTTCCGAGGCCGGTGAGTTCGATCTGGAAGAAGAATGTCGTGTTGTACTTAAAGTTGTCGTCGGTGTCGCTGTCCTTGAGGTAGCGCTGTGCCACGAGGCGCGCCGTCCAACAGTCGGAGCGGTACTCGAACCCGGCGAGCGTATCGACGAAACGGTGCTTGTCGAGGGCGTAGTTTTCACGCGCGAGCACGTACCAGCGATCCGACAGCGGCCACTGCACCGAAAAGTCCAACTGGCGCACGTATTTGTCGGAATCGTAGGCGTAGCCGTACAGGCTGTTGTCCGGGCGAGTGAGTTGGTTATAGGTCGCGCGATTGTAACGGTAGTAAAGCCCCATGACGCTCATGGGTTTCGGCTGCCAGCGGATGCCGGCGTTCGCCTTTTCCCAAGACTTGCGGTCATAGGAGTACTGCGCGTAGGCATTGGCCGAGAGCGAGCGCGTGAGGCGCGTCGCCAGGTTCCCCATCAGGTCGCCGCGCTGATCGTTCATGTCGTGGCGATAACCGTCAAGCCCCACCCGCTTGTCGTTGAAGTAGTAGCGCTGTCCGATTTCGGCGCGCACCCATTCGATGCCGGTGTCCGAATCAATGAAACGCGTCGTCAAGGCGCCCGAAACGTGGTTCGTTTCACTCACGCGGTCATACCCCGCGAATTCATTGGCCTGAAAGAGTTGACCGAAACTTGTTTCCCGGGCGCTCGTGTCGTACAGCGGAACGGCGTTCTGGTGACCGCGGTACGGGATGTAGGCGTAAAAGAGACGCGGTTCAAGGGTCTGCACCGTATCGCGGCCGAAAAGCGACAGATTGCGTTCGAAAATGAGCCCGGTGTCCGCCGAAAAGACGGGAACCGTGCGGCTCACGCTGTCGTCGTTGCCCTGCAGGTACTTGTGATCGAGTGAATACTGCGCGGCGATGAGCTCAGCCTTGGGGTTAAAGAACCAACCGGTGCCGCCCATGGGGTAACTCACCGTGGGGTGAGCGATGTAACGGTTGCCGTTGACGCGGTAACTGCTGGTGTTGCCCGCTTCATGCCGGTAGCGCGTGGCTTCGAGATGCGTCGAAAATTCGAAACCCCCGAGATCAGCGACGTACGCATTCCAATTGAACTGCGGTTCGCGGGTGTAGGGACGGCTCAAATCTTGGATTTTCAGTGCCTGATGCTTATTAACGCGCAGCGAAGCGTTCCAATACTTACTGCCGTACGTGGCCCAGTAGTCCTGCGCGATGATGTTGTCGCTCGCGGTACGGATGTCGCTTGCGAAATCATCGATGTAGTCCTTGTCGCTCACGCGGTTGTAGTTGACGCCGTAGCCGAAACCGTTCCGGGCGCCCCTCACGTCGGCTTTTAAGGCATAGCGGTCGTCGTCATACTTGCGGTCGTGCGGCATGTAGTCCGCGGTGAGGGTGCCTTCCAAGTGCTGCCATTTAAAGCGCCCTTCGTTTCCCAACATAAACCCGCGCTTGGAGACGAGTCTCGGCGTGAGCGTGTAGTCGTAGTTGGGCGCAATGTTGAAGTAATAGGGGAGCGCGATTTCCGTTCCCTTCTCCGAACTCCAGCCTAAAGTGGGCGTGAGAAGCCCCGACTTGCGTTCTTCCCCTAAGGGGAAGGTGAACCAAGGGGAGCCGAAGACCGGAACGCCGCCCATTTTGAGAACCGCCCCGTTGCCGTAGCCTTCTTTCTCGTACTCGTCGAGAGTGAGCTTATTCATTTCGATCCACCAGCTCTTGTCGCCTTCGGGACAGGTGGTGAAGAAAACGTCGGACAATTCGGTGAGACTGTCGGACTTAAGGCACACTTCTTTGGCCTTGCCCCGTAGTTTTCGCGGCGCATATTCATAGTCGGCGTCGGAAGCCGTCCCCGTTTTTTCGTCCATTTGGTAAGTGATTGACGGGGACTTCACCGTGGTGCCGTCGCGGGACACGGAGGCGTTGCCTTCGGCGGTGACGACGTCGGTTTCTTGGGTGTAGGTAATTTTGTCGGCGCGTACGCGTTCGCCCGTGCGGCGGATTTCCGCGTCCCCTAAGAGAACGAGCACCGTTTCGGGCGATCCCTCGATCACTTCGGCGGAGACAATGCTCGCGCCTTCGGGGAGTTCGCTGTTCGGGGTGAGCCGCGTCACCAATTCATCGGTGAGTGCGACGCCCTCGTCGATTTGAGCGGCGGCGGGAAGCGCGGCCAAAGCGCAGAGAACCGCGCCCGCGAGGCGCGTAATCTGCGGCGGTTGAGATTTCCGAAGCATAAGGCTGTATAGTGAAAGGTACCGATCTCGCGATTATAGGGAAGGCGGGCGCAGGCTTTTCCTCTAAATCGCCTCCGAAACACCGATTGAAACAGAAAAAACAGTAAAAATGATGCAGACGATTTCTGAAGACGTTCGAAAGACGGCCGCGACCGCGTGGCTTGATACGTTCAAAGACCGCTACGGTCTCGCACCGGAAACCTTGGAACCCGCTTCGAGCGACGCGGGATTTCGCCGGTATTTCCGTGTGACGGGGTCAGCGGGTAAAACGTTCATCGTGATGGACGCGCCGACGGACAAAATGAATTCTGAGCCCTTTGTTCGGATTGACGGCCTCATGAAGGCCGCGGGTTTGAATGTGCCGGAAATTTATGAGCAGAACCTCGGTGAGGGGTTCCTGCTTTTGAGCGATTTGGGGCGGCAGACGTATCTCGACGTCTTAAACGAAGACAATGCGGCGCGCCTTTTTGATCTCGCGACGACGGAACTCGTGAAGTGGCAGCAGGCGACCCGGTCCGGCGTGCTCCCCGAATACGATCATGCGCTTTTGGAACGGGAATTGAAACTTTTCCCCGAGTGGTACGTGTCGCGCCACAAGGGCTTCAAGATGACGGAAAAGCAGCAGGCGCTCGTAAACGTCGTCTTTGAGCGCATCATGGCCAACAACTTGGCGGAAGCCAAAGTGTTCGTACACCGCGATTTCATGCCGCGCAACCTTATGGTGACGGACGGGGTGCCCGGCATTTTGGATTTCCAGGACGCGGTGACGGGCCCCGTGAGTTACGACATCGCAAGCCTCATGCGTGACGCCTTCGTGAGTTGGGGCGAAGAATTCGTGCTCGACGTCACGATCCGCTATTGGGACAAGGCCCGTAGGGCGGGAATTCCCGTGCCGCGTGATTTCGGCGTCTATTGGCGCGACATCGAATGGATGGGGCTGCAGCGCCACCTCAAGATTCTGGGGATTTTTGCGCGGCTTAATTACCGCGACGGAAAGCCCAAGTACCTCGCCGACACGCCGCGCTTTATCCACTACGTGCGTCAGACCGCGAACCGCTACGATGAACTGAAAGCCATCAACTGGTTGCTGGATTGTTTTGAAGATTCGTCCACGCAGGAAGCGTATTTCTGATGAAAGCCCTTCTTTTGGCGGCCGGGCGCGGCAAACGGCTGCGCCCCTTGACGGATATGTGCCCGAAGCCGTTGCTTCCCGTCGGAAAACAACGCTTGTGGGACTGGGAACTCGCGGCTCTAAAAAAAGCCGGTGTGACGGAAATCGTCGTGAACACGGCTCACTTGGCAGAGCAATTCGAAGCGATGCCCGAAGAATACGCTGCGCACGGTATCACCCTCACCTTAAGCCGCGAGGGAGTGACGGAAGCCGATGCTTTGGAGAGCCTCGGAGGAATTGTGAAAGCGCTGCCGTTGCTCACCGACGGAAAAACGCCCTTTTTGGTCGCGGCAGGGGACGTTGTACATGCCTTTCCGATGGAAGAACTCGTTCAGGCGGGGCAGGCCATCGAGGCGGGGGACTATGACGCGCTCATCGTGGCGGTGCCCAATCCCTCGTACCATGTCGAAGGCGATTTGTCGCTCAAGCAAGACGGTACGGTGGTGCCCGGAAAAGGTCCCTATACCTACGGGTGCCTGATGGTGGTGGCTCCGCGGATTTTTGCCGGGGTGAAACCGGTCTTTGCGAAACTCTTTCCTTGGCTTTGGCAAAATGCCCGTGTGAAGGGACTTGTATGGAACGGTTTTTGGGCAAACGTCGGGGATCCGACGGAACTCGCCAAACTTTGCTCGGACTCCCGGGCGCCGAAATGGTTGGAAGGTTTTTGAAGTGACGACAGCAGCAGAACGCGCCGCTCAGTTTGCGGCCTGGGCCGGGGTTCGCTACCCGATTCTTAATGCGCCGATGGCGGATATTGCGGGACCGGAATTAGCGGCCGCCGTATCCGAAGCGGGCGGTCTGGGAGTGCTGGCCGCCGACTTTTATTCGGCGGACGACATTCGGCGGGCGGTGGCGACCGTGCGTCGGCTGACGAATAAGCCCTTTGCCGTACATGTGAGGGCAGAAACCTTACGTCCGTTGGATACGGCGGAAGTTAACCGCATGAACGAAGCACTTGCAGATTTAAAAACGGACTTGGGGGCCGAACTTACGACGCCGTTGCCGGATTTTGAAGTGCAGTTCAATGCCCTCATCGAGCTTCAGGTGCCCTTTGTTTACGTTTCTTTCGGCGGGCTTCGGGAGGAGTACGTCGAAAAACTGCAGGCGGCCGGTATCCGCATGATTGCCGCTGCGACGTGCCTGCGGGAAGTGAAGGTGATGAGAAGTGCCGAAGCCGACGCCATCGTGGTGCAGGGCGCGGAAGCCGGCGGGCCGCGGTTGAATTTCGAAGTGCCGGACGAAGCGGCGCAGGTGGGACTTTTAAGTCTCGTGGGGCCGGCTTTCCGTGTGGCGACGGTGCCCGTCATTGCTTCCGGAGGACTCGTGACCGGTGCGCAGGCCGCGGCCGCTTTGGTGGCGGGGGCCTCGGCCGTGGAATTGGGAACGGCGTTTTTGAGAACGACGGAGAGCCGTGCACACCCGGCCCTGAAAGCGGCGCTCCCTTTTTTGACGGATACCGCACCGGGCTGGGAGAAAACGGGGTCGGGGCGCCTGACGCGTGCGCGGGCAAGCGGACTAACGCAAGCTCTGGCAGGCGCCGACATCGAGGCGGCACCGTATCCGGAAATGTGGACGGTGATGCGGTCGGTGGAATTGGCCGCACGCCGGGAGAATCGGGACGATTTGATGGAAATGCCCTGCGGGCAGGGTGCCCCCTTGGTGCGCGAAGGCAGCGCTGCGGACGTGGTGGAAAGACTGGTGAAGGAATGCGCCGACGCAGGCGTAGCACTGTAGGTGAAAAAATGACGGCGGCTTTGATTGTGGTGGATATTCAGAATGACTTTCTGCCGGGCGGCGCTTTGGCGGTGCCGCGGGGTGATGAAACCGTAGCGATTGCGAACAGTTTGATGCCGCTTTTTCCGACGGTCGTGCTGACGGCGGACTGGCACCCGGCGGATCATTCAAGTTTTGCGTCGCAGCACGCGGGAAAATCGCCGTACGACGTTGTGCCGATGCCGTACGGCAATCAGGTGCTTTGGCCGGATCACTGCGTTGCCGGAACGAGCGGTGCAGACTTTGCTGCAGGGCTTGAAACCGTGCGGGCGCACGCCGTCATCCGCAAGGGGACGGATAAAAACTGCGACAGTTATTCGGGATTTCTTGCGGCCGACCGAAAAACGCCGACGGGGTTGGCGGGGTACCTTAAAAGCCGCGGGGTGACGACGGTGTTTGTCTGCGGGCTCGCGACTGATTTTTGTGTGGCTTGGACGGCGCAGGACGCTTCAGCCGCCGGGTTTAAGACGTACCTCATCGAAGATGCGTCCCGGGCGATTGACGCCGGCGGGTCACTCGCGGCGGCGATGGCGGGGTTAAAGACGGCCGGGGTCGGTGTGATTGAGAAAAAGGACGTCCCCGGACTCTTGTGAGTTAACCGATCAATACCTTTTTGCCGTCGAAAACGAGTCCGTAGGCGCGGATACGATCTTTCGGAATGCCTCGGTTAAGAAGATCGGTTGCATAGTTTTTGGTGCAGATTTGCTCGTGAGCCTGCTTGAGAGAATCTTCTAGAGTGCCCGTGCGGTGGATCTTGAATTCGAGAATAAAGGCTTCGTCCTTGGTTTTGTCCCGAGGTTCGAGGACGACGTCGTAGCGCCCGAAGCCGCTTTCGCGATTGCTCGTGATGATGAAGCGGTCTTTCAATGTGACGAGAAGCCCCAGGACGAAACCATGGTAGAACTTTTCCGGTTGCTCCGCGTTCGTGTCAAAGAAGCTGAAGACGGATTGAGTGAGGGTGTTCATGGTTTCATTCATGGCCCATACGTCGTTTGAAAGCAGGGTGTCCACGAAGTCGGCGTAGCTGTCGTTATCGTCATCAAACCAACGTCGGATGAGGCCTTCAAACATCTCGCGAACTTCCCGGTTGGTGAGCGCCAGATGGTAGTTTTGGTTGGCGGCAGTCCCTGCAATTTTCAGGTAGCCGCTTGCTAAAAGCAGTGACCAAAGTGACGAGGGGTTGGATTTGAGATCCTGGAAAACAATGGAGTCTGAGAGCGGTGTAACAATCGTTTCACCCTGCAGCAGTCGTTCGAAGTCCTGCTTGACTTTCTTACTGCCTTCCCGAATCAACTGTCCTGCCAGTGCGTTACTGCTGGTATTGGCCCAATAGGGAGCAAATTTCTTTTCTTTGAGGTAGTTGAGAATGGACCACGGGTTGTAGATGTCGTGCGAATGACCGAACGTAAAACCGTCATACCATTCCTTGACGCTTCGGCGATCCGAAAGACCGTAACGATCCATTGCGGCAAACACTTCGTTTTCCGTAAAGCCGAAAGTCGTACTGTAGTCATCGGAAACGGTGGTGATCACGTCAAGATGGTTGAGATCCGAGAAGATGGATTCTTTGGCAATACGAGTGATCCCGGTGAGAAGTCCACGTTCCAGATACTCATTGTCTTTCAATGCAAGTCCCAGTAGGGGTTGTATGAATTTAGACAGTTCACTCCAGTATCCGTTGAGCCAAGCTTCGTGCATCGGGGTATCGTACTCATCAATGAGAATAATGGCACGGGTTCCGTAGTGCTTGTACAGCGCTTTGGTGAGGTTGTACAGGTAATACTGTGCAATATCGTCGGAAACTTCAGTGGAGAAGGCTCTGAAGAACTGAAGTTCGTCTTCAGTTAGTTGGTGGCTGTCTTTTAGGCAGGGAAACTTATCGCCGAGTTCCATCAGAGCTCGGAGAATAAGGCGACGGGATGATTCAAAGTCTATTCCTTTGATATTGGCAAAAGAAAGTGAAACAACAGGGTATTTTCCAGAAGATTCCCGAAGCGAAGTGTCCCGCCATACGTCCAGAAATTTAAAAACTGAGGGCTGGTTGGAAAAGCGCAATGAGAAGAACTGTTCAACTGTGTTGATCATGAGCGTTTTGCCAAAACGCCGGGGACGCGTTATCAGTGTGACGAGGGAACCGATGTGCCACCAATCAGCCAGGAATTGTGTTTTATCGATGTAAAACCGATTCTTTTGCAGAATATCGGTGAGGTCGGTGTTTCCTAGGGCAAAAAGGGGTGGCATAAGGCTGAGACTCCCGTAAGCAGCGTGGTTGATTGGGAAGAAAGCTTCGCGACGGATTGTAAGAGAGTAATCGTAAAGAATCAGTTGTCAGCGCCAAATTTTGCCAGAAATTTTCTGCTGAATTCTCAGCCGGAATTTTTGAAAATAAGCAGTTCTCCATGAGGGATTTTACGGGGTTTGTTGTGTGCTTAATTTGTGAGCATGAAAGAGGAGCTCTGTTAAAATGCCGCCCGTCTCAGGACTCCTTATGAAACGAGGTCTTTTCCCTTGCGGAAAAGATCGTCAGCTCCTAACTTTCTCTGATGCAGATCGGTTCCTTCACACCTTCGGCTCCGACCGTACTCGCTCCCATGGCGGGCGTGACGGACGCAGCCTGTCGCCGTATCGCGCGTGAAATGGGCGCCGGGTGGACGGTGGGGGAAATGGCGGCGAGTGAAGCCCGCCTTCGGACGACCGCCAAGACGACGGCACGATTTAAAACGGATTCGACCGATCCTTTCCCCGTTATTCAATTGTTGGGAGCCGATCCCCGAGAAATGGCGGAAGCGGCGCGCTTTGCGCAAGAGGCCGGTGCTGCGGCCGTGGACATTAATTTCGGTTGCCCGGCGCGCGTCGTCTGCGGTAAAGCCTGCGGTTCCGCGCTGATGCAGGAGCCGGAGTTGGCTGAAGCGATCGTGAAAGAAACGGTTGAGGCGGTGTCGATCCCCGTCACCGTCAAAATGCGTACGGGTTGGGATCGCGCACACAAAAACGCCGTGGAACTGGCTCAGCGGTTTGAGGGCGCGGGCGCTGCGCTTCTCACGGTGCACGGACGTACCCGAGCCGATAAATTTATGGGAACCGTTGACTATCGGACGATTGCTGAAGTGGTGAAGGCGGTGTCGATTCCTGTCGTTGCCAACGGTGACATCGCTACTGCGCAGAAAGCGGTTGCCGTATTAAAGGAAACCGGGGCCGCGGGCGTCATGATGGGGCGCGGTGCCATTGGAAACCCGTGGCTCTTTGAGCGGACGGCGGCGCTTTTGTCCGGAGAAAAAGATCCCGGAGAACCCGAGCCGCCAACGGTTGAAGCGGTTCTCCTGAAGCATCTTGATCTGCATTTGGCGTTAAATGAAGCGGATTCTTTATACGCCTTGAGAAGTTTCCGTAAGTTTTTGATGCCCTATCTCGCACGACTCCCGGGCGGAAGCGACGCCGCCAAACAGTTGGTGCGTTCGGAGACGGCGGAGGCTTTAACCGACGGGATCCGTAGGTATTTTTTCCATTTGTCACAAACGAATGATCATGTCGACGGAAGTAATGAACGAAAATAAGACGGAAGCCGCCAGTGCCGCGGAAGAACAGCGGCGGGCGAGAGCCGAAGCTCGTCGGCGGGCGGACGCGTTTGCACAGATGGTGGTGGAGCGGGTGGAAAGTTACGTGCGGGATTTGGAAGGTACCCGCGGACTGCCCTTGTACGAAATGATTGTGTCGGCGGCGGAACGGCCGCTTTTGACGTGGGCGATGAAAAAGTGTGAGGGAAACCAGAAGGCGGCGGCGCAGCTTTTGGGCATCAATCGCAATACGCTGCACAAAAAACTCCTGATGCACGGATTCATTGCTTAATGAATGAAACGAATTTGTTTTTTGTTTTTTGATTTTTCACTTTTTTAAGGACTCATCAATGACCAAACAGGCTTTGATCAGCGTTTCCGACAAGGCGGGCGTTGCCGATTTCGCCCGTGAGCTCGTGGCCCTGGGCTACAGCATTCTTTCGACGGGGGGCACCGCAAAGCTTCTCGCGAAGGAAGGCATTCCCTGCCGCGAAGTGGCGGACTACACCGGGTTCCCCGAAATGTTGGACGGTCGCGTGAAGACGCTTGATCCCCACATTCACGCCGGGATTCTCGCGCGCCGCTGCGTTCCCGAACACATGAAGGCCCTTGAAGAGCACCACATCGGCACGATCGATATCGTGTGCGTGAATCTTTACCCCTTCGAACAGACGATTGCGCGTCCGGACTGCACATTTGAACTCGCGATTGAAAACATCGACATCGGCGGCCCCACGATGATCCGTGCGGCGGCGAAGAACCATGAATCCGTCACCGTGATCGTGGATCCCTCGGATTATGACCGCGTAATTGCCGCCATTAAGGCGGGGGGCGTCACGGCGGAGATGCGCTTGGCACTTGCAAAGAAAGTTTTTGCCCACACCGCCAAGTACGACGCCGCGATTACGAACTACCTTACGAGCCTTGACGAAAACCGTGAAAAGACGAAGGACTTCCCCGACATTCTGACGCGTCAGTGGGAAAAGGTGCAGGATATGCGCTACGGCGAAAACCCGCACCAGAAAGCGGCGTTTTATCGCGAACACTTTGTGGCGCCGGGGCTTTTGGCCGGGTATACGCAGCTGCAGGGGAAGGAACTCTCCTACAACAACATCAGCGACAGCGATGCGGCGTGGGAAGCGGCCCGCAGCTTTACGACGCCGGCCTGCGTCATCATTAAGCATGCCAACCCCTGCGGTGCAGCCATCGGTGTTGATGCGCACGAAGCGTATCTGAAGGCCTTTAAGACCGATCCGAAGAGTGCATTCGGCGGCATCATCGCCTTTAACCGCGAAGTGGATGAAGCGACTGCAGCGGAAGTCGTGAAGCAGTTTGCGGAAGTGGTGATTGCTCCGGCATACAGCGAAGGCGCACGCCGTCTTTTTGAAGCGAAGAAGAATCTGCGTCTGCTGACGGTGGCAGTGGGGAACGCCCACAACGACTACGAATTTAAGCGCGTGGGCGGGGGGCTCCTCGTGCAGACTCCGGACATTCAGCTTTGTTCGGAAGCCGACTTGAAGGTCGTCACGAAGAAGCAGCCCACGTCTGCGCAGATCGCCGACATGATGTTTGCCTGGAACATCGCGCGCTTTGTGAAGTCCAACACCATTGTTTATGCCCATGACGGTATGACGTTGGGAGTGGGTGCAGGGCAGATGTCGCGCGTGGATTCGGCGCGCATTGCGGCCATCAAGGCGCAGGAATCCGGGTTGTCGCTCGTCGGGAGCGCCGCAGCCTCGGATGCCTTCTTCCCGTTCCGCGACGGTTTGGACGTCATTGTCGATCAGGGGGCGTCCTGCGTGATTCAGCCGGGCGGATCCATCCGCGATCCGGAAGTGATTGCGGCGGCGGACGAACGCGGCATCGTGATGGTCTTCACGGGCGAACGCCACTTCCGTCACTAAAATAAAAAAGGGCGTGCGCCGAATGGGTGCTTTCGGTGCACGTCGGCTTTTTGACTCTTCAGACTTGAGGCAGCATGCAGCGACGTTTCTTACTGGGCGGTTCGGCCGCCCTCGCGGCTCTCGCTTTTTCGGGATCGGCCGCGGCGCAGCTCCGGATTGAAATTTCCGGGGTGGGTGCCAACCAGATTCCGCTTGCGTTCATTCCGATGAACGGGACGGCGGAAACGGGGATTGATCCTTTTAAAGTGGTGTCGGCGGACTTGAACCGCACCGGCGCGTTCCGCATCATGGAAGCCGATCGGGAAGCGACGCTGGAAGAAAGCGTGCGTCCGTCGTTGTCGCCTTGGTCTGACAAAGGCGCCGCCATGCTTGCCGTCGGTTCCGTCATCCGGCAGGCCGACGGCAACTGGAACATCCGTTTCCGGCTCTTTGACGTCGTGAAGGGCGAAGAAATCGACCGCGGAGAATATCTCTTGGACGACCGGCAGCTGCGGATGACGTCTCACCGCATCGCCGACCGCATCTACACGGCTTTGACCGGGTTCGGCGCACAGTTTGCGTCGCGCTTGGCGTACGTGGTGGAACACGATAAGGCCAACTACGAACTCATCATTGCGGAAAGCGACGGTGCGAACGCGATGCCCGCCTTAAAGAGTCGGGAACCCATTATTTCACCTGCGTGGTCGCCCGACGGGCGCCAGGTCGCCTACGTGTCTTTTGAAGAAAAGAAACCTGTCGTCTTCATTCATACGGTAGCGACCGGACGCCGTCGCGTGCTCGCGAACTTCCGCGGCAACAATTCGGCGCCGGCCTTTAGTCCCGACGGAAAGAAAGTGGCTTTGGCCTTGTCCCGCGACGGCTTTACGCAAATTTTCCTCATCAATACCGACGGCACGGGCGTGAGCCGCTTTTCGCACTCCTATGCGATTGATACGGAACCCGTCTTTTCGCCGGACGGCAAGTACCTTTACTTCACGAGTGACCGGGGCGGTACGGCGCAGATTTACCGACAGGCGGTCGACGGCGGAAATGCCGAACGCGTGACCTTTTCCGGTGACTATGCCGTAAGTCCCTCTTTGAGTCCTGACGGGAAGACGCTCACCTACATCACGCGCTCAGGGCGCCGTTATCGGGTGGCGGTGATGAATCTTGCGACCGGGGAAGAAATGATTCTTACCTCGACCGATTTGGACGAAAGCCCCTGCTTCTCCCCGAACGGCCAAATGATTGTCTATGCGAGCGAACGCAATAAGCGGGGCGTTTTGGCGACGGTGAGCGCCGACGGTACCGTGAAGTCGTGGCTTACGGGGTCTTCCGGAGACATTCGGGAACCGACGTGGGGGCCGCTGCTGCCTGAGGCACTCTGAGGCTTTGTCGCTTTCGGAACGGATTTGCTAGGATTAACCTTAAGAAAAACAGAAGGCTTTCGGTGATTTTTTCACCGGGGTGTATGGAAAATGACGATGAACTTCAAACGAATCGAAGCTCTCGCGGCCGCAGCGGCCGTGCTGGCGTTGGCGGGGTGCTCCTCCGTGGAATTGGATGAATCCCTCAAAAAGGGCACGACGCAGGAAGACGCAGCCGCTCAGAGCGGTGCGGGCCTTGCCGGCGTCAATGAACACTCGGTTTACTTTGCGTTTGACAGCTACACGATCGATACGAAGTACCTGCCTGTGATCGAAGGCAACGCCCGGCGTCTCATTGCCAATCCGAAGGCGAACGTCGTGATTGAAGGCAACACCGACAGCCGCGGCAGTCGCGAATACAACCTCGCGTTGGGCCAAAAGCGTAGCGAAGCCGTCAAGCAGCGCCTGCAGCTGCTGGGCGTTCCCTCGACGCGCATCGAAGCCGTGAGCTTCGGCCGGGAAAAGCCCGCCGCGCTGGGGGAAACCGAAGAAGCTTGGGCGCAGAACCGCCGGGCGGACATCGTGAACCGCTAGGCCTTCGTTATGACGACGAAATTTCTGATGACGGCCGCGGCGGCCGTGGTGATGGTGACGGCCTCGTCGCCCTCGTGGGCGCTTTTCGGGGACGACGAAGCCCGTAAGGCGATCTTGGAACTCCGTGAAAAGACGCAGACTCTGCAGAACGCGCAGATGCAGCTTGTGGGGCAGATTGAAGCGCTTCGCGAACAGAATGCTCAGTTGACCGGGCGCGTTGAAAAGTTGACGAACGAACTGACGCTGCAGCAGCGCAGCGTCCGCGATCTTTTCGGCAACCTTGATAAGCGTGTCGCGGCCCTGGAACCCCAGATGGAAAGCATCGACGGGAAAAACGAGATGGTGTCGCCCGAAGAACGACGCCGTTACGATTTGGCGTTGGCGCTTTTCAGCGAAGGCCGATATGCCGAAAGCGAAACTCTTTTGAAGTCGCTTCTTGCGGATTACCCCAAGGGCGGCTACACGGCAAGCGCGCTTTGCTGGCTCGGTAACGCGCTTTATGCGCAGGGAAGCTACACCGAAAGCCTCAAGGCGCAGCAGCGGGTGGTGAAGGAATTCCCGCAGGATGCGCGCGCTGCGGAGGCGAAACTTTCGATGGCGTCCTCCTACACGGCATTAAACCGCAAAAAGGAAGCGGTTGACATGCTTCAGAGTATCGTGAAACAATACCCCGGCACACAGGCTTCGGATATCGCGCGTGAGCGTTTGAAGGGCCTGGGCGTCAAGGCGTCTGCGAAAAAGCGCTAGAAAACAATTCAAGAAAAGACCAGGCGGCTTGTGTTATACGGGAGCACGCAGGCTGCGGAGTTCCTTTTGACTCCTGAAGGCAAACTACCAGTGACTATGATGAATCAGTGCAAAGAAGTGCGCGGCGTTGACGTGCTGCGCAATCCGTGGTTAAACCGCGGTTCGGCTTTTACAGAAGAAGAACGTGACCGTTTGGGACTGCGCGGGCTGCTCCCGCCGGCGGTTTCGAGCCTCAAGGATCAGGCGAAACGCTTAAAGGAAGTGATCGACTCGGAAACGACGCCGATCAACAAGTATCTCACTTTGGAGAGCGTGCACGCCAACAACGAACAGCTCTTTTACGAACTCGTCGTTGAAAACGTCGAAGAATTTATGCCGCTCATCTACACCCCGACCGTTGGCGAAGCGTGCCAGAAGTACAGCCACATCAACCGCAACATGCGGGGGCTCTACGTGTCCGCCAAGGATAAGGGGCACGTCGCAGAACTCGTGGCGAACGTCCCCAACCAGGACGTGGACATCATCGTCGTCACCGACGGTTCCCGTATTTTGGGGTTGGGCGACCTGGGCGTGAACGGCATGGGAATTCCCGTCGGCAAGCTCGCGCTTTACACGGCCTGCGCCGGCGTGAATCCGCAGAAAGCGTTGCCCGTGACGATCGACGTCGGCACCAACACCGAAAGCTATCTGAACGATCCCCTCTACCTGGGGCTCCGTCAAAAGCGCGTGACGGGCGACGAATACTTTGCGCTCATGGAGGAATTCATCACCGCCGTGCGTGCCCGTTGGCCCCACGTGCTCGTGCAATTTGAGGACTTCCAGAACTCGGTGGCCTTCACGCACCTTGCGAATTGGCGCGACAAGATCTGCTGCTTTAACGACGACATTCAGGGGACGGCTTCCGTCGTGCTGACGGGCCTTTATTCCGCCATGCGCGTGAAGAAGGAAAAGTTGTCCGACCAACGCATCCTCTTCTTGGGCGCCGGTGCTGCCGCGGCCGGTATCGCGCACTTGATTGCCGACGCCATGGTCGAAGACGGCATCACGGAAGATAAGGCGCTTTCTCAGATTTCCTTCTTTGATTCGAAGGGACTCGTGACGAAGACGCGCGGCGACAAGCTCGCGGTGCATAAGCTTGATTTCGCGCACGATTGGAAAAATACGACGGACTTTGCGGAAGCCATCCGCCAGATCAAGCCCGCGGCCATCGTCGGCGTGAGCGCGACGGGCGGCGCCTTTACCGAAGAAGTGGTGAAGGCGATGACCGAAATCAACGCGCAGCCCATCATCATGGCGCTTTCAAACCCCACCTCTAAGTCCGAATGCACGGCCAAACAGGCTTACGAGTGGTCCGAAGGTAAGTGCCTCTTTGCCTGCGGGTCGCCTTTTGATCCTGTGACGGTGGCCGGCAAGACCTTCGTGCCGCGTCAGGGCAACAACAGCTACGTCTTCCCGGGGATCGGCTTCGGCTGCATCTTCGCCCGTGCGAAGACCATTCCGAATCAGGTGTTCCTCACGGCTTCGAAGGCTTTGGCCGACCTCGTGAGCGAAGGAGATCTCGCCAACGGCAGTCTGTATCCCCCGTTGTCCGAAGTGCGTTCGCTCTCGGCGGAAATCGCGGCGAAGGTGGCTGAGTACTGCTTTGACCACAATTTGGCCGGCGTGGAACGTCCGGCCGACATCCGTGCGGCGGTGAAGGCGGCGATGTGGACGCCGGAAAACCCGCATTTTGACGCGGAATAACGTCGTTTTCGTTTTGGTCCGAACGACGTAGAAAACGCCTGACAATGCCTGATTATTCAGGTTTTGTCGGGCGTTTTTCGATAAATGGATTTGCCCGTGGCGGGTAAATCCCGCTATAGTTTCCCTATTTTCGTCGGATGTTTGGTTGAAATGAAGTTAACGCGTTGGGCGGCCCTTGCGGCCATGTCGATGACGGCTCTGTGTGCCGCCGCTGAGAATCTTACGCTCGGGGTACTGCCGGCGGCGGATTCCATCGTGCTTGATGTTGCCGTTGAAGAGGGACTCTTTGCGAAAGAAGGCCTCACCGTGAAGACGGTGCCTTTTAAGAGTGCATTGGAAATCGGTGCTGCCATGCGTGCGGGACGCCTGGACGGGCACTTCGGCGATTTGATGAACGTTTTTACGCAGAACGCGACGGGGGTGCCGCAGACGATCGTCGTCACGACGACGCACACGTCGCCCGCGCAGCGCGCCTTCGGTTTGGTCGTGGCGCCGAAAAAGGCCGGAGAGATCAAGAGCCTCAAGGATTTGAACGGTACGCCGACGGCGATGAGCGCCGCTACGATCATCGATTATTTGTTGGATCGGATGAAGGCGACGGAAAAACTCCCGGACGACGCTCTTAAAAATACGGAAATCCGTCAGATTCCGATTCGGCTGCAGATGCTGCTTACGGGGCAGGTGGAGACGGCCTTGTTGCCCGAACCTTTGGTGACGGTGGTGGAACAAAAAGGCGGTCGCGTCATTTGGGACGATACGCGCTTAAACGAAGCGCTTGCCGTGGTGGCGCTCACGAAAAAAACGGCGACGCCCGAGACCGTGACGGCCTTTCGTAAGGCCGTGGCGTCCGCGGCCGCTCTGATCGAGAAGGATCCCGCGAAGTACCGGGCGCTCATGGTGACGAAGAAGCTCCTGCCGCCCCCGGTCGCTCCCGGGTACAAAATGGTGCGTTTTTCTCTTTTTGACCGCGCGGACGGCCTGCCGCCGCCTCCTACGGAAGAGGACGTGAAGCGCGTGGGCGACTGGATGAAAGCAAAAGGCATGATTGAGTCGGTGCCGACTTACGCCGATGTGGTGGCGCCGTAAGGGACGACGGGGATGGGGTGTGCACTGAGAGCGGATCGTCTTGCCGTCGGTTGGAACGGGCAGGCGATTTTGTCCGACGTGAGTTTCACGCTCGCCGCCGGCCGGATTCTGGCCATCGTCGGTGAGTCTGGGTGTGGTAAATCGACCCTGCTCGCGGCGTTGGCGGGACTGCGTCCGGCCTTGGCGGGAAGGGTGACGTGGGTTGCTGGTGACCGTGCAGTGAAGCCCAAAAAGGCCATGCTGTGGCAGTCTTTGGCGCTGCTGCCCTGGAAGCGGGTACGGGCGAATCTAGCGCTTCCCTTGGTGCTTGAAGGACGGTCTGAGGCTGAAATCGGCAACCGTACGGCGGCGATGCTGCAGGAAATGGAATTGACGGGACTGGAAGACCGTTTCCCTCATGAGTTGTCCGGCGGTCAGCGGCAGCGCCTCGCCTTGGGGCGGGCGCTCATCGTGAAGCCCGACATCCTTTTCATGGACGAACCGTTTTCGGCGTTGGACGCCATCCTGCGCGAACGAATGCAGGATTTGTTGAAGACCCTGTGGACGCGGCACGGCTGCAGCGTGGTGATGGTGACGCACGACATGGGGGAAGCGGCGTATCTCGCGCAGGACATTCTGATGCTTGCGGCGCGCCCTACGCGGGTGGCGGCCTTCGCGGCGAATCCCGCTTTTTCTGCGAAAGGCGACGTGCGCAGCGGCGAAGCTTTTTATGCCGTACAAAAACGACTGCACGCCGCATTTGCGGCGGTGCGGCGCGGGGAAACGGTGACGCCGGCCGGAGGCGATGCATGGTAAGGCGACTTTTGACCGGGGTTTTTCAGACCGTCGTCCGTTACACGGTCGCCGTGATCTTCTTGGGCCTTTTGTGGCAGGTGGGAACGACGGCTTTCGGCGACGCGGTGCTGCCGAGTCCGTGGGCAACGGGAAAACTTTTTCTCACGAGTCTGACGGAGCCGGTTTACCTCACGCATCTCGGCATCAGTACCCTGCGGTTGGCGGTCGGTATGACGATTGCGGCTGCGGCGGCGTTTCTGTTGGGGCTGTGGCTGGGGCACGTCAGACTCGCCGATAAACTCGGAGCTCCCCTCATTTTTATTACGTACCCGCTGCCGAAAATCGTGCTGCTGCCGGTCTTTTTCCTGTTGCTGGGGTTGGGGGAATCCTCAAGAATTCTGCTCATTGCTTTGACGACGGGATACCAGATGCTGGTCATTGTCCGGGCGTCGGCGAAGGCCTTGGATCCCGTGTACGAAGACGCCGTACGCTTTATGGGAGGAAACCTCGGCGCGGTGGTGCGGCACGTCTATATTCCGGCGGCGTTGCCGGACTTCTTCACGAGCCTCAAAGTGGCGAGCGGCACGGGGGTGGCGGTTCTCTTTCTCGCGGAGAGCTTCGCGACGAATACGGGGCTGGGGTACCTCATCATGGATGCTTGGGGGTTGGGGGATACCCTTTCGATGTTTAACGGCATACTCGGCATGGGGGCATTGGGACTCGCGCTTTACGCGTCCGTCTGGGGTGCGGAACAACTGTGCTGCCCGTGGCGGCGCGGCGCCTGAAAGGGCGCGGCTTCGTTAAAATTCGGCCTCGATTTTTCAGGAATCCCTCTATGGCTGACGACACCGTTCTCACTGACTTCACGGCTTCAGCAGGCAATGCCGATGATGAAGTGTTCGCGCGTCTTTACGGGGAACCGCTTTTTGAAAAGCCGGAGGATCTCTACATCCCTCCCAACGCGCTGAAACTGCTGCTTGAGAGTTTCGAAGGGCCGTTGGATCTGCTTCTTTTTCTCATCCGCAAGCAGAAGTTCGACATCATGGACATTCCGATGGCGCTTCTGACCGAGCAGTACATGGCGTATGTGGAAGGGATCAAGGACACGGATTTTGAACTGGCGGCCGACTATCTTGTGATGGCGGCGAGCCTCTTGAAAATCAAAAGTCAGCTTCTTCTGCCGGTGACGCACGTGGATACCGGGGAAGAAGTCGAAGACCCACAGGCAGAATTGGCGCGGCGCCTTCTGGAATACGAAAAAATGAAGTTGGCGGCGATGGACTTGGAAGAAATGCCGCGGTGCGGACGGGATTTTTTCAAGGCTTTCGTGTTGATTGAACAAGAGCAGGTGCAGCTCCTCCCCGAAGTGCGGCCGGACGATTTACTGGCCGCCTGGAACGGAATTCTCGCCCGGGCCAAATTGAACGTGAGCCACAAGGTGACGCGCCAGGAACTGTCGGTGCGTGAATTTATGTCGGGGATTCTCAAAAAGCTCGCGGATCGCCCCTTCATGGAATTTCACGACCTCTTTCACCCGGAAGAGGGCCTGCAGACGGCGCTTGTGAATTACCTCGCGATTTTGGAACTCGCAAAAGAAGGGTTGATCCGTATTACGCAGGCCGCCCCCTTTGCACCGCTTTATGTGATGGCGGCACTTACCGAGTCTCGGGCGCTTCTCACTGAAGATGCTCGTCCGATGTTTGAATTGACGGCACCTGCGGGTGTCCTCTCCAAGGAGACCGTCTGATGTCCGAAGCTTATGAAGCGGAATACATCAAGCGCGCATTTAAAAAACTTGCGCATTTTGAAGACGCCTGTCGGGCATTGAAGCTCGATCCGCATAAAAAGAGTGATTGGCGGAAAATCATCAAGTCGCTCGGCATGATCGGCCAATTCGGCACCATTCGTCTTGCACGCCGTTTCCCTTTCGTAACGGATGAGAAAACGTTTGAGATGGTGGCCCGCACGGGGTTGGAGTTCTATTGGATCATGAACGACATCATCGAAGAAGCGAGCGTCGGATACTATGAACGGCAGAACGCCAAATTCAAAGCAGAAGACGACGCGCTGCAGGATTACATCCAAAGCCGCGTGGATTTCTTTAAAAGGCGCGAAGAAGCCCGTTTGGAAAGCTTGAAATTTAAGCCCTGACGGTGAATTTTGCGAGGACGGCGAGGAGCTTTTCAAAGTCGATGGGTTTCGCGACGAACGCATCCATCCCGGCATCTCACGCCTTTTGCTCGTCTTCGGTGAAGGCGTTGGCGGTGAGCGCAATGACGGGGATACGGCGCTTTGCGTCATCTTTGAGCCGACGGATGGCTTCGGTGGCAGCGTATCCGTCCATCTTGGGCATCTGAATATCCATCAGCACGGCATCATAAGCGCCCGCGGGAGCCTCCGAGAGAATCCTCACGCATTCTTCGCCGTCGCGGGCGCGCCGGACGGCAACCCCGGACTGCTTCAAGATTTCCAGAGCAATTTCGGCATTAAGGTCGTTGTCTTCCGCAAGAAGAATTCGGCAGTCTTTGAGTTTCGCAGCGATAGGAAGTTGTCCCTCGTCGGCGGCCGCGGGGGCGACGGGCACCGTCTTATCCCGGCGGAACGTAAGTTTTACGGTGAAAACGGAACCGCGCCCCAAGGTGCTGGCAACGGCAATCGTGCCAATATGGGCGGTAAGACGTGAGTGACTCGTGCCGATATTCCTGGAAAAGGCAAAGAGCTTCTTTCGTTCGGGCGTCACGTTGACGGGGCCCAGAACGTCGATTTCACCGCGCTCGAGCATCGCCTGCATTTCGGGCCACGTTTTGTCGTAGCCCACGTATTCCACGTGGATATTGGCGTAGCGCTGCAGGAGATTATAGAAATCAAAGCCGTAGCCGCGGCCTTCGCTGTCGTTGACGATTTCGTGGTAGCCCGCGGATTTGAAGTACCCCACGCGGACGACGGGAACGTCTCCTGCAAAATCCGCGGCGCAGAGTGCGGACGAAAAAAGCGCACAGCTGACGAGAGCGACCAAAAACAACAACTCAGAAAAACGACAAAAGATGTTTCGCACCGGGAGGTGAAACCGCGGAAAAATCAGAAGGGCGGTGAGAAAAAGAGAAGGCAGCAAAGGCGAAGCTCTGAATCACACTCAGAGGAAAAGTAGAAAAAGTGTATAGTCAAAATACAAAATTTTGTATAATGTAAATACAGAATTTTGTATTTTTACTATACAGAATTTATTGTTCAGCGTCGGCCCTCTTTCGCTGCATCGACCTCAAGGGACAAGGAATCTCATGACGAAAAAATCCGGTTATCTGCCGCGATTGGCGGACATTCAACTGAAAAAGTATTTGGAAACGTTCGGGGCTGTTTGTATCGAGGGGCCGAAGTGGTGCGGCAAAACTCGAACGGCGGAAGAAATGAGCCGCAGTCGGATTTATTTGGGAGATCCGGCCGGCGGGTTTCAAAACCGTAGTTTGGCAGCGATGGCACCGGCGGCGGTTCTGAAAGGAGAAACGCCGCGACTCATTGACGAGTGGCAGGAAGTGCCGCCTTTGTGGGACGCCGTGCGATTTCAGGTGGATCACGCGGATGCCCCGGGGCAGTTTCTGCTGACGGGATCCGCCACACCGAACCATAAAGGCATTCTTCATAGCGGCGCCGGGCGTATTGCGCGTCTGCGGATGCGACCGATGTCTTTGTGGGAATCCGGGGATTCGGACGGCAAGGTGTCGCTGCTGCGGCTGCTGCACGGCGAATTGGAACCGGAAATTACCGGGGAAGTGGCGTTGGAGAGGTTGGTGCAGTTGATTGTCCGAGGCGGATGGCCGGCCAGTTTGTCGGTGGCTCCGGAAAATCAGTCGTTGTTGCCGCAGCAGTATCTGAAGGCCGTATTGGATGATGATGCCACTCGTATTGACGGAATTCAGCGGAACCGGAAAAAATTGGAATTAGTGTTGCGTTCGCTGGCGAGAAATGAGGCAACGACGGCGGGCGTTCAAACCATTTGCCGGGATATTGCGGATTGCGACGGCGAAACGGTCGAACGAGTGACGGTGTATTCGTACCTGGATGTCTTTTCGCGACTGTTTTTAATTGACAACCAACGCCCGTTCGCGCCCTCCGTCCGTTCGTCGGTGCGAATCAAGCAGGCGGAAAAACGGCATTTGTGTGATCCGTCCTTGGCGGCGGCGTTGCTCGGCATGAAGGCGGAAGCACTGACGGCGGATTTGCCGACGATGGGATTCTTATTTGAGGCGCTGTGTGAAAGAGACCTCAGAATTTACGCGGAAGCCTTGGGGGCGGAACTGTTCCACTATCAGGACTATAAGAATCGTGAAATCGATGCCGTGATTGCGCTGCCCACCGGTGAGTGGACGGCGATTGAAATCAAGCTGGGTGCCAATCAGATTGATGCGGCGGCCGAGGGGCTCCTGAAATTGCAAAAGGCACTTGCTAAGGAAGATCCCGCGAACGCGCCGTCGGTACTTTGTGTGCTCTGCGGAATGACAAACGCGGCCTACCGACGTCCGGACGGGGTGTTTGTCGTTCCGCTTCTGTCGCTTAAACCGTAGGCGATCAAGCGAGATTCTGAATCTGCTCGCGCATCTGTTCAATCAGCAGTTTGAGGTTGAGGCTCGCGTCCGTCATCTCAATGGCGGCGGCTTTGCTGCCCAGCGTATTGGCTTCACGGTTCATTTCCTGCATCAGGAAGTCCAGGCGCTTGCCGACAGGGCCGCCCGCGGTTAAGACGCGGCGCACTTCTTTGGTGTGGGTTTTGAGGCGGTTCACTTCTTCGTCGACGTCGATCTTCATCGCGTAGAGCGTGGCTTCCGTGCGGATGCGGTCGCTCACCTCTTCGCTCGTGAGTTGAGAATGAGCGGTGAGTGCCTTACTTAAGGCGTCCTCAAGGCGCTGTGTGAGTTTGGCCTGTGCCGCCGCCACGATGTCGGGCATTCGAACCTGAACCGCGTCGGCAATGGCGTCGATTTTGTCGCAATAGCCTTTAAGTACTTCGGCAAGTGCGTCCCCTTCGCGTTCGGCACTCTTTTTAAAAGCTTCGAGCGCCGTTGTGAGCAGCCCGGACACGATTTTCGTGAGTTCTTCGGGGTTTGCTTCCGCGGTACGCACTACGCCGGGGTAAGCGAGGATTTCCGCTGCGCTCATGGGACGGGCTTCAGGCAGCGCCGCAAGGACTTCCGTCTGCAGTTTTTGAATGAGCGAAAGGGCAGCGGGGTTGATGCTGCCGCTGGTTTCATTTAATTCGGCTTTAACGCCGGTACGGATTTCCACCTTACCGCGTCCTACCGACTGCGTGAGAATCGAACGGAGTGCCGTTTCCGTGCACTTCAATTCGTCGGCCGTGCGAAGCGTGAGATCCAAAAAGCGGGAATTGACGCTTCTGACTTCCAAACTGATGATCCCCAAGGGGGAGGGGGCCTGCGCAGCAGCGTAGCCTGTCATGGAATAAACCTGAGACATAAGAAATCCTGTGCAACTGAAAACAAAGGTGTCGAGATTCTAACGATCCGGAAAGACGGTTTTCGGAACCGGGCGGACTGACGTAAAAGTCGACAAGACCGATTGTGGTTCTCTCGCGCATTTGTTGTAGGATGACGACAAATTTTTTGAGGGCCAAGTTTATGACCGAACTTCGTCATGACGGGCGCGCCGCCGACGCGATGCGTCCCGTTCGTTTTGAACGTCATTACACCTGCTACGCCGAAGGAAGCGTCTTGGTTTCCGTGGGGCGTACCAAAGTTCTCTGCAACGCCACGGTAACGCCGGGCGTTCCCCACTTCTTAAAGGATAAGGGCGAGGGCTGGGTGACGGCGGAATACTCTCTCTTGCCGCGCGCTACCGGAACGCGCACGGATCGCGAAGCCGTGAAGGGGAAGCAGGGCGGCCGCACGATGGAAATTCAGCGTCTCATAGGCCGCAGTCTCCGGGGCATCGTTGACCGCAAAAAGCTCGGCGACTTCACGATTACCTTGGACTGCGACGTAATCCAGGCCGACGGCGGCACGCGCTGCGCTTCGATTACCGGCGCTTACGTCGCGTTGACCGATGCCGTGAACGGTATGCTCAAAGCAGGACTCATCAAGGAAAATCCCATCACGACGCAGGTCGCTGCGGTGAGCGTCGGCATCAGCAACGGCGTGCCGGTGTTGGATTTTGATTATGTGGAAGACAGTTCAAGCGGTACCGACATGAACGTCATCATGACGGGCGAAGGCGGTTTCGTGGAAATTCAGGGAACGGCCGAGGGGAAACCTTTCTCGCGCGACGAATTAAATGCACTTCTCGACTTGGCGAAAAAGGGTTGTGACGAACTGATGGCGGCGCAGCGCGCGGCATTGGCTGAGGACTAAAACGATGAATAAGTTGGTGCTCGCTTCCGGTAATAAGGGGAAGCTTCGGGAATTCAACGCCCTTTTCGGGCGCCGCAGCATTGAAGTGATTCCGCAGACGGCTTTAAACGTCAAGGAAGCGGATGAACCGTTTGACACCTTTGTGGAAAATGCGCTTGCCAAGGCTCGAAACGCGGCGCGCCAGACGGGATTGCCGGCGATGGCGGACGATTCCGGAATTACCGCGGAAGCCTTAAACGGCGAACCCGGCGTGAAGAGTGCCCGTTATGCCGGCGAACACGGCAACGACGCGGACAACAACGCCAAACTCGTGAAGGCGCTTGCCGGTCATGCCGACCGTCGGGCGCACTACACCTGTGTGCTCGTTGCCGTCAAAAGCGCGACGGATCCGGAACCCATCATCGTGGACGCCCGTTGGGACGGCGAAGTGGTGGATGAACCCCGCGGCACCGGCGGTTTCGGCTATGACCCGCATTTTTATGTGCCGGACTTCGGACGGACGGCGGCGGAACTGACGGCGGAAGAAAAAAATGACGTGAGCCACCGGGGTCGCGCCATGCGCATGATGCTCGAAGAGCTCGCTGACCGCTGGGGGTGGTAGTGGATAGGCTTCTCATCGAAACGGAACCTTTGGCCCTTTATGTGCACTGGCCCTGGTGCGTGAGAAAGTGCCCGTACTGTGACTTTAATTCCTACGGAGCACCCCGGTGTATCCCGGAAGCGGTCTATGTGACGACGCTCACCGAGGATTTGGCGTGGGCGGCCCGAGCCGCTGCGGGACGGCAGGTGTCGTCGGTCTTTTTCGGCGGCGGAACACCGAGCCTCATGTCGGCGGACGGGTTTTCGCGTCTGATGGATGCAATACGCCGTACGGTGACGCTGACGGAGGATTGTGAAATTTCGATGGAAGCCAATCCCGGTACCGTGGAAAGGAATCGATTCAAGGCGTACGCGGCGGCGGGCGTCAATCGGATTTCGCTCGGCATTCAGAGTTTCAGTGATGAAAACTTAAAGCGGCTCGGGCGCATTCACTCGGCGTCTGACGCCATGAAGGCGATTGAAGCGGCGCACGAGGCGTTTGAGAACATCAATCTGGACGTGATGTACGCCTTGCCGGGACAAACGGAAAAGGAGCTTGAAACGGAAATTGCCGCGGCGCTTGCGGCGGCAACGACGCATTTGTCCTTTTATGAGCTCACGATTGAAGACGGAACGGCGTTCGGAAAACGGCCGCCTGACGGTCTTCCCGAAGGGGATGCGGCGGCCGACATGGGGCAGCTGGTGCACGAACGCCTCACGACCGGCGGTTTTGAGCATTACGAAATTTCTGGGTATGCCAAACCCGGGCGCCGTTGTCGGCATAACCGTACGTATTGGACGTTTGGGGATTATCTCGGTGTCGGGGCCGGTGCGCACGGCAAAGTGACTGCGGACGGCGAAATCATCCGGACGGTACGGACGGCAAATCCGACGAACTATTTGGCGGGGGCTGAAAAGGGAGTTTTCGAAAGCGAGCGACGCGTTGTAACGGATGAAGACCTCCCTTTTGAGTTTGCGTTGAACGTTTTGCGTCTCACGGACGGGGTCGCGGCTTCGCGTTGGGAAGCGACGACGGGACGCCCTTTGTCTTTTGTCGAGCCGGTACTCGCCGACCTGAGGACGAAGGGGCTCTTGGTGCCCGATTCGGGGCGGATTGCCGTCACGGAACTCGGACGGCGTTTCTTGAGTGACGTGCAGGAAGCTTTTCTTTCTGAATAAGGAACGAATTCATGGTGCGGCGTTTTTTTCTGTGGGCGTTGACGGCGGCGGTATTGGCGGGATGTTCTTCCGCGCCCCCGGTGCCGCAGGAACCGGAACTCGAGGTAACGGCCGGGAAAGTCGCGGTGGAAAAAACGCCGGAACTCGTGATTGACACGGGGGTAGTGGAAAACGCGGTACGCGTTAAAAAAATACGGGCGCCGTTTGCGGACTTTGTATCGGTGCCTTTTGCCGAACTGCCGGAAGCTCGAACCGTGGATTGGCAAAATGCCCTGAAGGCGTTTCGCATTTCCTGCCGTGCCATGGGAACCAAGCCCTTGTGGCAGGACACTTGTGCCGGGGCGGTGCTGACGGATGATGCCGCTGCCTATGATTTTTTCAGCCGTGCGTTTGAAGCTTGGAAAGTAACGTCCCAGGAAGATAAGGCAAACCCCACGGATACCGGTCTCATGACGGGGTACTACGAACCGATGTTGAGAGGTTCCAAAACGCGTCACGGGGATTATCAATACCCCCTTTACGGCGTGCCGAACGACCTCATTACCGTGGATTTGGCGGGATTGCACCCGCAGTTAAAGGGGCTGAGACTTCGGGGAAAACTGGTGGGAAACCGCGTCGTGCCCTACGATACCCGAGGCGAAATCGAATCGCGCAGTGATCTGAGAGAAAAGGTACTTTGTTGGGTTGATGATCCGGTGGATGCGTTCTTTCTGCAGATTCAGGGCTCAGGGCGCGTGCTGCTGGAAGACGGTACGTTTATGCGGTTGGGGTATGCCGATCAGAACGGACACCCCTATAAGGCCGTAGGCGGTTGGCTCGTGGAAAACGCCGGGCTAAAACGCGAAGAAATGAGCATGCAGCGCATCCGTCAGTGGGTGCGGGAAAATCCGAAGCGCACCCGGGAATTGTTGGATACCAATCCCAACTTCGTGTTTTTTACGGAGCGTACGGGGTTTGCGGACGATGAAGGGCCGATCGGTGCGCAGGGCGTGCCCGTGACCGGGGGTGCTACGGTGGCCGTGGATCGTCGGTATTGGCAGCTGGGGGTGCCGTTTTTGACGAAGGCGGATCAGGGGCGGCCGGCCATGCATTTCGTGCGTCCCGTTATTGCACAGGACACCGGTGGGGCGATTCGTGGCGTGATTCGGTTTGATTATTTTTGGGGATACGGTGATATTGCGGGGCTGCAGGCCGGGCGACAAAAGAGCGAAGTTAAAGCGTGGGTCTTGGTGCCGCGCGGGAAAACGCCGGCGGATGTCATTGTTCGGTAGCCGCAGAAACGAATACGTGATGTGTTTTAACTTTTGCAAATCCTCCACTTTGTTGGAGGATTTGTTGTATGTGGTTAAAATACTCCAACAAAGTGGAGGATTTGTGAATATCTCGAAAAATTCTCCACTACGTTGAAAGATTTTTTGTTTTGCGAGAAAAAATCTTTCACTGTGAGGATGTCTGGTGTTGACTGAGGTAGAGCGATGATTATTCGAGAACACTATTTGCAGAAAATTCGTCCTTTCGTTGAGTCAGATCTCATCAAGATCATCACCGGCATCCGTCGCTGCGGAAAGTCCGTCATCATGGGGCAACTGGAAGCGGAACTTAAAGCGGCGGGGAAACGCACGATGAAATTCAACTTTGAGGATCGGGCGATTTCTCGTTCAATCCGTAATGCCGACCAGTTGAGTGCCGCGGTGGAAGCTCAGTTGACGGAGGAGAAACTTTATGTTTTTCTGGACGAAATTCAGATGGTGGAGGATTGGAACATTGCCTGCCGCAGTTTGAGACTGAAGAACCTTTCGTTATTTGTCACGGGCAGCAATTCGAAATTGTTGTCAAAGGAATTCACGCATGAGTTATCGGGGCGTTACGTGTCGTTCCGCGTTCGGCCTTTTGTCTACCGGGAGTTGGCGCAGTATGCTGCGCAGCTGAATCACACGTATACCGTCACGGATTACCTGATTTTCGGCGGTTTTCCTAAGGTGGTGGAATTTGACACAAAAGAGAATCGGCTGCAGTACCTGCAGGATTTGGATGACACCATCGTCAGCAAAGATATTCAGAGTCGATATCGGGTGCGGCAGACGGAGTTGTTTCTGAGATTGACGGATTTTGTGCTGATGTCCAATGCACGCATTTTCAGTGCAGGTTCGATTCAGAAGTTTCTACGTAATGAACATATCGGCGGTTCGTTGACGACGATCATGAAGTACCTTCATTACCTGGAGGAGGCGTACGTCATCAGCCCCATTAATCAGTTCTCAACCCGGGCAAAACGGGCGTTGAAGTACTACCAGAAAATTTATGATGAAGACGTTGCGTTCAACAGCATCCGACAGACGGGCGGACGCTGGGATCTGACGCACAATCTCGAAAACGTTGTGTACAACGAACTTTGTTATCGGGGGTTTGAATTATCGGTCTACACGAATGGTGAACAAGAGATCGATTTTTTGGCGGAAAAAGAAGGAAAGCAGTATTTGATCCAGGTGGCCTACAGCATCGTCGAAGAGAGTACTTACCGTCGGGAATTTGCCCTGTTCAATAAGTTGGATCAGTCGCGGAAAAAGATCATCATCACCAATGATGATGTGGATTTTTCAACGACGACGGTCACTCATCTGCGGCTGAAGGACTTTTTGACAGGCGCCGAACTTTGAAAAGCTCCTCCGGGAGTGTGTAGATTTTTGTGTCTTGTGCGGGTTTACGGTTGAGCTTTGTTGCTCGCTAGCGAGGCATGAACTCCCAAGTCACTTGGGACGAACAGAATCACAGTCTCTGCATTTTCCAAAACGGAAAGCGTTACCACTGCGATCTGAGTGCTTCGTACAACATCGGCACTCGGTATTTCGTCCGAGAAATTTTTAAGTCCCTGTCGGTGACGATGGGGCAGCGCATTGTGGCCAAAGTTCCGGAATGCGTGAAGAGAAGTACCTGCACCTTAAGTTCGCTCTTTAGGCTCCATGCGGAGTTGGGTTCTACAGAACACCAATGATCTGAGTGCAGCCTGCACCGAATTGAGGCAGTCCCTTCGATTACAAACGAGGGAAGCCTTTAGTCGAGGGAGACTTCACGATAACTCGACTAAATTCCCTAAGGAAATTCGGGCCTTTCCTCCCTATAATCGCCCGACTCAATAAGAATTTTTACGGTGCCGCACCCCTTGCGGCCCATTTGTCGGAGACAACAACTATGTCTGAAACTCAGACTCAGACGGCCCCGGAAGCGGCTCCCGATCCCATCAAGTTTACGGACGCGTGCGTGGCGAAGGTGAAGGAACTTTTGGCCGAAGACGGCAATCAGGGCATGATGCTCAGAGTGTTCGTGCAGGGCGGCGGCTGCCAGGGGTTCCAGTACGGCTTCCAGTTTGAAGAAAAGCCCGGTGAGGACGACACTCAAATGCACCGCGACGGCGTGACGTTCCTCGTGGATTCCCTGTCGTTTCAGTATCTCGTGGGCGCCGAAATTGATTACAAGGATGACCTCGAAGGGTCTCAGTTCGTGATCCGTAATCCGAATGCGGTGACGACTTGCTCCTGCGGTTCGTCATTCTCGGCTTAATTTCGATTGCCGAGAGCCGCCCTCGGGCGGCTCCAACCCCGTTCATCTTTTTTGGGTGAGCGGGGTTTTTCATGGACGAAAACAACGAATTTCCCTGGAAGAATGGGTGAAAATTCATGCGAGAGAAGATTTTTTCAACGTTTTTACAACTTGTAACGGCCGAACGTGTAAAATAATCTGAGTACTTTACCTTAGAGGGTGTTGCCGAAAGGCGTACCTAAAAAGGGAGAGCCGTCGGTGTTGCGGGTGACAAAAGCCTGCGGCACGCGGACGAACTTCAATGTTCCCCCATTGAAGACTCAACATAAAAATTGAAACCTCATCACCGGAGGATGTATGACCCTTACCGCATGGATTGCTCTTGCCGTCATTATTGTGACGGTCTGGGCACTCATTAAACGTTATGAGACACGTCTTGTGCTGATCGGCGCGGGCTTGTTGCTCTGCTGCATCAGTTTGGATCCGATGGCTGCGCTCAATCAGTTCGCCAAGTCCATGACGAACAACTCGCTCGTGATGGCAATCTGCTCGTCGATGGGCTTTGCTTTTGCCGCAAGCTACACGAAGTGCGACCGTTCGCTCGTTCATTATCTGGCTGCGCCGGTGCGCGGTTTGGGTATTTTCCTTATCCCCGTCTGCACGGTGATCACGTTCTTCGTGAACATCGCCATTCCGTCTGCTGCGGGCTGCGCCGCGGCCGTGGGTTCGACCTTGATTCCCGTAATGCTCCGCGCCGGCATTAAGCCCGCAGCTGCCGCAGCAGCGGTGTTGGCCGGTACGATCGGATCCTATCTCTCGCCCGGTACGTCTCACAACCCGTACGTGGCGAAGATGGCCAACATGGAAGTGATGGACTTCATCGGCTTCCACTCTACCTATTCGCTGATGTGCGGTGCGATCCTCGTCGTGGGTGTGCTCCTTGTCTGCCTCGTTCTGCGTGACAACAAGGGTGACGCGAATGCTCAGGTTGACGAAAGCAAGCTGCAGAAGCAGGACGACTTCACGCCTTCCGTTCTGAAGGCGCTCGTGATGCTCGTTCCCATCGCCATCCTCGTCTGCGGCAACCTCTGGGTTCCCGCGATCAAGATGGGCGTGGCTCAGGCTATGGTGATCGGTGCAATCTGCGCTTTGGCCGTCGGCCGTTGCAATCCGCAGGACCTCTCCAAGCAGTTCTTCAACGGCATGGGTAAGGGCTACGCCGACGTGATGGGTATCATCATCGCTGCCGGCGTGTTCGCCGCAGGGCTCCGAGCCGCGGGTCTCATCGACGTCTGCGTTGATGCGCTGAAGAACGCCAATGAATACGCCCGCTGGGGCGGTGCGCTGGGTCCGTGGATCATGGGCGTCATCACTGGTTCCGGCGATGCCGCGACCTTGGCCTTCAACGAAGCCGTGACCCCGCACGCCGAAGCCTTCGGTATGTCCATCCCCGGTTTGGGCGCTCTCGCCTTCCTGACCGGTGCTCTGGGTCGTACGATGTCGCCTTTGGCCGGTGTGACGATTCTCGTCTCCGGTATCGCCATGGTGAGCCCGATCGAAGTCATCAAGCGCACGGCGCTTCCCTGCTTCGTCGCGGTGATCTGCTGCGCGTTGCTGATGGTTTAATCCTGAAACGCTCTGAGCCTGCCGCGCCCTTTGGGCAGGCTCACAAAAAAGAAGCCGCCCGGATTCGTCTGAGGCGGCTTTTTCACGGCCGAAAATTTGGCAAAAAGAAACCCCGCGAACCGTTGACTGGAACGCGGGGTTGTCGTCAGAAGGGCTTAGTGAAGACGCATGCCGGGTTCGGCACCGGCGTCGGGTTCAATGAGGTAAACGCTCTTCTTATCCTTCGGGTTGCTCGCGCAGAGTACCATGCCTTCGCTCACCCCAAAACGCATCTTGCGGGGGGCGAGGTTGGCGATCATGATGACGAGTTTCCCGACGATGTCTTCGGGCTTATAGAAAGCACGGATGCCGGAGAAGACCTGACGGATGCGGCCTTCGCCGACGTCGAGCATCAGCCGCAGGAGTTTGTCGCTTCCTTCGACGGTCGTGCATTCGACGACTTTGGCAACTCTGAGGTCGGTCTTCACGAAATCATCGATCGTGCAGATGGGGGCAATCGCTTCGCCGCCAGGGAGGTTCGCTTCGTCCTTCTTTTCTTCGGCGGCAGGCGCGGCGGTCTTGGTGCCGGGAATGAGGGCATCGAGGTGCTTTTTAAGATCCACGCGGCCCATCAGGTGCTGGTACTTCTCAATGGGGTTCGCGCTCGACAAGGGCTGGTTCACCGTATCCCACGTCTGTTCACCGCAGTGAAGGAACGCTTCGACGCGCTCGGCGGTGTGCGGCAGGATGGGCTTTAAGTAAAGCGTGAGGAGGCGGAAAGCTTCGAGCGCGACCGACGCCGTGCGCTGCAGATCGGCGGCTTTGGCGGGGTCCTTCGCTTGTTCCCAGGGCTTTTCCGCGTCCACGTACTCGTTGACGCGGTCCGCAAGTTCCATCACGCGGCGCACGGCCGTGGCGTATTCGCGGTTTTCGTAGGCGTCGCGGATCGCGGGAGCAGCTTCCCGGAGTTTTGTGAGAAGGGGATCCGTCATCGCGGCGTCCGACACTTTTCCTTCAAAGCGCGAGAAGATGAAGCCTGCAGCGCGGCTCGCGATGTTGATGTACTTGCCGATGAGTTCACCGTTCACGCGCGCCACAAAGTCCGTCTTCGTGAAGTCCACGTCTTCGACGCGGCTCGTCAATTTGGCGGCGAGGTAGTAGCGGAGCCATTCGGCGTTCATGCCGAGACGAATGTACTCTAAGGGGCTGATGCCCGTGCCGCGGGACTTGCTCATCTTACGACCGTCGACGGTCACAAAGCCGTGCACGTTGACGTGATCCGGAACGCGGTAGGGTTTGCCGGCGAACTTGAGCATCGCAGGCCAGAAGAGCGTGTGGAAGTAGATGATGTCCTTGCCGATGAAGTGAATCTGTTCGGTCGAAGGATCGGAGAGTTCCTTTTCAAAGTCGAGTCCTGCCTTGGCACAGAACGCCTTGAAGCTTGCGAGGTACCCCACGGGGGCGTCGAGCCACACGTAGAAATACTTACCTGGGGCGTCCGGAATTTCAATGCCGAAATACGGGGCATCGCGGGAAATATCCCAGTCGGCCATGCCGCCGTCGGCGCCGAGCCATTCTTCGTCTTTGGCGAGCACTTCGGGCTGCACGCGGGGTTTGCCGTCCGCGCCGTTGCCGCGCGTCCATTCGCGCAGAAATTCAATCGCGCGCGGGTCGGACAATTTGAAGAAGTAGTGCGTGGACTTCTTGATGACCGGCGTCGTGCCCGACAAAGCGCTCTTCGGGTTCTTGAGATCCGTCGGGGCATAAACGGAACCGCAGACTTCGCAGCTGTCGCCGTACTGATCCTCAGCGCCGCACTTGGGGCAGGTGCCCTTGATGAAGCGGTCGGCGAGGAACATGTTCTTTTCGGTATCGTAGAACTGTTCGATGTCCTTCGTGTAAATGAGACCTGCAGCCTTCAGACGCCGGTAGATGTCCTGCGAGAGTTCATGGTTCTCGGGGCTGTCGGTGCTGTGCCAAAAATCAAACTTGATGTAGAAATCGTCCAGGTATTCTTTGCGACCCGCGGCGATTTCGGCGACGAACTGCTGGGGCGTGATGCCCTTTTTCTGGGCCGCAATCATGATGGGGGCGCCGTGCGTATCGTCCGCGCCCACCCAATGCACGTTGTTGCCGCACATTCGTTCGTGACGCACCCAGATGTCGGCCTGGATGTATTCCATGATGTGGCCGATGTGGAAGGGACCGTTGGCGTATGGAAGCGCCGTTGTCACGAAAAGATTGCGTTTCTTGTCAGTCATCGCTTTCTTCACTGTCTATGAGTCAATAAAAACCTGACGGAAAGTCAGGTATTTCGAGGATAAACTCTCATTGTACTGCGTTCCCCGTGAACGTCGGCATTCCCTGATTTTCCCTACTGGATAAGAAGAATGAACTTGGAAGAAATACGTAAAGTCGTCGAAGCCGTCGCCGACCCCGTCTGCGGCAAGCCCTTGGCTGATTTGAAGGCCGTGCAGTCCGTGACGGAAAAGGACGGTACGGTCGCAGTGCATGTGACGCCGGGGTATCCCGTGAAGTCGACGGCCGCGAAAATTGAGGCCGCGGTGAAGTCGGCGCTTGCGGCGGCCGGCATTGATAAAGCGGAAGTGACCGTCACCGGGGAAATCCGTGCGCACCGCGTGCAGCGCATGCTGAAAACTTTGGCCAATGTGAAGAACATCATTGCCGTTAGTTCCGGCAAGGGCGGCGTCGGTAAGTCCACGGTCGCTGCAAACCTCGCGTTGGCTCTTAAGGAAGAAGGTGCCAAGGTGGGGGTGCTGGACGCGGATATTTACGGGCCCTCGCAGCCCACGATGCTCGCCGCCGAAGGTCGCCCCGAAAGTTTGGACGGCGTCAACATGGAACCCATCGTGAGTTACGGGGTGGAAATTAATTCTGTGGGCTTCATGGTGGATCCGGGGGAACCGATGATCTGGCGCGGCCCCTTGGTGGCGCAGGCCCTGACGCAGCTTCTGACGCAGACAGCGTGGCATGACCTTGACTACCTCGTGATCGACATGCCTCCGGGAACGGGCGACATTCAGCTCACTCTCTCGCAGTCCGTGCCGGTGACGGGGGCGATCGTCGTGACGACGCCGCAGGACATTGCGCTTCTTGATGCCAAGAAGGGCCTGCGCATGTTCGAGAAAGTGAACGTCCCGGTTTTGGGGATCGTTGAAAACATGGCGCTCTTTAAGTGCCCGGAATGCGGACATTTGGAACACATTTTCGGCAAGGGCGGCGCCGAACGCATGAGTAAGCAGTACAACGTGCCGGTTTTGGGGCAGCTTCCCTTGGAAACCGCAATCCGCGAACAGGCCGACAGCGGTATGCCGACGGTCATTGCCGATCCCGACGGCGTGACGGCGGGGATCTACCGCTCGATCGCATTGAAGGCGGCGGCAGCGGTGGCGCTTACCGCCCGCGACACGAGCCGCATCATGCCCGGTGTCAAGGTAATGAACGACTGATCGCCTGAAAGCACCGCCGTTTGTTGACGGCGGAAAGAAAAACGGCCGGAGACGCAGAAAAACGTTTCCGGCCGTTTTTTGAGGAAGGCGCTTTTCTCAGAAACTCCGAAAGCGCCTTGAGCGTCAGACGGCGCGCAGGACGGCGCCGGTGCACCCCGAGGAGACCTGCTTCGCGTAGCGGGCGAGGTACCCCGTCGTGATGCGCGGTGCACGCGGTTTCCATTCGGCCTTGCGGCGGGCCATTTCTTCGTCGCTCACTTCAACGCTGATGCGGTTGGCGGGGATGTCGATTTCGATCACGTCGCCTTCCTTCACGAGGGCAATGGGGCCGCCGACGGCGGCTTCGGGCGATACGTGGCCGATGGCGGCGCCGCGGGTGGCACCCGAGAAGCGTCCGTCCGTGATGAGCGCCACGCAGTGCCCCAGGCCCGAACCCATGATGGCGGACGTAGGATTCAACATTTCACGCATACCGGGGCCGCCCTTGGGGCCTTCGTAGCGGATGACGACGACTTCGCCGGGGTTGATTTTGCCGCTGTAAATGGCGTTCAACGCATCTTCTTCGCAGTCAAAGACGCGGGCCTTGCCCTTATGAACCATCATGTCGTCGCCTACGGCGGAGCGTTTCACCACGCTGCCTTCGGGGGCAAGGTTGCCTTTCAAAACGGCGATGCCGCCCTCTTTGGCGATCGGATTTTCCACCGTGTGAATGATTTCGGTGTTGAGAATCTTGGCGCCTTTGATGTTTTCGGCGACTGTTTTGCCGGTGACGGTCATCAGATCCGTCTTGAGGAAGCCCAATTTGGCGATTTCGGCCATCACGGCGCGGATGCCGCCCGCTTCATCGAGTTCTTCGATGTAGTGGTTGCCCGCGGGGGCGAGGTGGCAGAGATTGGGCGTGTGGCTGCTGATTTCGTTCGCAACGGAAAGGTCAAGCTCAATGCCGCACTCGTGCGCGATCGCCGGAAGGTGCAGCATGGAATTCGTGGAACAGCCGAGCGCCATGTCAATCGCCAAAGCGTTCATGAAGGCGTCGCGCGTCATGATGTCGCGCGGCTTCACGTCGTTTCGGACGAGATCCATGATCTTCATACCGGTTTCTTTCGCAAGACGCAGTCGGGCGGAATAAACGGCGGGGATGGTGCCGTTGCCGGGAAGGGCCATGCCGAGGACTTCGGAGAGGCAGTTCATGGAATTGGCGGTGAACATGCCTGAGCAGGAACCGCAGGACGGGCAGGCTTTGTTTTCCAGGTCTTCAAACTGAATCGGCGTGATTTTGCCGGTGCGGAACTGGCTTACCGCTTCGCTGATGTTGGAGTAAGAGACCTTGCGGCCTTCGAAATGTCCGGCGAGCATGGCGCCGCCGCTCACGACGATCGACGGAATGTTGAGGCGCGCCGCGGCCATCAAAAGGCCCGGAACGTTTTTGTCGCAGGCGGCGACGAGCACCAACCCGTCAAAGGGATGGGCCATCGACATCGCTTCCGTGCTGTCGGCGATCAATTCTCGGGAGACGAGCGAATACTTCATCCCGGTGTGCCCCATGGCCAGGCCGTCGCAGACCGCAATCGCCGGGAAAACGATGGGAACGCCGCCTGCGAGTGCGACGCCCTGCTTCACGGCGTCCACAATCTTGTCAAGATTCATGTGGCCCGGAACGATGTCGTTTTTGGAACTCACGACGCCGATCAGGGGTTTGCCGATTTCGGCGTCGCAAAGGCCGAGCGCCTTCAGAAGGGAGCGCTGCGGGGCGGCGTTGATGCCTTGGGTTAACGGATCACTGCGCATGATGATATTTTCTCCGAACGGGGTTTGTAGTGTGAAGTATCAGAAATAAACTGAGGGAACGGGCCGGCAGATGTCCGCGTCGGCTCATTCCCTTTATTTTGCAGGATTTACCGAGACTCAGGCGGTTTTCTTATCCTGCATACGGGCGTAAATGTTGGCGATGACGGCGCCCGAAACGTTGTGCCAGAAGCTGAAGATCGCCGAGGGGAGCGCTGCCAAGGGCATCGCAGCAAAGTGAGCGTTCGCAAGCGCTACGCCGAGGCCGGAATTCTGCATGCCGATTTCAATCGAAAGGCACTTGCACTTTGCCACGTTAAGGTGAAAGAGTTTTCCGAGCAGGAACCCGAAGGCAAGACCCAGCGAATTGTGCAGCACCACGACGGCAAAGACCTGCAGGCCCGTCGTCGCGAGTTTGGCGTGGCTCGCAGCGACGACGGCGGCGAGAATGAGGACGATCGCCACGGCGCTCACCAAGGGGAGAACGGTGGTGGCGGCCTTGACCTTATCCTTCAAAAGGCTCTTCACGACGACGCCCGCGATGATGGGGAGCAGCACGATCTGGCAGATGGACCAGAACATGGCAGTGGGGTTGATGCTGATCCACTGATTGGCAAAAAGATAAATGAGGAACGGGGTGACGATGGGGGCGAGAAGCGTCGTGCAGCTCGTGATCGTCACCGACAAAGCCACATCGCCGCGCGCGAGGAACGTCATCACGTTGCTCGCGGTGCCGCCCGGGCAGCAGCCCACCAAAATGACGCCCAAGGCAATGTCGGCGGGAAGCCCCAGAATCAGGCAGAGGAGGTACGCCGACAGGGGCATGATGACGAATTGACCGACGACGCCGATCAGCACTTCCAAGGGACGCGTAAAGACTTCTTTGAAGTCGGCGACGGAAAGCGTGAGTCCCATGCCGAACATCACAATGCCGAGCAGAATCGAAACGTAGGGCAGGAAAATAATAAACGTACTCGGGGCAAGGTACGCAAGCAATGCAAAGAGAAGAACCCAGAAGGCAAAGGTTTTGCCGACGAATCGGCTGACGGAAGCTAAAGCATTCATGTTTAGAGTTTTGTACAACAAGTTATAGACATTGACTTCTCGGGACTCGGACGCTTGGGGTAAAAGTCTCCGGTGAGAAGCGGCAGTCACGCAGAACAGCGGGGTAAATGCTGCGCCCGAGGGGCTTGAGGGTGTCATCTGCGCGTCCGATGCGGCTTTTATCCGGCACCGGAACTCACCCGTCGTCGCCTTGTGAGCTAGACGGTAAGCTGGAAAAAATGGTAACGCGAAAGCGTTCCGGCGGCATAAGGATTAATTCCTAGTACATCGTTCGTGAAATACGTTAATTAATTGATCAATCCTCTTATCCCTCGTTGTGAGCCTGCAATAAGCGAG